>JADGOO010000195.1 GCA_017882905.1 Acidimicrobiia bacterium | reverse complement strand
GGCGCGGTCTCCTCCAGGCGCGCTCGGGGCCGCCGCCCCCGGCGCGGCGGTAGCGTGCGCGCGTGGCCCGCTTCCGCTACTCCCGCTGGGACGGCTCCCAGACCGGCTTCGACCTCGACGCCGACGCGTTGCTCGGAGAGCTGACCGACGATCTGCTCTACCACGGTGACCTGAACGCCGCGCTGCGCCGCGCGATGCAGCAGGGCTTCCGCGACCGCAACGGCCGCGAGCTGCAGGGCCTGCGCGAGATGCTCGACCAGCTGCGCGAGCGCCGTCGGGACATGCTCGACCGCTACGACCCGGGCGGCGTGTTCGACGACGTCAACCGCCAGCTCGACGAGATCTTGGCCCAGGAGAGCGAAGGCATCGATCGGCGCCTCGACGAAGCGCGCGAATCAGGCGACCCACGGCGACAGGAGATCGTCGAGGAGCTCGCGCGAGACCGCCGGATGGAGCTCGACGCGTTGCCGCCCGATCTGGCCGGCCGTGTGCAGGAGCTACAGCAGTACGACTGGATGGACGACGCGGCACGCGAGCGCTTTGAAGCGTTGATGCAAGAGCTGAAGCAGCAGCTGCTCGATCAGATGTTCAGCCAGATGTCGCAGGGCCTCAGCCAGATGTCGCCGGAGGAGCTCCAGCGCACCAAGGACATGATGGCGGAGCTGAACGAGATGCTGCGCCAGCGCGAGCAGGGCATCGAGCCCGACTTCGAGGGGTTCATGGATCGCTACGGCGACATGTTCCCCGGCAACCCTCAGAGCCTCGACGAGCTGCTCCAGCAGATGGCGCAGTCGATGGCGGCGATGAGCAGGCTGCTCAACTCGATGAGCCCGGAGCAGCGCGCGCAGCTGCAACAGCTCGCCGAGTCGTTGCTCGACGACATGGATCTCCGTTGGCAGGTCGACGAGCTGGCGCAGAACCTGCAGAAGGCGTTCCCGAACATGCCGTGGGGTCAGCAGATGAGCTTCCGCGGCGACGAGCAGATGCCGCTGTCGGCGATGTCGGGTGTGCTCGACCAGATCTCCGACCTCGACACGCTCGAGCAGATGCTGCGCAATGCCACCGACCCGAGCAAGCTGGCCGAGGTCGATCCGGATCGGGCCGGCGAGCTGCTCGGCGACGACGCGGCAGCATCACTGCGTGAGCTGCAGAACCTCGCGAAGATGCTCGAGGAAGCGGGTCTGATCGAACAGCGCGAGGGCCGCTACGAGCTCACGCCGAAGGGCATCCGCAAGATCGGGCAGCGCGCGCTCGGCGACCTCTTCCAACGGCTGCTGTCCGACCGGGCCGGCCGCCACGAGATCGAGCGCAGCGGCGCCGGTCACGAGCGGGCCGACGAGACGAAGCCCTACGAGTTCGGCGACCCGTTTCATCTCGACGTGGGCCGGACGTTGCGCAATGCGGTGTTCCGGTCGGGCGCGGGCACGCCGGTGCGGCTGCTTCCCGACGACTTCGAGGTGGAGCGCACCGAGCAGATCACGCGCAGCGCCACGGTGCTGATGCTCGACGTGAGCTTGTCGATGGAGATGCGTGGTCGGTTCCTGGCGGCGAAGAAGGTCGCCATGGCGCTGCACTCGCTCATCTCCTCGCAGTTCCCGCGCGACTACCTCGGCATCATCACGTTCGGGCGCGTGGCGCGCGAGGTGAAGGCCGAGCGGTTGCCGGAGGCCACCTGGGACTACGAGTGGGGCACGAACATGCAGCACGCGCTCATGCTCGCCCGCACCATGCTCGCCCGCCAGACCGGCCAGAAGCAGATCATCATGATCACCGACGGCGAGCCGACGGCTCACATCCTCCCCGGCGGCGGCACGTTCTTCGACTACCCACCGGATCCCGAGACGATCCAGCTGACGCTGCGCGAAGTGCAGCGCTGCACCAAGGACCAGGTGCGCATCAACACGTTCTGTCTCGAGGAGAGCTTCTACCTCCGCGAGTTCGTCGAACGGATGATGCACATGAACCGGGGTCGCGTGTTCTTCACCACGCCCGAGACCCTGGGCGACTACGTGCTCGTCGACTTCCTCGAGCACAAGCGACGCCACCGGCGCTCGGCGTAACGCCGGGACCGGATCGGAGACTGATCACCATGACGACACCGAAGGAAACCCTCCCCACGTCCGACGAGGAGTGGCGGGCCCGGCTCACGCCCGAGCAGTACGAGGTGACGCGGCGCGCGGGAACCGAGCGCGCGTTCAGCGGCGAGTACTGGGACTGCCACGACGACGGCACCTATGTCTGTGTGTGCTGTGGTGAGCCGTTGTTCAGCAGCGAGCACAAGTTCGAGTCGGGCAGCGGCTGGCCGAGCTTCTGGCAACCCCTGGAGAACGAGGCGATCGACGAAGAGACCGACCGCAGTCACGGGATGATTCGGGTCGAGGCCCGATGCCAGCACTGTGGCGCGCACCTCGGCCACGTGTTCGACGACGGTCCCCGCCCGACCGGTCAGCGCTACTGCATCAACAGCGCCGCCTTGCGCCTCGAACCCACCGACGGGTAGTCAACCTGCGTGGTTGAGCCCGGTTCGGATCGAGTCGAGGCGCTCGTCGCGCAGCTGACGTTGGCGGAGAAGGCGAGCTTGCTCGCCGGCGAAGACCTGTGGTCGACGGTGGCGGTACCCCGCGTCGGGATACCGAAGCTGCAGGTGACCGACGGGCCGAGCGGTGCGCGGGGCCCCACGCTTCCCGGCGTTCCCGCCGCCACGTCGTTGTGCGTGCCGTGCGGCAGCGCGCTCGGCGCGACGTGGAACCCGGAGCTCGTCGAAGCGGTCGGGACCGCGCTCGGCATGGAGACCCGCGACAAGGGCTGTCGTGTGTTGCTCGCGCCCACCGTCAACCTCCACCGGTCGCCGCTCGGTGGGCGCAACTTCGAGTGCTACTCCGAAGACCCGTTGCTCTCGGGCCGCGCCGCGGCCGCGTTCGTGCGGGGCGCGCAGCGCGCCGGCGTGGCGACCACGGTGAAGCACTTCGTCGGCAACGATGCCGAGACGGAGCGCTACACGATGAGCTCCTTCATCGACGACCGCAGCTTGCGCGAGCTCTACCTCGTCCCGTTCGAGATGGCGGTGCGCGACGGCGGCAGTCTCGGCGTGATGACCGGGTACAACCGGCTGAACGGTGTGTGGTGCGGCGAGCACGATCAGCTCC
Source organism: Acidimicrobiia bacterium (assembly GCA_017882905.1). GTDB lineage: Bacteria > Actinomycetota > Acidimicrobiia > IMCC26256 > PALSA-610 > Chersky-683. The sequence goes on along the minus strand of JADGOO010000195.1, from coordinate 23,992 downwards.
TCGCGGGCATCCTGCGCGGCGACTGGGGCTTCGACGGGTTCGTGGTCAGCGACTGGTACGCGATCGGCTCCGCGGTGGGTTCGGCGCGCGCGGGACTCGATCTCGAGATGCCCGGTCCGGCCCGTGCGTACGCGGGCCTCGAGGATGCGGTGGCGCGTGGCGACCTCGACGAGGCAACGCTCGACGCGCGCGTGCGCACGCTGCTCTCGGTCTGGGATCGCCTCGGCGCGCTCGACGATCCGATGGAACCGCCCGCCGCGCAGGCGGTCGATCGCCCCGAGCACCGGGCACTGGCCCGCCGTGCCGCGATCGAGTCGATGGTGCTGTTGCGCAACGACGGCGCGGTGCTGCCGTTCGACATGGCGCGCTTGCGGCGCCTCGCGCTCATCGGCCCCAACGCGGCAGTGCTGCAAGTGAACGGGGGCGGTTCTGCTGCCGTCACGCCGCACCACAGCACCACGCTGCTCGATGAGCTGCGCGCGGCCTTGCCCGGCGTCGACATCGTCGTCGAACCGGGCTGCGACACCGAGCCGAACGCACCCACGATCACGAGGCAGCAGCTGCGCACTCCGGGCGGTGAGGCGGGGATCGCCGTGGAGTACTTCGAAGGTCTGGAGCTGCAGGGCGAGCCGGTGTCGCAGCGAGTCGCTCGCGATTGCGCGCTGCTCTCGTGGGGTGCGCCGCGAGGCGTTCCGGCCGAGTTCTCCTTCCGGGCGACCGCCACGTTCACGTCGACCGAGTCGGGCGCGCACACGTTCGCGCTGGTGCAGGCCGGGCGGGCCCGCGTGCTGCTCGACGGAGCGTTGCTCCTCGATGGAGAACGCAGACCTCCGGCTCCTGGTCGTGAGCAGTTCGGGATGGTGAGCGAACCCGTCGAGCGTGTCGTCGAGCTGCGCGCCGGCGATCCGCACGATCTCGTGATCGAGTACCGGGCAGTGGAACCGTCGCTCATGTGCGGTGTGCGGGTGGGCTGTCGGCCGCCGGCAACCGTCGACCTGTTCGGGCGCGCGGTCGAGGCGGCCCGCGGGTGCGACGCCGCCCTCGTGGTGCTCGGCACCGACGCGCGCTGGGAGTCGGAGGGTCACGATCGCGCGGCGATGGATCTGCCGGGCGGACAACGCGAGCTCGCGGTGGCGATCGCTCAGGTCAACGAGCGCACTGCGGTCGTCGTGAACTCCGGGTCGATCGTGGCGATGGAGTGGGCTGACCAGGTTCCTGCGGTCGTCCACGCTTGGTTCGGCGGCCAGGAGATGGCGGGCGCCCTCGTCGACGTGGTGCTGGGCGTCGCCGATCCATCGGGCCGTCTGCCCACCACCGTCCCGCAACGCATCGAGCACACCCCCGCGTTCGGGGCGTTCCCCGGCGAGAACAGCGCGGTTCGTTACGGCGAAGGGCTGCTCGTGGGCTACCGGTGGTACGACAGCCGGCACCTGCCCGTGCGCTTCCCGTTCGGTCACGGGATGTCGTACACGACGTTCGCGCTCGGCCAGCCAGAGCTGCACACCGGTGATGGCGAAGGCGGCGTCTTCGCTGCGGGCGGCGTCGTGCGCATCGAGGTCCCGGTGACGAACACGGGCGCCCGGCGCGGCAGCGAAGTGGTGCAGTGCTACGTGGCGCCCAGGGAGCCGTCGCTCGGCCGGCCGGTCCACGAGCTGAAGGGCTTCGCCAAGATCGAGCTCGACCCGGGCGAGTCGGGCCAGGTCACGATCGAGCTCGGTGATCGGGCCTTTGCCCACTACGACGACGGCGACCGGGCGTGGCCGGAGCTCCGGAGCCGCCAGGCCGAGTTCCAGCCGTTCGCGCCGCTCGCCCGGCGCCGTCACGTGGAACCGGGTTGGTACATCGACGCCGGCGACTACGAGCTGCGCATCGGCCGGTCGTCGCGGGATCTAGCGCACCGCGCCCTCGTGCGAGTCGATTTCGAGACAAGAATCAACAGCTGAGGCGATCGTCACAGCCTGATCCGTCGGCTTACTTCCGGCCTCGCCGTTGCCGTTGCAGATCGATGTGACCGTCATCGGAGTTACCGGCGCCCACAGCCATGCCGACAAGCGCGGCCTCGCCGCGAACCTGGCCGCGTTCGCCGCGGCGCGGGAACCCGAGCCGACGGTGGTCGTGATCGACGCCGACCCGCACGACGCCGATGTGGGCAAGCGTCTGGCGATCGATGGGCCTGACATGCAGCGGGTGTGCTCGCTCTCGGACGGCGTGTCGGGTGGTGCCCTGCTGGCCGTGGCGGCACGGGTCGCATGGCCCCGCCTGCGGGTGGTGCCGATCTCGCCCGGTCACACGCTCGACTCCACGAGCGTGACCCGCCTGCGGTCCGTGCTGGCTCGCCTGCGGGTCGCAGCCGACGTCGTCGTGGTCGACTGCCCCGTCGCGGAGCCGCCGTTGCGGCGGAGCCCGGCGACGTCGCTGCTCGGCACGCTCGACGTGCTCGTGCTGGCGGTCACTCCCGACCGGACCTCGGTGGCCGCTGCCCACCGCTTCCTCGACCGGGTACCGCACGCCATCGAACGCGGGTGGCTCGACCCGAATGTGGCGGTCCGGGTGGCGCTGACCGGTGACGAGGGCTCGACGACACTCGACCCGTTCGACTGCGCCGATTCGCTCGGCGCGAGCTGCTCGGTGATCACGACGGTGCCGCAGTGGTGGGGTCGTGTGCCGCCGAACTTCGGCTTCGGCGCCACGTTGCAGATCCCCGAGATCGACCGCGGGCTCGCCGTGCTGGTCGACGGTACCGGCGTTGCTGCGACGATGCGTCGGCCCGCTCTGACTGCGTTACCACGCCGCGTGGCGAACTGAACGCTCGCCGCCACGCGATGTGGCGAGAGTACCGCGAATGCCTTGAAAGTTCGGCCCTCCCCCTTGCGCCGACCCTGCGACTCCAGACAGACTGACAGGGTTGTAATTCCATCGGCGGCATTCACACCAACCACGAGGGGGGCAGCCGATGCAGCACTTCAGCATTCCGGCACTTGAGCTCGACGAAGGCGACGACCGCCGCTGGCAGGAACGCGCCAACTGCTTGGGTGTCGACCCCGATCTGTTCTTCCCGGAGCGGGGGGCCTCCACCAAAGAGGCGAAGTCGGTCTGCAACAGCTGCGAGGTGCGCCTCGAGTGCCTCGAGTACGCGTTGCGTCACGGCGAGAAGTTCGGCATCTGGGGCGGCATGTCCGAACGTGAGCGTCGCCGCCTGCGCCGCCAGCGTGCCCTCGCGCGCCGCGGCATCGCCGGCTAGCCCCGATCCCAGGCCGGCATCTCAGCCGGCGTCTCAGGCCGGGCGTCACAGTCCCGACTGGATGTGCGCTTCCACGGTCTGAGTCGCATCCAGACCGCTCCACGCGAGGAAGTCCTCGGAGCAACGGTCGAGCTCGGCGCGCGGCACGAGGCCGACCAGCTCCACGCGGGTCACGTCGGTGTGCTCGGCACGCGCCAGATCACGCACGTGCAGCACGGCGTCCTGCATGCCGGTGCGGTCGAGGTCGACCAGGTTCATCGACACCTGCGCCCGATCGACGGCGGCGAGATGGAAGCCGAGCGCGCGCACGCCGCGTAGGCCACCGCTCGATTCGCGCACGGCGCGAGCGACGCGATTCGCGATGTCCACGTCGCCGGTGGCCAACACGCAGTTGATCGCCACGAGCGGCTTGCGCGCGCCAACCGCGGTCGCGCCGAGCGTCGGGTGCGGGAGCGACGGCCCGTAGTCGGGTCGGTGCAGGCGGAACGCGGCGCGCCGCACTTCGGGAAGGTCGCGTCGCTCGGGGTGCGCGTCGTCGTACACGAAGCACGGCACGTCGTACGCCGCCGACCACCAGCGCGCGAACGAGTGTGCCGATTCCACGGCCTGATCGTGTTCGACCTTCGAAGGGCCGAGGGCCACGAAGGGAACCACGTCGAGTGCCCCGAGTCGAGGGTGCTCCCCGCGGTGCTCACTGATGTCGATCGTGCGCGCGACCGCGCGCGCGAGCTGGCGTACGGCGCCTTCGGCATCGCGCGGTCCGGGGCCGGCGAGCGTGAACACGCTGCGGTGATGGTCGGGATCTTCGTGTCGATCAACGAGGCTTCGCCCACACGCTGTCGCCAGCGCGTCGAGCACCACGGCGTCGCGTCCCTCCGATACGTTCGGGACGCACTCGAGCACGGGCGTACTCTACGGTCGGTGCGGATCGGCCTCGCGCTCCCTCAGTACGACTGCTCGCTCCCGGGCGTCTCGCCGTTGCCGTTCGACACGGTGTGCGAGTGGGCAGCACGCGCCGAGTCGCTCGGCTTCGATTCGCTGTGGCTGTCGGACCATCTCACCTGGGATCTGGCCAAGTACGGCGGCGACGACACTCGGTACGGCGTGTACGACCCGTTGGTGCTGCTCGGCGCGCTGGCGCGCGCGACCACACGCGTTCGCCTCGGCACGCTCGTGCTGTGCGAAGCGCTGCGGCCGCCCGCAGTGCTCGCCAAGTCGCTCGCCGCCATCGACCTCCTGAGCGGTGGACGCCTCGACGTCGGGCTCGGCGCGGGCTGGTACGAACCCGACTACGCCGCGATCGGCATGGCGATGCCGTCGCCGGGCGTCCGTGTCGCGCGACTCGCAGAAGCGCTGCAGATCGTGCGACCGCTGTTGCACGATGGCGCCGTCGACTTCACCGGGCGCTTCCACGACGTCCATGCGCACAACGATCCGCGTCCGGCTCAAGCCGCGGTACCCGTGTTCGTCGGTGGCAAGGGCGACAAGGTGCTGCGACTGATCGCCGAGCACGCCGACGGATGGAACACGTGTTGGAGCTGGACGGTGTCCGACTACCGCGAGCGCGTGGCGGTGCTCGACGCGGCGTGCGAGCAGGTCGGTCGCGATCCCGCGACGGTGTGGCGATCGCTCGGTCTGTACTCGCTGTGCGGCGAGAGTGAAGCCGATCTCGCGCGGCGCTTCGAACGACTCGTGTCGCTCACGCCCAACGGTGTGCTCGACGGCATGACGCTCGCCCGCTGGCGGGTCGGCCGTCTCGTGGGCACGGTCGATCAGGTGCGCGAACAGGTCGCGCAGTGGGCCGATGCCGGCGTCGAGACGCTCGTGGTGGGAGCCGGCGCGGTGCCCTTCCAGCTCGTCGCCGGTGACGACGTCGAGCTGCTCGCGGCCGCCCTGACCGGCGTCTGAAGCGCCCGTGCGCTCAGTAGGAAGCCCAGTTTTGCCGTAGTAGCCTCGGTACAGATGCCGCGCCGTGCGTGGCAGTCGCGATCGGTGCGCCCTGGGCGCGCAGGAAGGCAGACGCAATGTTCGGTCTGGGCGCTCCTGAGCTGCTCATCGTTCTCGCGGTGGTCCTGTTGCTGTTCGGCGGCGCCAAGCTGCCGAAGCTGGCCCGCTCGCTCGGCGAGGCTTCCAACGAGTTCAAGAAGGGCATGGCGTCGGGGAACAAGGACGAGACGCCGCCCGCCGCCGACAAGGCCGCGGCCGACAAGCCCGCACCCGACAGCAGCACGAACTGACGGCGGCGCCGTTGCGCGGCGCGGCCTGTTAGGAGCCGGTGAGCTGGCGCCGGCGGCGCAGGATGCGGCGACGCTCGCGTTCCGACGCGCCGCCCCACACACCGTGCTCGATGCGGTGCTCGAGCGCGTACTCGAGGCACTCCACCTTCACGGGGCACGAGTCGCACACCCGTTGCGCCCGCTCCACACCGGTGCCGTCGGACGGGAAGAAGGCCGAGGGGTCAGCGCCGCGGCACTTGCCGTGCACCATCCACTCGTACTCGAACTCGCTCGCGAACAAGTCTTGATCGGTGCTGGGGTAGTCATCCATCGCAGACCCTCCAACGCTGGTTACGACGCCGCGGCGTCCTCAAGTTCACCACGCTTGCTGAGGACACAACGGGGATCCTCAGTGCCCTCTCAGACGCCCGGGTGGCATCAGGCGGTTCCGATGCGTATTCCTGGGTGTAGATCGTCAACAACCGATCGAGGGATGCGATGACGGACCAATACCCCGAATCCGAGCCGGGCACGCCCGACGCAGCAACTGGCGATGCCGCCTCGTGGGGTGAGCCCGGCGGGCCGTCCCCCAGCGAGCCGTCCCCCGGCGCACCGGGCGAGGCGCCGTCGTTCTGGAGCGCCGCCGCCGTGCCACCGCCCCCGCCGCCGCACGATGCCGCCGACGAGCTCGACACGGCCGGCGTCCCCCCGACCCCTCCTGCCTCGGCCGCCACGTCGCCCACTCCCCCAGGGCCGTGGTGGGCCGTCACTGCCGGCTCGCCCCAGCCGGTGGTCGGTGCCCCCGAGCAGCCGGCGCCCGCGGCCCCCGCGGCGCCGGTGCTCGGAGGTCACCGCACGCGTTCCGTGGTCGCGGCCACGCTGATCAGCGCGCTCGTCGGCGGCCTGATCGGCGGCGGCATCGTGTCGCTGCGCGACGACCACCACACGACCACCACCAACGCCACTCCCACCCTCGACGCGTCGACGCGCGACACCCTGCCCGCCACCCCGCTCAGCGGCCGGGGCGACGCGGGGAGCAGCGTGCGGGCCATCTTGGCCAAGGTCCAGCCCGGTGTGGTCCGCATCAACGTCACCCTGTCGGGAACGGGTGCGTTCGGTGAGACCGGCCAGGGTGGCGGCACCGGCTTCATCGTGAGCAGCGACGGCTACATCGTGACCAACGCGCACGTGGTCGACGGCGCCACCGACATCAAGGTCACGCTCGAGAACGGCGACGTCGTGAGCGCCACGGTGAAGGGCGTCGCCGCCGACCGCGACCTCGCCGTCATCAAGGTCGCCCGCACCGGGCTCACGCCGGTCGTGCTCGGCGACTCCGACGCGATGCAGGTCGGCGACCCGGTCGTCGCGATCGGCAACGCGCTCGACCTCGAGGGCCAGCTCTCGGTCACCACCGGGATCGTGTCGGCCGAGAACCGCCAGATCCAAGAGCAGAACGGCAACACGCTCGTCGACGTGATCCAGACCGACGCCTCGATCAACCCCGGGAACTCGGGCGGCCCGCTCGTGAACGCTCGCGGCGAGGTGATCGGCATCAACACGGCGATCGCGTCGCCGCAGGACTCGAACAACGTCGGGTTCGCGATCGCGATCTCGTCGGCCAAGCCGATCATCGATGCGCTCGAGAACGGCAGGAGCCCGGCGGTGCCGTACTTGGGCATCACCCCCACCGACGTCACACCCGACCTCGCGGCAGCCCACCACCTGTCGGCCGCCACGGGCGCGTACGTGCAGTCGTTGCACACCGATGGCCCGGCCGGCTCGGCGGGCATCAAGCAGGGCGACGTGATCATCACGTTCGACGGGCAGAGCGTGACATCGGCCGCGTCGCTGCGCACGCTGATCCGTCGTCACCAGCCGGGTGACAAGGTGCAGGTCGTGGTGAGCCGCGGTGGATCGAACCAGACGTTCACGGTGACGCTCGTGCCGCTGCCGGCCAACGGCTGAGTCACGGGTCGGTCGTCCACGCTCCTCCGGAAGATCGTCGAAGGCCTCGGGTAGCCTCGTCCGTCATGGCCATGGAACCCGAGGTCCTCGAAGACCTGCCGCCGCAGGGACAGGTGAAGATCGTGTACCTCGGTCCCGTCGCGCCGCACTGGGAAGTGCATCGCGTGTTCGGCGACTCCCAGGTGATCGACGACTTCCGCCAGCGCGTGATGGCGCGCCTCCAGCTGCTCCCGCCCCACGACCCGCAGTTCCGGCGCAACCGGGAGCGAGTCGTGCGCGACGCCGAGCGCGAGCGCCTGATCTGCGACTGGGATCTCGGCTACGACGAGGACTGACCCACCAGGCTGGTAGGTCAGACGGTGCCGTGCTGGGTGCGGGTCGCGAAGCGGCCTGACACGAATCGCGCCGCCAGCGAGAACACGAGCACGATCACGACCAACGTGAGTGCCGCGCCCCAGGCCCGGTCGCGTGCGGCCGGAAAGACCATGTTCTGGGCGTTGGCGAAGATCTGCGCTGACAACGTGGTGTTGGTGCCCTTGAACACGTTGACGTTCGTGGTCGATGTGAGCCCGATCGTGAACAGCAGTGGCGCGGTCTCGCCTGCTGCTCGGGCGATGGCGAGCATCACTCCCGACACGATGCCGGGCGCGCCGGCCGGCAACACGACCGTGACGATCGTGCGCCACTGCGGGCAGCCCAACGCCAGGCTGCCTTGGCGCAGCTCGACGGGCACGAGGCGCAACATCTCCTCAGTGGAGCGGATCACGATCGGCAGCATCAGACACGCCAGCGCCAGTGAGCCGCCGAGGCCCTGCAAGCCTTCGCGCAACGTGTAGAGCGTGAAGATGAACAGGCCCATCACGACCGACGGCACGCCGCTCATCACCTCCGACAAGAACCGCACCAGCGAGGCGATGCGGCCCTTGCCGCCGTACTCGTTGAGGTAGATCGCCGCAAGCACGCCGAGCGGCACGGCCAGCAACGCCGCGAAGCCCGTGATCACGAGCGTGCCCACGATCGCGGGTGCGATGCCGCCGCCGGGGAGCGTGGTGACCACCGGGAGGTCGTTGGTGATGAAGCTCCAGCTGAACGCCTTCATCCCCGCGCGCACCACGTAACCCACGAGGAAGGCGAGCGGCACGAGCGCCATCGCGAGCGCGCCGACCATCCACGCGGTGGCCAGCGCGTTGCGCGCCCTCCGTCCGGGCGACAGCGAGCGCTGCAGGGTGACGGCGCTGGAAGGTTGCGTGGCCGTCATGCTTCGAGCCGCCGCTCCGACCGGCGCACGAGCGCACGGGCGGCACTGTTGATCACGAGCGTCAGCAACAACAGGATCACGCCGCACGCGATGAGCGCCGACTTGAAGTCGCCCGACGCCTCACCGAAGTTGAGTGCGATCACCGACGCCAGCGTCGATCCTTGCGAGAAGACGTGCGTGGTGACCTGTGGGATCGGGCCGAGGATCAGCGCCACCGCGATCGTCTCGCCCATGGCGCGTCCAAGGCCGAGCATCACTGCGCCGACGATCCCGCCGCGCACCCGCGGGAACACTGCGACCCGCAACGCCTCCCACCGTGTGGCGCCGAGTGCGAGCGCGCCGGCCCGATCGGACTGCGGCACAGTGGCCAGCGCATCGCGCGCGAGGGAGGTCACGATCGGCACGATCATGATCGCGAGGATGATGCCCGCCGTCATGATGCTGCGACCCTGCGCGTCGCCTCCGAAGAAGCGTCCGAGGATCGGTACCCCGCCGAGCGCGTCGGACACGTGCTGGTACTGGTGTTGGATCGGAGTGGCGAGCACATAGGCGGCCCACAGGCCGTACACGACCGACGGCACCGCCGCGAGCAGGTCGAGCAACGTCGTCGCCGTGCGCGCCAGCCGGGCGGGAGCGAGCTCAGTGATGAACAGCGCGATGCCCACACTGGTGGGAACCGCGAACATGAGGGCGATGACCGCGCAGATGAGCGTGCCGTAGATGAGGCCGAACGCACCGAAGTGACCCGCGTTGGGGACCCAGTCGTCGGTGGTGATGAACGCGAACCCGGTGTGATGCAGCGCGGGCCACGCCTTCGAGCCCGTGCTCCACGCGATGAGCCCGAGGATCAACAGGACAACGAGGCCCGACGCGAGGGTGACCGCGCGAAACGCGCGGTCACCCCAACGTCGAGAGCCTGTGAGGCCGAACGGCTCGACGGTCGCCGGCTCAGCGGAGATGATGGTCATGTCCGCGGTGCCGGCCGGCCGTCGCGATCAGCCGATCTTGAGCTGAGCGAGCTGCGCAATGGCCTTCGTCGCCAGGTCACTGGGGAGCGGAGCGTAGTTGACGGTCGGTGCCGTCGTCTGGCCCGTGGTGAGCACGTAGTTGAGGTACGCCTTCAGTGCGTCGCCCTTGGCCTTGTCGGACTGCGTAGCGAACACGATGATCCATGTAGGAGCCGTGATCGGGTACACGCCGGCGCCCGCCGTGTTGATCGGGCTGTAGGTGAGGTCGGCCGCCACCGTGGCACCGGCCACCGCCTTGGACGCACCGTCGATGCTCGGAGCCACGAACTCGCCGTTGGCGTTCTTCACCGATGCGAAGGTGAGCCCGGCCGCCTTGGCGTCGGAGAAGTCGACGTATCCGACTGCGCCGTTGGTCTGCTTGATGATGGTCGCCACGCCTCCGTTGCCCTGTCCCGACTGCTCCGACTTGGGCCAGTTCACGGTGTCGCCGTGGCCGAGCTTCCACACTGTCGGTGCGGCGGCGTCGAGGAACTTCGTGAAGTTGCTCGTGGTGCCCGACGCTTCGGCGCGGTGCACGGGAGTGATCTTCGTGCTCGGCAGGTTGACGCCCGGGTTGTCGGCCTTGATGGCCGCGTCGTCCCAGCTCTTGATCGTGCCGGCGAAGATGCCGCCGACCGTGTTCGGGCTGAGGTTCAGCGTGCTGATGCCGTTGAGGTTGAACGACACGGTCACCGGCGCGGCGGCGATCGGGAAGTAGAGCACCGGGGCACCCTTGAAGGCGTCCTTCTCGGCCGGCTTCAACAGGCTGTCGGTGCCGGCGAAGTCGACGATCTTGGAGGCAAGGTCGGCCTTGCCCTTGCCGGAGCCGCCGCCCGTGTAGTTGATCGTGACGCCGCTGTTCGCCTTGGTGAACGCCGCGATCACGGTCTGCTCGAGCGTCTGTTGGAACGTCGAGCCCGACGCGTTGAGCGTCGCCGAGAGCGAGCCGCCGCCGCCGCTCTTGGTGGTGGTGTTGGTGCCACCGCCCTTGCTGCTGCTCCCGCATGCGCCGAGCACGAGTGCGCCTGTGGTGGCGAGTGCAGTGAGAGTTGCGAAGCGTCGGTGCTTCGGGATCACCAGGGTCCCCTTCCGATCCGGAATGTGTCGAGGTGACGCTAAGGATCGGGGGTGGCCGAACGGCGCCGACCATCTGAACGACAGGTAAACGGCAGGCGAAGGGTCACCCGTTGTTCAGTTGCTCCGGTTCGGCCGGCTCGCCCGAAGGCGGGGCGACACGGCTCAGTTGAGGTCGTCGACGTGGTGTCCGGGCAACACGCCGCTGGCGATGAAGCGCACCCAGCGGCCGATCGTCACGGCGTGGTCGGCGGCCCGTTCGTAGTCACGGCCTACGAAGCTGAGCTGGACGGCCTGCTGCAGTGCACCCTCGTCGGGGGCACCTTCGGCGAAGATCGCCCGGAACAGATCCTTCTGCAGATCGTCCATCACATCGTCCATGTCGGGGAGCGCGGCCGCGGCGGCGGCGTCGTTGTCGGCGAAGCTGTCGACGGCAACCTGGAGCTGCACTCCCGCTTGCGTGCCCATGCGCTCGATGATCCCGCGGATGCGCGGCGAGAGCTGGCGGGGGTAGAGGCGTCGTGTGGCCCGGGCGACGTTCTTCATGAGCCCATCGGTGAGCTCGAGCTCGTGCAGGATCCGCAGCACGGCGAGCAGCGTCCGCAAGTCGGAGGCCAGGGGCTGTTGGAGTGCGAAGATCGCGTAGGCGAGCTCTTCGATAGTCCGGTTCAGGTCCTTGATGGCGGAATGCTCGTCGTAGACGGCGTCGACCATGGCCAGGTCGCCGTTCAGCATCGCCTCGGTCGCCCGACCGATCTGCTCCGTGACGCGAGCGGCGAGCTTCACCACCTCGGCGCGCACCTCGTGCAGCTGTTCGTCGAAGGTCTTGCGCTCGGTCACGGCCACTCCTCGTTGCGTACCCCGGCCACCCCGCAAGCATTGTGGCCTTCGGGGCCGTGAAGGCGGAGGACCATCGTACGGTCGGTGACCGTTCATGGGCCGTTCACGTGGGTGTTGCCGCCCGATCACCCGGTGTCCAGGGCGGCTGCTTACCGTCGCAAGCGCCCCGGGCGGAACTCGGAGGCCTTTGGGCCGCTGTGCGATGCTGGTTCGCAACCGAGCCCGGAGAGGGAACCGTGGAGCAGACCAGCGCCGACCCCATGCCCGCTGCGCTCGCAGGATTCGACATCGTGACCGAAGAGCCGGACGTCGTGCCCGAATCGTCGGGCGAGACGGTCTTCGAGCTGCGCGACGTCTCGGTGCGCTACGGCGGCCATGTGGCCGTCGAGGGGGTCTCGCTCGACATCGGGAGCCGCCAGATCACGGCGCTCATCGGCCCCTCGGGCTGCGGCAAGAGCACCGTCTTGCGCTGCTTGAACCGGATGAACGATCTCGTACCGGGCGCGTCGGTCGAGGGCGAGGTGCACTACCACGGCCACGATCTGTACGCGTCCGGCGTCGATCCGGTCGAGGTGCGCCGCCGCATCGGGATGGTGTTCCAGAAGCCAAACCCGTTCCCGAAGTCGATCTTCGACAACGTCGCGTTCGGTCCGCGCCTGCACGGGCACCGACGTTCCGACATCCACGATGTGGTCGAGCGCGCGCTCACGCGCGCTGCCCTCTGGGACGAGGTCAAGGACAAGCTCAAGCGCAGTGCACTGGCGCTCTCGGGTGGCCAGCAGCAGCGCCTCTGCATCGCACGGGCGATCGCGGTGGAACCCGAAGTGATCCTGATGGACGAACCGTGTTCGGCTCTCGACCCCATCGCCACCTCGCGCATCGAAGACCTGATGGGCGAGCTGAAGCTCGACTACACGATCGTCATCGTCACGCACAACATGCAGCAGGCCGCCCGAGTGTCGGATCGGACCGCGTTCATGACCGCCGAGATCAACGACGCCGGTCAGCGTGTCGGCCGCCTCGTGGAGTTCGACGACACCCGCACGATGTTCACGCATCCGTCCGACCCTCGCACCGAGGGATACATCACCGGTCGGTTCGGTTGATCCCACTCTTCATCGTCGCCGTCATCGCAAGTGCTGTGCTCGGCGCGGCCGGGGCGGTCCTGTTCGTCGAACGCGGCAGGCAGCGCGACGCCGGAGAGACGTTGGCGCAGCTCGGCGACGAGACCGAGCGTTCCGCATTGCTCGCGCGCGCTCGGGACCGTCTTGCCGATGCGTTCGACGCGCTCGAAGATGGCGTGGTCGTCGTCGACGACCAGGGCGAGATCGTGGTGCGCAACCGCGCCGCAACCCGCTTCCATGATGCCCGCCACGCCGGGCGCGTGGTCGAAGACGCGATCGCGGCGTTGCTCGACGCCGCGACGAGCGGCGGGCCGGGCCAACGCGAGCTGGCACTGTTCGGGCCGCCGAAGCAGGTCTTGTTCCTCCGCGCCGAACCGCTGCGCGCGCACGGTCGCGTCGCCGGTGCCGTGGTGTGGGTGCGCGACATCTCAGAGGCGCGACGCGTCGACGACATGCGTCGCGATTTCGTCGCCAACGTGAGCCACGAGCTGCGCACGCCGATCGGTGCCCTGGCCGTGCTGTCCGAGACGATCGCCGGTGAGGCCGATCCGGAGCTGATGCGCAAGCTGGCCGAGCGCCTGGCCGACGAGTCGGAGCGCCTGGCGCGCATCGTCGACGATCTGCTCGACCTGAGCCTCATCGAGATCGCCGAAGGGCCGCCGCGCGTCGTGGTCGCGGTGCATTCGTTGGTGCGCGACGCGGTCGACAAGGTGCGCGTCGCGGCCGAGGCAGCCGGCATCGAGGTGCGGGTCGCCGACGTGGGCGAGGACATTGGGGTCGCCTGCGATCGCCGCCAGATGGTCAGCGCCGTGTACAACTTGCTCGACAACGCAGTGAAGTACTCCGAGCCGGGAAGCCCCATCGATGTGACGATCGACGTCGAGGCCCCGGGCGTGGCGATCGCGGTGCGCGACCGCGGCGTGGGGATTCCCACGCGCGATCTCGAACGAGTCTTCGAGCGCTTCTATCGGGTCGATCGTGCCCGCAGTCGCGAGACCGGCGGCACCGGTCTCGGGCTGTCGATCGTGCGCCACGTCGCGCAGAGCCATGGTGGCGACGTTTCTGTCGTGTCCCACGAAGGAGAGGGTTCCACGTTCACGCTCAACCTGCCGATGACGGTCGTCGCCGAGCAGCTCGCGCCCGAGATCGCCTAGATCACCGAGGTCGATGATGCCCGATCCGCCGCTCATCCTTGTTGTCGACGACGAACAGTCGTATCGCGACGCGCTGTCGGTTGCGCTCCAGCGCGAGGGCTTCCTCGCCGTGACCGCCGCCGACGGTGCCGAGGCGCTCGACCGCTTCGAAGCCACGAAGCCCGCACTCGTACTGCTCGACGTGATGCTGCCGAAGGTGTCGGGTATCGACGTGTGCCGCGAGATCCGCTCGCGGAGCCGCGTGCCCATCATCATGGTCACGGCGCGCAACGCGGAGATCGACACGGTGGTCGGTCTCGAGGTCGGCGCCGATGACTACGTGTCGAAGCCGTTCCGGCTTCGCGAGCTGATCGCACGCGTGCGGGCGCTCCTACGTCGCGTGCCGACCGACGACGAGCTCGAAGATCGCCCCGACGTGGTCGAGGTGGGCGACGTACGCATCGACACCGGTCGCCACGAGGTGTTCGTGCGCGGCGGACCGGTCCCGATGCCGCTCAAGGAGTTCGAGCTGCTCGAGCTGCTGTTGCTCAACGCCGGACGCGTGCTCACGCGCGACGTGTTGATCGACAGGATCTGGGGCCCGAACTACTTCGGCGACACGAAGACGCTCGACGTCCACGTGAAGCGCTTGCGCGCCAAGGTCGAGCGCGATCCGGCGAACCCCGAGTGCATCGTCACGGTGCGAGGCGTCGGGTACCGCTACGAGCGGCCCCGCGCCGCGTAAGCCTGGCCGAGGGTCGTCTCAGCCGCGGCCGCGACGCCGGCCCCGCGGGAGCAGGTCGTCGTCGATCGGGAACAGCGCCGCAGCTTCGCGGTTCGCGGCGCCGGCGGTGGCGATCTCCTCGGCTGCCGCCACGACGCCCAGGAAGGCGGCTTCGAGCGCAGGTGTGGGGTCGGGTTCCCGGGTGGCCCGCGGCGCGCCTGCGGGCGGTGCCGGAAGGTCGACCACGGCCAGCACTCCGGGCTCGCTGTGCAGGGGCGCGGCCGCAACCGGACGTGCGGCCACGGAGGGCGCGGGCATCGGGGGCGCGGGCATCTGCGGTGCCGGCATGGGGGGCGCAGGCATCGGCGTGACCATCTGCGGTGCCGGCACGGGGGGCGCAGGCAGGAGCGGCGCGGCGACGGGAGGCGCCGGCATCCGAGGAGCCGCCACGGGTGGTGCCGGCATCGGCGCCGGGCTGGGCCGGACCGCCATGGGCGCCGCAACCGGCGGAGCCGGAGGAGCCGGGGCCGGGATCGACGGTGCCGTGGCGACGGGAGCCGGCGAGGGCACCGCTGCAACCACGGGCGCGGGCGGGGCCGGCGGTGCGGGCGTGGGACCGACGGGCGGCCCGAGCAGCTCGGCGAACGGCGACGGAGGCGCCGACGTCGGTGCGTCGAGTGTCCCCGCGGGAACGGACGCCGCCGGTGCTCCGGCCGCGGGCGCGGTCTCCGGCCTGGCGGGCGGAGCCGGCGGAGTGATGTCGCTGTCGTCAGCGCCGCCGAGCAGGTCGGAGAACCGCACCATGGGTCGAGCCTCTCTGTCAGGTGAGCTTGGCGAGAGCAGATTCGTACGCGGCTCGCTCCCGCGGCGTCCCGAGGTTCGGTGACGCGAATGTGTCGGTGATGACACCTTGCTTGTCGATCACGAAGGTCGCACGGTTTGCGCAACCAAGGTCTTCGTTGAACACGCCGTAGGCGCGAGCCACGGCGCCGTGCGGCCAGAAGTCGCTGAGCACCGGGAACGTGTAGCCCTGCTGCTCTGACCAGATGCGCTGGCTGTGGCGCGAATCGCACGAGATAGCGATGACTTGCGCGTTCTCGCTCTCGAACGACGACAGGTCGTCGCGCAACGAGCACAGCTCGCCCTCGCAGACGCCCGTGAACGTAAAGGGATAGAAGACCAGCACGACGTTCTTCTCACCACGGAACGACGACAGTGCGACGTCGTTGCCGCTTTGATCCTTGAGCGTGAAGTCAGGCGCGGACTGGCCGGCTTCGACGGGCATGGGAAACACCTTTCGTAGCGCTGCGCGATTGGGAACCGCGGAGTCTACGAACAGTGTGATCGGCTGCCGATCGCGAGACCTTGAAGGCGTTGTGAATCGGTTGCGGTCTGCGTCACGCTTCGAACGGTGCGATGTAGTGCGCTTCGCGCACCGTTCCGCCGTGCATTTCCAGGACCCACACGGAGCCCTTCTCGACGCGTGGCTTGGGTCCGAGGTCGACTCCGTGCGCCGCACAGTGCTCGAGGACCTCGGGGATCATGTCTCCGTGCGAACAGACCACGCCGCCCACCTCGGCCACATCCTTGAGCAGCGCGAGTGTGGCTTCCACGTCGGCGCCTTCGGCCAGCGCATCGTGGATCTCGATGGTCATGCGGCGAGCGCCGGCGAGGGGCAGCACCGTCTCGCTGCAGCGCACGTACGGGCTCGAGACGATGCGACCGAACTGCGCGTCGCCGAGCAGATCCAACAGGCCGCGCGCCTGCGCGCGGCCGCGGTCGGTGAGTGGCCGGATCCAGTCGGGTCCGTTCCACTTGGAGCGGTCGCCGGCTGCCGCGTGGCGGACGAGATAGACGATCACGAATCTCCCAGGCGCTCGAGCACGACGCGCTCGCGGTCATAGCTCAGGAAGCCGGAGGCGTCAATGAGTGGAACCCACCGGATCTCGTCGATCTCGTCGTTCGCCTCGAAGCCGAGATCGACGAGCGGCGTCATCCGGTACCAGCGCACGCGCTTGGGCCGACCCTTGCGGTCGATGTAGTGGCTCACGGCGATCGTCTCGCCCAGCTCGCAGCGCAGCCCGGTCTCCTCTTCGACCTCGCGCCGTGCCGTGTCCTCGTCGCGTTCGTCACCGTCGGCCTTTCCCTTCGGAAGGCTCCAGTCGTCGTAACGCGGCCGGTGCACTGTGAGCACCTCAGTGACGCCATCCTGAACGCGCGTGATGACGCCGCCGGCGGCGCGGACGAGCAGATCGCTCACGACCACAAGCGGTCCTTGCGCCGGCACGCTTTCGACCACGCAGCAGGAAGCTCTGACCGGCTCGTGTTGAACGAGTTGCGCATCAGGCCGCTCGCCATCCCGGCGGCGAAGTTCGTGAGCGGGCCATGGTTCACCGCTTCGCGACGTACCCATTCGACCGTGCTCGCAGCACCGCGCTGGGCGCCCAACAGTCGCTGCACGCCGCGCAACGCGCTCGCGAGGCGGCGAGCCGGGTCGCCCAGTGCCGTTGCGGCCACCTCCGCCGCCAGGCGAGCGCGACGCGCGGCATCGTGAGCACCCTCGGGAGGTCGTTCCCCGGCTGTCTCGAGCCGTTCGATCTCACGGGCCAGGCGCTCCCACGCGAGCGCGAGCGTGTCGTGGACCCAGTCGGTGACGGAGTCGTCGGCATCGACGGGCGCGTGCTCGCCGGCCGCGAGCACGCGCGAGCGCAGCGAGCTGTAGCGCTCACTCGCGAGCGCCTCGACTGCGACGGTCGTCGCCGCGGAACGCTGCAGCGCGAGCGTGCTGAACAGTGGCTCGAGATTGAGCGCGTCGATCGTTGGCAGCGCAGTCGCGCACGCGGTGATGATCTGGTTGAGGATCTCGACGTCGTGGGCCGGAGCGATCGAGGCGACAAGCCAGCGCAGCTCGCCGCCGATGGCGTCGCACCACGCGCCATCGAGAACCGGCGCGAAGTGCAGGGTGTGCGCGACGAGGCGGCCCGCGCAGTTGTGCGCATGGCGGATGTCGTCGTCGACTTGGTCATCGGGTTGATCGGCTCGCGCCGAGACGGGAACGGTCTCGGGGAGCTCGACCGCCTCGCTGGCATAGGTGCCGCTCACGAGGGTCGGCATGGTCATCGTGGTTGTCATGTCACCGGTTCGTCGTCGACGGGTCGGTGGGCGCGGGCGACGGCGCGCGCCTGGAGCTCCGTGTGCGTTGCGGTGCCGCCGCCTTCGCACTTGCGCCACGTGCCGTTGCTCTGGAGCTCCCAGCCGAGCACCTCGTCGGCGAGGTTCACGTCGAGGATCTCGTCGAGCCGGGCGCTCAGCACTGGGTCGGGAACGGACACGAGGGCTTCGACGCGACGATCGAGGTTCCGCGGCATCATGTCGGCCGAGCCGATCAGGTGCACGACGTCGTCGCCCGAGCCGAAGCGGTAGATGCGAGAGTGCTCCAGGTAGCGGCCGAGCACGGACCGCACACGAATGCGCTCCGACATGCCGTTCACGCCGGGCCGCAGGCAGCAGATGCCTCGCACGATGAGGTCGACGCGCGCGCCTGCGCTCGACGCGCGGTAGAGCTCGGCGATGATCTCGCTGTCGACGAGCGCATTCATCTTCATCGTGATGCGGCCGCCCTCGCGTGCCTGCGCCTGGATGAGCTCCATCAAGCCCGGGCGCAACGCGTCGGGCGCGACGAGCAGGCGGGCGTAGTCGCGCGGACGGCTGTAGCCGGTGAGGTGATTGAACAGCTCGGCCACGTCGGCGCCGAGGTCTTCGTCGGCGGAGAACAGACCGAGGTCTTCGTAGCCCCGCGCCGTCTTCGGGTTGTAGTTACCGGTACCCACGTGGCAGTACCGGCGCAGCCCGCCGCGATCGCGCCGGACCACGAGCAGGATCTTGCAGTGCGTCTTCAGGCCTACGAGGCCGTACACGACGTGCACGCCGGCTTCTTCGAGCAGCCGTGCTCGTTCGATGTTGCGCTGCTCGTCGAAGCGGGCCTTCAGCTCGACGAGCGCCACCACCTGCTTGCCCGCGAGCGCGGCGTCGGCGAGTGACGCCACGATGCCGGCTTCGTCGCCTCCGGTCCGGTAGAGCGTCTGTTTGATCGCGACCACGTCGGGATCGTGCGCGGCGGCCGCCACGAACGCCTCGACGGTGCCCTCGAAGCTGTCGTACGGGTGGTGCACGAGGATGTCGTGATCGGCGATGGCGCGAAAGATGCCCTGCGCGCCTTGCGCGAACTCGCGAGGCGTGACACGACGGTACGGCGAGTAGCGCATCTCGGGGCGAGCCACATCGAGCGCGTTCAAACCGCTCTGGTCGAGCATCCCGTCGATCGTGTACACGTCGTCGGCGCCGAGCTCGAGCTCGCGCATCAGCAACGAGATCACGTCACTCGGCGTGTCGGTGGCAACTTCGAGACGGACGGCGCGTCCGAAGCGGGTGCGCCGTTGCAACACGAGCTCGATCGCCTGCAAGAGGTCTTCCGACTCGTCGGACAGTGCGATCTCGACATCGCGGGTGACGCGAAACGCGTGATCGCTCACGATCGTCATGCCGGGGAACAGCGCGTCGAGGTGCGCCGCGATCACCTGTTCGATCGCCACGAACCGCTCATCGCCCGGCAGGGCCAGGAAACGGGGGAGCAACGGCGGAACCTTGACGCGCGCGAAGCGCTCCCCGAACGTGGCGGGATCGCGCACGACCACGGCGAGGTTCAGCGAGAGGTTCGAGATGTACGGGAACGGGTGCGCCGGGTCGACGGCAAGCGGCGTGAGCACCGGAAAGATCCGCGTCTCGAACACGAGGTCGAGATGGGCACGCGACTCGTCGTCGAGGTCGGGATAGGCGACGATGCAGATGCCGGCCTCTTCGAGCGCGGGGCCGACCTCCTTGGCGAGCACGCGGCTCTGCTGCTCGACGAGCTCGGCGGTGCGCATGCGGATCGCGCGCAGCTCCGGGAGTGTGCCGTGTGCGTCGGAACCGAGGAGCTGCTCCTTCAACGCGGCGACGCGCACCTGGAAGAACTCGTCGAGGTTGTCGGAGAAGATGGCGAGGAACCGGACGCGCTCGAGCAAGGGGACATCGGGGTCTTCGGCGAGCGCGAGCACACGAGCGTTGAAGTCGAGCCACGACAGCTCGCGGTCGAGCAACCGCGCGTCGTCGGGGCAGGGCTCACCGACCGGTAGGGGCGTCCAACGCATCCACCGTGCATCGTAGGAGTGACTCCCGCCGCGCCCGGGCACGTCGAGGCTTGTTCATCCGGGCGCAACCAGGTTTCGGGCCGTGCCGTTCGGGGTCGCCGCCGACCGGGTCGGTGTGACGCGCCCCGGCGATACGCTCGGCAGACGAACAAGCGGCAGTATCCGAGGCTGGCGCGCGCGCCCCTGCAGTCGACGACCTCGCTCACGCCCTTTGCCCGCCTGGCGCTGGCGCACGGCGCCGGCGTGTGCGGCGACGTCTTCGTGACCGTCGCGCTCGCCGACTCGGTGTTCTTCGGCAGTGCCACCAGCGCGGCACGCGGCAAGATCCTGCTGTACCTCGTGCTGACGATGGCCCCTTTCGCCATCGTGGCCCCTGTGCTCGGCCCGCTGCTCGACCGGTCGCGGGGTGGCCGTCGGCTGATCCTGATGCTCGCTTCGGTGGGTCGGGCCGTGGTCTGCCTGGTGATGGCCAACCACATCCACGATCTGTACCTCTACCCGTTGGCGTTCATGTCGTTGGTGCTCTCGAAGACCCAGACGGTCACGAAGGGCGCGTTGGTGCCGGCGGTGGTCGACCACGAGGACGAGCTCGTTCGGGCGAACTCCCGCCTCGCCCTCATGAGCATCCTGGCCGGCACGATCGGGGCGCCGTTCGCGGGCCTGATCCTGAAGGTGCTCGGCGGCGACTGGGTGCTGCGGGCCGGAGCGCTCGTGTTCGTGGGCGCGGCCGTGCTGGCGCTCGGCGTGCCCCGCGCCCGGCGCGCCGCTCCGGACGAGACGGTCGCCCAACGCGCCGCGCTGCATGTCCCGTCGATCATCAGAGCCGGCACCGCGATGGGCTTTGTGCGGGGCGTGGTGGGGTTCATGACGTTCTTCGGGGCGATCGTGCTGAAGCACGATCACTACGGCGCCAAGGAGTTCGGACTGCTGATCGCTGCGAGCGCGCTCGGAAACGGGCTCGGCACTGCACTCGCTCCGGTGCTGCGGCGCAAGGTGCGCGAAGAGTGGATCCTCGTGGGGGTGATCAGCTCGCCTCCCCTGTTGCTGTTGTTCGCGGCTCGGGCGTACTCGATCGCGTCGTTGTCGGTCGCGGCGCTCATCGTGGCGGCGAGCGCGGCGTGTGGCCGCCTCGCGTTCGACTCGCTCGTGCAACGCGACGCCAGCGAGGCCGCTCGTGGCCGAGCGTTCGCACGCTTCGAGACGCGGTTCCAGCTGGTCTGGGTGGCGGGCGGTGTGCTTGCTTGCGTTTTCCCCACGAACGGCCGCGCGGGGCTCTTCCTCATCGCGATGGTGATGCTCTTCGCCGGCTTCGCGTACTTGGGCGCGGTGCGCCGCGGCGAGCCCGACGAGCTGTCCACGGCCGATTGAGCCCGCCGGCGTGCGCGCCCGCGGGCCGTAGCATGCCGCTCCGCACACCGTCCCGCACCAACGATGAGAGGTCGACGTGGCGAAGGTCCGCAAGGCAGTGATCCCCGCCGCAGGGCTCGGTACGAGGTTCCTCCCGGCCACGAAGAGCATCCCCAAGGAGATGCTGCCCGTGGTCGACAAGCCGTCGATCCAGTACGTGGTGGAAGAAGCGGTCGCCGCCGGCCTCACCGACGTGCTCATCGTGAGCGGCCGCTCCAAGCGCGCGGTCGAAGACCACTTCGACCGCAACTTCGAGCTCGAGCACTACCTCGAAGCGCAGGGTCGCACGGAGATCCTGAAGAGCGTGCAGAGCTCGAGCGATCTGGCCGACATCCACTACGTGCGCCAGCGCGATCCGCTCGGCCTCGGCCATGCCGTGTCGGTTGCTCGCGAGCACGTGGGCAACGAGCCGTTCGTGGTGCTGCTCGCCGACGACATCATGGTCGACGGCGCCCAGCTGCTCCGCTCGATGATCGCCACCTACGAGGAGCGCGACCGCACCGTGCTCGCATTGCTCGAGGTGCCCCACGAATCGATCGGCTCGTACGGATGTGTCGCGCCCGGCCCCGGTGGCGACGGCGACCTCGTGCGCGTCGCCGGCATCGTCGAGAAGCCGGCGCCCGAAGACGCGCCGTCGGACCTCGCGGTGTTCGGCCGCTACGTGCTCTCACCCAAGATCTTCGACGCGCTCGATCGCATCACGCCCGGCCGGGGTGGCGAGCTGCAGCTCACCGACGCGATCGCGCTCCTGCTCGCCGAAGAAGAGGTCTTTGGCCGCACCTTCACCGAGGGTCGTCACGACATCGGCCAGAAGATCGGCTTCCTGCGAGCCAACATCGAGCTGGCGCTGGCCCGTCCCGACCTCGAAGACGACATGCGTGCGCTGCTCGCCGAGATCACGGGCACGTACGGGATCGAGCCGCGACGGTGATCTCGCTCGCCGACGCGCAGGCCCGGATCCGGGCCGCGCTGCCGCCGGTGGGTGCGCGCACGGAGCGCGTCGAGCTCGCGGCGGCACTCGGCTTGGTGCTCGCCGGCGATGTGGTGGCCGCCGAGTCGGTGCCACCGTTCGCGAACACGGCGATGGACGGCTACGCGGTGCAGGCCGGCGACACGCTCACGGCGTCGCCCGAGACGCCCGTCCGGTTGCACGTCGTGGGCGAGCTGCCGGCAGGCACCGCGCCGTCGCGCTCGGTCGGGCGGGGCGAGGCGATCCGGATCATGACGGGTGCGCCGATGCCCGAGGGCGCCGACGCGGTCGTCATGGTCGAGCGCACGCAGCGCGACGGCGACGACGGTGTACTCATCGACGTGATGGCCGCGGTGGGGGAGCACGTTCGCCCGGCCGGCGGCGACGTCGCGCCCGGCGACGTGGTGTTCGCGGCCGGCACGGTGCTGCATCCTGCCCATCTCGGTGTGCTCGCGAGCCTGGACCACCAGCAGGTGGTCGTGTGTGCACCGGCCCGAGTGGCGGTGCTCTCGACCGGTGACGAGCTCGTGGCGCACGGCCCGCTCGCGCCGGGCAAGATCCGCGACGCGAACCGCCCGATGTTGGGTGCCCTCGTGACCGAAGCGGGTGCGCTGCCGGTCGACTTCGGCATCGCGCGCGACGACGAAGCACTGATCCGCGCGCGCATCGCCGAGGCAGTGGATTCGTGCGACGTGCTGCTCACGAGTGGCGCGGTGTCGGTCGGCGACTACGACTTCGTGAAGGTGGCGATCGAAGCACTCGTGGCCGAACGAGGTGGCAGCTATGAATGGCAGCAAGTGGCGATCAAGCCGGCGAAACCCCTCGCGTTCGGCACCGTGCGCGCGGCCGACGGACGCACCGTGGCCGTGTTCGGGCTCCCCGGCAACCCGGTGAGCTCACACGTGAGCTTCGAGCTGTTCGCGCGCCCGGCGCTGCGGGCGATCGGTGGCCATGGCGCCACGGCGGAACGGCCGGTGGTGTCGGTGCGGGCCGCCGAGGCGTTCCGGCGCCGCCCCGACGGGAAGCTGCACCTCGATCGCGTGACGGTCACGGTGGGGGCCGACGGCGTGCTCGAGTGCCGCCGCAGCGGGTTCCAGGCGAGCAACGTGCTGTCGGGCATGGCGAACGCCAACGGCCTCGCCATGGTGGCCGACGGCGACGGTGTCGAGGCCGGCGCAACGCTGCCGGTCATGCTGCTCGACACGCCCTGATCCCCTGCAGCGGATCAAGGACCTGCAGCGGATCAAGTGGTCGACGATCCGCCGAAGCGGATCAGGTGGTCACCGCAGGACACTCGTGGCACCGGGGTCGGGTTCGCTCTGGCTCTTCGCCGGCGCAGCGACCAACTTCTGCCGACGAGTCATCGCCCCCCCGGGGTGCGCATTCCATCCCAGCCCGACGGGATGCGCATCCGGCCACGAGGCCTTGCCTCCACTCACTTGTCTCAGAGCCAGCCACTCCGAGACTTCCGCCCGCCCGGGCGGTTGGTGAGCAAGGAAAGGTGTACCACGATGCGTGACGGTCATCAAGGCTATATCCGGACAAACAGTCACGAAGGGTGATGCTGGGCACATCTACCATCCGGCCCATTGCCGGTCTGCGGGCCCCAGCGCAGGATCCCGCGACGGGTGCCGGACCCCTTCCCGGCACCCGTATATCTCGCCCACGTCGGTGCGACGGTCGGGGGGTTGGACCCATGATGCGCCGCTCACCCGCGTTTGTTACGGGTGAGCGGCGCATGGGTCGGGGCCCCTAGCCTGAGGGCGTGCGTCGTCGCGTTCCTGTCCCGTTGATCGACCCGTTCGAGCGGCGCGTCAAGGACCTGCGGATCTCGATCACGGATC
>JADGOO010000024.1 GCA_017882905.1 Acidimicrobiia bacterium | reverse complement strand
GGATGTGCGGCGACTTGCCCGCCAACATCATCGGGATGATGAGGATCACTGCGAACAGCAGGATCAGCGCAACCGGCGGAACCATCTGCTGCTGTTGCGACGAGAGATGCGGCCAGCCGAAGTGCACGGCGTTGCCGGTGCCGATGCGCCACCACATCCACACGACGATCGGC
The DNA here is from genome assembly GCA_017882905.1 of Acidimicrobiia bacterium. Lineage (GTDB taxonomy): Bacteria > Actinomycetota > Acidimicrobiia > IMCC26256 > PALSA-610 > Chersky-683. The sequence continues at coordinate 24,087 of JADGOO010000024.1, read as the reverse complement.
ATCAACCACCAGAGGAGCTTGACGAGGCGACGGCGACGAGTGCGCTCGCGGAAGCGGGTGACATCGACGTCGCGACCGCGCACCACGCGCACTCCGGACAACGTCATCGTTCCGGCCGACGGTGTCACCACGCTCGGGGTCGTCGCGGAGGGCGCGGTGCTCAGCGGCGCGTCGAGCGCGTCGTCGGCGCCGGCGACATCGCGGGCTCGCGCAGCCTCGGTCGGGATTCCCCCGGCGGGTTCGAGCACGCGTTCCTCCCTCGACGACGACGTCCGCCGTAGACCGTAACTACGGCAGACGCTCTTGGAAACCTGAGCCTGGCCTCCTGCGCGACATGTCACCGCGAGCGGGACGAGCACACCGTCGCGAACCGGTCAACGCCGGTCTTGCTGTCGCTGAGGACGGCTGCGCCTCGGGCCAGTACGGTGACCGCACCGTGGACAGCACCGCCGGCCGCAGCGACGAGCGGCGCGTCCGCTTCGAGCGCGGCCTCCTGGCCGTCGTGCTGCTCGCCGGCTTCGTCTGGCAGCGAGATCTGGTGATCATCGTCGCCGCGTTCGCGGTGGCCGCGGCCCTCGTTCCCGGTGGCGTGCGGCCCTTCGCGGTGCCGTGGGACGCGCTCGTGGCCAACCGCCTGGGCCCGCCGCGCCGCACCGTCGCCGACCGCCAGGTGCGCGACGGCGACGTCGTGCTCACCGTGGGATTGGCCGTGGCAACCGTGCTCGTGCTCGTGGACCTCGGCCTCGTGGGCCGGATCGTCGCCATCGCGGCCGGGATGGTGGCCGCGCTCGAAGCGGCCGCCGGGCAACCGCTCGCGTCATGGGCGATGCACCACGTCCGCCGGCGCAGCCGCTGAGGCCGCGCCCGATCAGCCGATCAGCCCGATCAGCCGCGAACGGTGAGGAACCCGGCGAGGTTGTCCTTGTCGCCGCGCACCTCGTCGAGCAGGCCCGCCTCGGCCTCGGCCGGGATCTGCAGCGCGGCGAGCGCGTCGGAGATCTTGGCGTTGGTCTCGATAGCCGGCTCGAGCTCGCAGGCGATGGCGTCGGCCGCAACCACGACGCGGCCGAGCAGCGACTCGACCTCGAACGGATCCTGGTGGTGGTGGCCGACGGCGTACACGAACTCGGCGGGGAACTTCATGACGCCGAGCGCAGCGGCGCCCACTTCGGCGTGGCTGATGCCGAACTCGTCGCGCTCTGCCTCGACGAGCGCGAGACCGGGTTCGGCCTGCATGCGCTCGAGGATCGAGTCGTACCGGCGCGGCGCACGGCGGAACATGAGCGCGGCACCGAGGTCGTGGAGCAGTCCGGCCGAGAACGCATCGTTGACGGGCACGCCGACACGGCGCGCAAGCGACGACGCGGCGGCCGCGGTCAACACGCAGTGCGGCCAGAACTCGTCGGGCACCGAACGGCCCTTCTCGGAGAACAGGTCGAACGCGGCGGTGGTCGCGAGCGCCCGCACTGTCGCCAATCCGAGCACGGTCACGGCGCGCCACGCGCTCGCCACCTTGCCCGACAGCCCGTAGAACGCGGTGTTGGCAAGCCGGATCACCTGCGTCGACAGTGCGGGATCGCTCTCGATCAAGCGGCCCAGGTCGGCGGCCGACGTCCGCGGGTCCTCGAGCATCCACAAGAGACGCATCGCTGCGCCGGGTTGCACGGGCAGCTGCGTGATCTCCGCTACGAGGTCGTTGGTATCGGCCGTCATTGCTGGCTCCCCATCGGGATTCACCGATCGCTGGTTGAGTCGTGCGGGCCGACCGCTCTCCGGGACGTGTCCCGTCCAGTCGGCAGCACCCTGTTGGAGTTATCGGAGCGTGGGGCCAGTTCCTGAGCGCGTTCCGGCACCGGCCCGCTGGCCGGCCAGCACGCTCTCGGCCCGAGCGAGCGCCGCGAGCGGCCGTTCGCCCGGTTCGGAGCCCACGTGAGCGACCACGAGGGCCACATCGACCCTCCGTCCGCTCGCCGCGACCCGGGCCGGCACCGCAGCGGCGAGCCGTTCGGCGAGGCCCGAACCCTCGGTGCCGCGCCGCACCGGACCCGCCACGGCGAACGTGGCGCCACGGAGGCGCCCGAGGATGTCGCGGCCCCGCACGGCCGCCTGCAGGTCGGCGGCCACGGCCCGCAGCACTGTGTCGCCGGCCTCGTATCCCAGCCGCTCGTTGAGCGCTCCCACGCCACGCACGTGCAACAAGACGACGGCCAGGTCGTCGCGGGCCCACACGCCCAGCTGCTCCAACAGCGCGTTGCGCCCGAGCAGGCCGGTGAGCTCGTCGCGGCGCCCCCGTTCGTTGGCGGCGGCGACGTCACGTTCGTGGCCGACGGCGAGCGCGGTGAGCGCGGCCGCGGCGTCGATGGCGTCGCGCTCGGCCGAGGTCGGGAACCGCCGCGGTCCGGTGGCCAGGAGCAGCACGGCGCCGACCGGCGCACCGGCGGGCGGCCCCGCCGGCGCGAGCCAGCCCACTCCGAAGCCCTGCTCGGCAGCCAGATCGGCCACGACACCGCTGAGCGGCACTGCGCCCTGCGCGTCGGCGGGCGGCGCGGCGAGGCGGCGCGCGGCGCGCGCCCATCCCGGCGCCAGCGTTGGCGCGGCCGCCAGCTCGAGGTCGTCGCCGGCGGCCCGATAGATGGCGGCACGTGCCCCCACCGCTTGCTCTTCGGCGAAGCGGGCGATCGCATCGAGCGCACGGCCGAGCTCGTGCACGCCGGCCAGGTGCTCGAGCACCGCGTGTTGGGCGTCGAGCAGCGCCGCGTCGCCGCGGCGGGCAGTCACATCGGCGCCGCTGAGCACCAATTCGCCGTCGAGCGCAGGCGCGGCTCGCACATCCACCGTGTGGTAGCCGCCATCGTCGGCCGCGAGCCGAAGCGCAGTGGTGCCCGGCGTCGTGACACCGGCCATCAGCTCGAGGAGCCGGGCGCGGTCGTCGGGATGCACGATCGCGGTGAGATCGCGGCCCACGAGGTCGGCCGCACCGAGCAGCGCGCGGGCCGGACGGGTGGCTGCGGCGATCATGCCGTCGGCGCGCAGCACGAACGCGACGTCGCTCGTGATCGCAGCGAGCGCGGTCTCGCGAGCGTCGGCCACGAGCCGAGGGCCGACCTCGCTGAACAGCAGCGCGACGATCGGTCCGGCGGCGACGGCTTCGACCTCGAGGGCACGACCCGCGTGCTCGATCACGCGCGGCGTGACCGGGACATCGCTCTTGCGGGCCGCCGCGCACAGCTCGGCGAGCTCGATGGTCGCGTCGGGGAAGCAGTCCGCGAGCGGGGCCCCGACCTCGACCTTGGCGATCCGGCCGCGCTGCGCCGTGATCACGAGCTGTTCATCGACCAGCAGCGTCGCATCGCGTCGCGACACGCGCACGTCCTGTGCGATCTTCTCATCCATGCGGGTTCTCGGTCGGCGTGGTGGCGCCCGACCTGAGGCGTCACGGCCGCTGAAGCGTCCAGCCGACGCGGCGACTAGCTCATGTTCGTCGCGATCCGGCTGTTGTGGAGCAAGGCCCGCAGACCGCCGGGCCCGTCGACTCGCAAAACGTGCAGCACCGCCAGATAGGCGCCTACGCCGAGCGCCCCGGCGGCGGCCCAGCCGAGCGGGTCCGCGAGCACGCGGATCACGACTCCCGTCGCCGCGACGGCGATGGCGGTGACCACGACCGCGCGCACAGGGAGCGGCCGGATCGGCAACCCGGCCATCGACCGCACGAGCAGGGCCAGCACCACCACCTCGGTGATGACCGTGGCGACGGCCGCGCCCATCTCCTGATGGTGCGGGATCAGCACGACGTTGAGGGTCACGTTCACTGCGAGCCCGGCGAGCGTGACCCACGGGTACAGGCGGGTGCGTCCCGCCGCGACGAGCGTCACGTAGCAGAGCTGGGTGGCGAAGTTGAGCGCCTGCCCCGCGACGAGCCATCGCGCGGGCGCGGTCGCGGCGGCGTACTTCGATGTGAAGAGCAGCGGGATCACGTGCACCGCGAGGGCCGCGAACGTGATCGTGGCCAGCGCGCCGATGACCAACACGATCACGAGCGACTGCCGCCACACGCGCCGGAACTCGTCGGGCCGGTCCGGGAACGAGCGCGACAGCACCGGCAGGATCACCGCGATCAGCGCCGGCGCGACGAAGGCGAGCAAGTCGGAGAACTTGTAACCGACCTGATAGGTACCCACCGCCACGCGCGCGGTCGATCCGTGCAACAGCAACGTGAGCATCACACTGTCGATCTTGAAGTAGAGCGTGCCGATCGCGCTGCCGATCGCGAGGGGTGCGGCCTCGCGCAGCCAACGCCGCCAGCTCGCGACGTCGACCCGCGGGCGCAACGGCAGTACGCGGTGTACGGCGACGGCCAGACAGATGAGCGACACGATGTCGCACACGACAAACGGCACCACGTAACGCAGCATCGTGCCGTTGTGCGACACGTGGAGCGCAACGATGATCGCGGTCTGCACCACTTGACCGGCGATGAGCGCGAACGCCACCGCGCGCAGCCACATCCGCGCCTGGCACACCGAGATCAGAGCCCAGAACCCCGAAGCGATCACGAGCGACAGACCGCCGATCGCCACGCCGGCGATCTCCTTGCCGGAGTACGGCCCTACCACCACGATCACGAGCGCGAGCGCGTATGTCACGAGACCGAGACCCACACGGAACACGAAGAACCGGCCGGCGAGGCTGCTCAGATCACCACCGCGACCCATCTCGGTGAGCACCACGCGGCTCGTCTCGAAGTCGGCGACGAGCCCGAGCAGGCCGAGCAGGCTGAAGACGAACGCGAAGCTGCCGTAATCGGTGCGCGAGAGCTCGCGCACGATCAGGATCGTCCCGAGGTAGCCCAACGCGGCGACAATGAGGCGGCTCGTGAGCATGACGCCCGCGCCGGAGAGCAACGAACCGGAGGCGCGCAAGCGCCCGCCTCCCTCCGGCGCGCCGGTGCCGTCGACGGTTCCTGATGTGATCGGTCGGTCCTTTGGGAGCCGTGCGGTCGCCCGCGGTGGCGCCGGTCATGCTAGGGGTAGAGGTCATGGCAGCCGAGCCCACGACGCGCCGGCCTGCCGCGCCCACACGTGACATCGTGGGCGTCGCGCCGGGCGGTGTCGTCTCGGGCGCCGAAAGGGTGTTGCTGCGTGACCTCGTGGCGGCACGCGGCGCAGGCTGGTCGGTGCGCCTCGCGTGCGCCGACGGACCACTCGCCGACCAAGCGCGCGAGCTCGGCATCACCCGCATCACCATCCCCGACCTTCGGCTGCCCGAGGGCCGGCGCCTCACTGCGGCCACTCGCATGTTCGCTCGGGCCGCGGGCGCGAGCATCACGCTGCGGCGCGCTACGAAGCGGGGCGAGATCGTGGTCGCCAACGGACTCAACACGCTGCCGGCGCTCACGGTCGTGGCGCGCCGATCGCCGGTCGTGTACTTCGCGCACGATGTGCTCGTGCGCCCCGACCGGGTACGCCTGCTGCGCATGTTCGCTCGCACGGTGCGCCGCGCGATCGCCGTCTCGGAAGCCGTCGCGGGCCCGTTGCGCAAGCTCGGCGTCGACACCATTGTGGTGTTCAACGGCACGCCGTGGCCGGTTGCGACCGCACCGATCCCCGCCCCCGAAGCACCGCCCGTCGTGGGGATCTCCGCACTCCTCACCCCGTGGAAGGGCCACGCAGTGCTGCTCGAGGCCATGGCGCTGCTCGAACGTCGCGACGCCACGCTCGAGATCATGGGTGGCACGCTGCCGAAGGACGCGAGCTACGCGCAGTCGCTCCGGGAGCGTGCGCAGCAGCCCGATCTCGCCGGCCGCGTGCACTTCCTCGGCCACGTCGACGACCCGATCGATCGCGCGCGCACGTGGCACGTTGCCGTCTCGGCGAGCACCGACCCCGAAGCCGGGCCCCTCACGACGCTCGAAGCGATGAGCATCGGGGTGCCACTCGTGGCGACCGACCACGGCGGTGTCGTGGAGGTGCTCGGCGACGCCGGACTGCTGGTGCCGCCGCGCGATGCCCGCGCGCTCGCCGACGGCATCGACCGACTCCTCGACGATGCCGACCTGTGGGCGCGATGTCGAGAAGCCGGCCCGCGTCTGATCGTGGAGCAGCAGCTCACGCTCGAAGACCACGAGCGCCGTTGGCTCACCGCACTCGAATCGATCGCCGACGACGACAACTGACGCACACTGGCGTGATCCCACGACGCCAGACGGTGGTCGGCTCCGCGACGGGCCGAACGGGGCCTTGCTGGCGGTAGGTAGGGTCGCGCGGTGGCCGTGGAGCAGTTCTCGCCCGCCGTCAGGGCGTGGTTCGAGTCGAGCTTCGCGGCGCCGACCCCTCCGCAGCTCGGTGGCTGGCCGGCCATCGCGCGCGGCGAGAGCGCGCTGCTGATCGCGCCGACGGGATCCGGCAAGACGCTCGCCGCGTTCCTCGCGGCCATCGACCGACTCGGCACCGCGCCCGAGCCGGCGAAGAAGGAACGCTGCCGCGTGCTGTACGTGTCGCCGCTGCGCGCACTCGCGGTCGACATCGACAAGAACCTGCGCGCCCCGCTGCGCGGCATCGAGCTCGCGGCCGAGCGACTCGGCGTGCCGTTCCACACTCTGCGTGTCGGCATGCGCACCGGCGACACCGACCCGCGCGAACGAGCCGCGCTCGTGCGCACGCCACCCGACATCCTCATCACGACGCCCGAATCGTTGTTCTTGATGCTCACCTCGCAGGCCCGGGAGATCTTGCGTTCGATCGACACCGTCATCGTCGACGAGATCCACTCGCTCGCGCCCACCAAGCGCGGTGCACATCTCGCGCTGAGCCTGGAACGGCTCGAAGAGATCGTGACGCGGCCGGCGCTCCAGCGCATCGGTCTGTCGGCCACGGTGCGCCCGGTCGAGGAGATCGCACGATTCCTTGGAGGCCACGACGGTCGCCGTCCCCGGCCGGTGACGATCCTCGACGCCGGGGCGCGCAAGGCACTCGACATCGAGGTGATCGTCCCCGTCGACGACATGGCCGACGTGAACCGAGTGCGCGACGAGATCCCCACCGGCCCACAGCCCAATGCCCCTGGGGGCGCGAGGCGCAGCCGAGCGGGGGTGGAAGACGGCCCGGACTCCGATGGTCCGTTGCGAGCGGGTCCCGCGGCCGATGGGAACAGCAGCATCTGGCCGCACATCCATCCACGGTTGCTCGAGCTGATCCGCGCGCACCGCACCACCCTCATCTTCACGAATGCACGCCGCCTCGCCGAACGGCTCGCGGCGCGGCTCAACGAGCTCGCCGAGGAAGATCTCGTACGCGCGCACCACGGGTCGCTGTCGCGCGAGCAACGGCGCCAGGTGGAAGACGATCTCAAGGCGGGGCGGCTGAAGGCGCTCGTCGCCACGAGCAGCCTCGAGCTCGGTATCGACATGGGCACCGTCGATCTCGTGGTGCTCGTCGAATCTCCCGGTTCGGTCGCACGCGGGCTGCAGCGCATCGGTCGCGCCGGCCACCAGGTGGGCGAGCCGAGCACGGGCAAGATCTTCCCGAAGTGGCGCGGCGACCTGTTGGAGACGGCCGCCGTCGTCGAGCGAATGCTCGAGGGCAAGGTCGAGGAGATGCGCGTGCCGGCCAACCCGCTCGACGTGGCCGCGCAGCAGATAGTGGGCGCGTGCGCGATGGACGAGTGGAGCGTCGACGCACTCGGCGCGATGGTCCGGCGCGCCGCGAACTTCGTCGATCTCACCGACGACGTGTTCCACGCCGTGCTCGACCTGCTGGCGGGGCGCTACCCGAGTGATCAGTTCTCGGGACTGCGCCCGCGCATCGTGTGGGACCGCATCGAGGGTCGGGTGCGTGCCCGCGATGGTGCGCAGCGCGTGGCGGTCACGAACAGCGGGACGATCCCCGACCGCGGCTTGTTCGGCGTGTTCCTGCCCGATGGCGGCCGCGTCGGCGAGCTCGACGAGGAGATGGTCTACGAGAGTCGACCGGGCGAGGTGATCGCGCTCGGTGCGTCGGCGTGGCGCATCGAGGAGATCACCCACGAGCGCGTGGTTGTCACACCTGCTCCCGGCGAGCACGCCAAGCTCCCGTTCTGGCGCGGCGACAAGCCGGGCCGTCCCCTCGAGCTCGGTCGCGGCATCGGCGCGATGGTGCGCGAGCTGCGCGGACTCGACGAGTCAGCCGCACACGAGCGCCTCACACGACTCGGCTTCGACACGCGCGCCACCACGAACCTGCTCGCGTACCTCGCCGAGCAGGCCGAGGCGGGTGGTGCCGTGCCCGACGACCGCACCATCGTGATCGAGCGCTTCCCCGACGAGATCGGCGATTGGCGCATCTGCATCCTCACGCCGTTCGGTGCGCGAGTGCACGCGCCGTGGGCGCTCGCCATCGAGGAGAAGCTCGCTCGCGAAGGTCTCGAGTCGCCGGCGATGTGGAGCGACGACGGGATCGTGCTGCGATTGCCCGAGGCGATCGACGACCTTCCCCTCGATCACATGCTGCTCGGCGCCGACGAGATCGAGGAGCTCGTCACCGCCCGCCTCCCCTCCACCTCGCTGTTCGCGGCGCGGTTCCGGGAGAACGCAGCCCGAGCGCTGTTGCTCCCGCGCCGCAACCCGCAGTCGCGCACACCACTGTGGCAACAACGTCAACGAGCAGCCGATCTGCTCGAAGTCGCGTCGCAGTACCCCACGTTCCCGATCCTCCTGGAGACCACGCGCGAGGCACTCCGCGACGTCTTCGACCTCCCGGCGCTGCGCGAGGTGCTCCGCGACATCGAGACGCGGCGGGTGCGCGCCGTGCCCGTGGAGACCAAACACGCGTCACCATTCGCGCAGTCGCTGCTGTTCTCGTGGATCGCCGTGTACATGTACGAGGGCGACGCGCCCCTCGCCGAACGGCGCGCCACTGCCCTCGCGCTCGACCGCGACCTGTTGCGCGAGCTCCTCGGCGGCGAAGAGCTGCGCGAGCTCCTCGACCCGTCGGTGATCGCGCAGCTCGAGCTGGAGCTCCAGCACCTGGCCCCGGAACGCCACGTGAGCGGGCTCGACGGGATCGCCGACCTGCTCGCCGACGTGGGCGACCTCGCGACCGAGGAAGTCTCGGCACGCGTCCGCGAACCCGACGAGGCCGCGAGCCGGCTCGACACGCTCGTGACCCAGCGGCGCGCCATCCTCGTCGGCGTGGCGGGCGTGATGCGCTACGCGGCGGCGCACGATGCGGCGCGCTTCCGCGACGCACTCGGCTGCGCGCTCCCTCCGGGGCTCCCGCAGGCGTTCACCGACCCAGTCGACCGCCCGCTCGACGAGCTGGTGGCGCGCTACGCGCGCACGCACGCGCCCTTCACCGACGAGGAGTGCGCGCAGCGCCTCGGGGCGGCAACCACTCGGGTCGTCGAGGCGCTGATCCGACTCGAAGCCGACGGACGTGTCGTGCACGGCGAGTTCCGGCCCGGCGCGAGCACACGGGAATGGTGCGACGAAGGTGTGCTGCGCGTGCTGCGCCGCCGCTCCCTCGCCGCATTGCGCAAGGAGATCGAGCCGGTCGACGCGCAGACCTACGCGCGGTTCCTCCCCGGTTGGCACGGTGTGGGCCGGGCGCGGCGGGGCATCGAGGCGCTCGTCGACGCGGTGGAGCAGCTGCAGGGCGCAGCCATACCCGCGTCGGTGCTGGAGCGTGAGGTGTTGCCGGCACGGGTGAGCGACTACCGCCCGGCGATGCTCGACGACCTGTGCGCCGCCGGCGAGCTCGTATGGGTGGGAGCGGGGGCGTTGGGCAGCGACGACGGCCGCGTGCGACTGTGCTTCCGCGATCAAGCACGACTCCTGCTCGGCAGCGCGCGCCGCCGCGTGGAAGATGCGCCGAGCGGACCGCTACACGACGCGATCCGCGAGCGGCTCGCGGCGCGGGGGGCGTCGTTCTGGGTCGACCTGCTGTCGGCCACGAGCAACGCCCCCACCGCCGAGGTGCTCGGCGCGCTCTGGGATCTCGTGTGGGCCGGTGAGGTCACCAACGACACGTTCGGACCGGTGCGCGTCGCGCGCCGGGGCACCAAGCGCGCGTCGAACAACGCCGCAGCCCGGCGGCGACCCGACCTCGGTCGGCTCAGCCGGCTCGGCCCGCCGGCCGGCGCAGGCCGGTGGTCGCTCGTGGGTGGGTTGCTCGAACCAGCGGCCACGCCGACCGAGACCGCGCACGCCCTCGCGGGCACGCTGCTCGCCCGCCACGGCATCGTCACACGCGAGGGCGTGAACGCCGAAGGCGTGATCGGCGGGTTCACCGGCGTCTATCCCGTGCTCAAGGCACTCGAGGAATCGGGTCGGGTGCGCCGCGGTTGGTTCGTGGCGGGCATGGGCGCGGCACAGTTCGCGCTGCCGGGCGCAGTCGAGCGGCTTCGCTCCCACCGTGAAGACGGCGCACCCGGCTCGAGCTCACAGCCGAGCGATGACGACGACACGCTCGTGCTCGCGGCCACCGATCCGGCGCAGCCGTACGGCGCGGCCATCCCGTGGCCCGAGCACACGGCCGGACGCACGGCACGTGCCGCCGGCGCGCAGGTCGTGCTCTGCCGCGGTTCGCTCGCGGTCTTCATCGAGCGAGGTGGCAAGTCGCTGCTCACCTGGGCCGCCCACGACCCGTCGGGCTGGGCCGATGCGATCGTGGTCGCGCACAAGGAAGGCCGGGTCGGCACGCTCCAGCTGCAGACGATCGATGGCCAGCCGGCGCGCAACGCGCCGTGCGCCGATGCGCTGCGCGCCGCCGGCTTCGTCGACGGCTACCGCGGCCTCACGCTGCGCTCGTAGGCCGAACATGCCCGAAGGCGACACCATCCACCGCGCCGCCGCCGCGTTACGGCGAGCCCTCGAGGGCAAGACGATCACACACTGCGAGATCCGCCGTGCGCAGCGAGGTGTGACGCCGCCGCAACCCGGCGCGCGGGTCGATCGCGTGCAGGCGGTGGGCAAGCACCTGATCATGCGCTTCGACGACGGCCGCGAGCTGCACACGCACCTCGGCATGGCCGGCGCGTGGCACGTATACGGCGCACACGAACGGTGGAAGAAGCCGCAGCACCTCGCCCGAGTGATCCTCACCACCGAAGACGGGGTCCGCGCCGTGTGCTTCAGCGCGCCTCTGGTGGAGATCCGCGACCCGGCAACCGCCCGGCGCCGCGGACTTGCGCCGTCGCGCGCCGAACGGCAGCTCGACGCGCTCGGTCCCGACCTCACCGTCGAGGGTGTCGACATCGACGCCGTGGTGGCGCGGCTGGCCACCGTCGATCACGACACCGAGATCGCCGTCGTGCTGCTCGATCAGCGCGTGGCCGCCGGAATCGGCAACGTGATCAAGTCGGAGACATGCTGGGTGGAGCGAGTCAACCCCTTCACGACGGTCGGTGCCCTCGACGAAGGCACCCGCCGACGGCTCTACACCCGTGCGCACTCGTTACTCGCGGCATCCGTGGCCCAAGCGCGTCGCGTCACCGTCGACGGCGGCCTCGCCGTGTACGGCCGTGCCGGTCGACCGTGCCCGCGTTGTCGGTCGCGAATCGTGAGCGCTACACAGGGCGACGACGCCCGCCGCACCTATTGGTGCACGCGGTGCCAGCCGACGCCCACCAGTCCAGTGATCAAGACCGGTGATCAAGACCGGTGATCAAGACCGGTGATCAGAGCCGGCGAAACCCTCGGCGCGCCTCACCGACTTCGCTGTCGTCGACGACGTCGATCGCGTCGAGCTCGAGCGGGCTGCCCTCGACGCCCTCGCGCAGGTCGATCTCGAGGCTGGGCGCGACCTCGTCGCGGTCACGACCGGCGTGCTTCGCCTCGTAGAGCGCGTTGTCGGCGCGAACGAGCGTGCGGTGCGGTGACACGCTGCCGTGGTGCACGGCGATCCCGGCGCTGAACGTGGTGGGCGGTTCGTTCTGGCGCCACGAGCGGCGCAGCCGCGACAGCAGCACCCGAGCGCCGTGCTCCTGAGCTCCGGGAAGGATCAGCGCGAACTCTTCGCCGCCATACCGAGCGAGCGTGTCGCCCTGACGCGCCACGTCACGCAGGCACGCCGCAAGCACGCGCAAGGCGTCGTCACCCGCGGCGTGACCCAACGTGTCGTTCACGCGCTTGAAGTGGTCGAGGTCGATCACGACGACCGCGTCGCCGGGCGCGAGCCGCTCGAGCACCTGGCCGAATGTGCGCCGGTTGGCGAGCGTGGTGAGCGCGTCGGTGTGCGCCTCGTAGGTCAGCTGCGCCTGGCGCATCAGCCGTCCGAACATGCGGCTCGCTTCCTGCGCGAGCAACGCGGCGGCATCGAGCGTCGAGCGTGAGAGCGTCTTCGGCGGCCGGTTCCAGAGCACGACCACGCAACCGAACGCGTGGCGATCACGCGTGAGGAGCGGCAGCACTGCAATCGATGTCGCCGCGTTACGCGCGTTGCTGACGAAGGCGCCCGCGTCGTCGAGGACCACCACGGAGTTGGTCTCGAGCGCGGCACGTACCGCGTCGTCGGTGGTGCGCACCATGTCGGGGATGCAGCTGGCCAGCGCCGGGTGGCCGGCTGTCGCCCGGTTGACGAGACGTGACGAACGGGGCGCCATCCGCAGGAGCACTGCCACGGCGTGGGCGTCGAGCAGATCGGTCGCGAGCTCTGCAAGGCTGCGCGGTGCGAGCGCACGGTCGTCGATCGCGCTCATCTCACGCACGGCCTCGAGCAGCGATCGAACGCGCCGTTCGGCCCGCCGCTTGCGGCGCAACACGAGTGCGACCGCTTCGCCGCTCGCAGCCGCCGTGCCCACACCGAACACGATGTCGACACCAGTGGCGCCGGTGAACGAGCTCGTCGTGGCGGCCATCATCGCAACCACCGCGATGGGTGCCAGCAGCGCGCAACGACCGGGGCGCTGCGCTGCACCGGTCACCATGAACAACAACGTGAGCGCCGACACGATCGCCGCCGACGTCGTGCGCGGTTGGTCGTGCGCGGCGAGCACAACGAGCGCGAAGCCGACGAGCGGGAACGCGAGCTGCGTGTCGACTGGCCACTCGGCCCACGGCAGCCGCCAGGCGAGGGCGCCGAGCACGATGCCGATGACCGCGACAGGGAGCGACACGTTCGGGCCCGAGAACGAAGCGGGCGCGAATCGCAGCGCGAGTCCGAGCACGCCGGCGGAGAGGAAGAGGAGTGCGCCGAGTCGCGCCGCGAGCACTTGCTCGTCGAGCGCACGCCAGACGTCGCGCCATGCGGCGATGCGTGCGCGCCACGAGATGAAGCTCAACCGAAGCGATCGTGCAGCCATCCCGCCCGTGTAGTCGGCGTCTTTAGCCACCACCTTGAGCGGAAATCACGTCGATGTGACTTCGGTCCCACACCGTCCATACCGGTCAGTGCGGACACAACGTTCGTCAGAGCGTGGCGAACGCACTCGCCGCGGCGAGCAGCTCACGGCCGAGCGCCGCGTCGCCCTCGATCCGCACCGCCATCTCGCTCGCCTCGCACCGGTCGGCGACCCGGACGCACCAGTCGAACATCGAAGCTTCAACCGTGACCGACGGGTCGGGCGCGGGTTCCTCGCCGGGCGCCAGCGCGATCAAGTGCTCGCCACCGCCCGGGCCGGTGAGCACGATGCGGGCCGACGCGCCCGGCCGAGTCGAGCCACGCGCGCTCAGGCACAGCGGCATGAGCGCCATCGAGACATCGGCCATCGTGGCGAAGGCGTGGCCGGGCAGCGCGGGACGCGGGGCGCCGAGGGCCACGGCGATGTCGCCGGCGTGCGTCCAGGTCTCGAACGCACGAAACGTGAGCACCTCCGATGCCGACCGCAACGAGCCGTACCACGGCAGCGACTCGACCTGCGTCCCGGCGTCGCGCACCACCGCCGCGGCGCGCTCCCATTCGTCGAGGAGATCGCCGAGCGACGTCGCCGAGAACTCGCTGACCGCTTCGGCAGTGCGCTGTTCGATGTCGTGGCCGGTGAGCTGCGGATGGGTGGGATGGCCCGACCACTCGGCCACCACGCTCTCCATCGCAGTGAGGTGCGCAACGAGGTCGTGGATGTCGAGGCCGTTGACAGTGCCCGTGTGCGCGGTGGCGTCGTCGACACGGTGCGTCACGTCGCGCAGCAGCTGGGCCGCGGCATCGTGGGCAGCGACTCCGGGCGAAGGGTGCGACGCGCGCGTCGACGATCGCGGGCGCAGCCGGGCCATGATCGACGCGCGCAGGCTGGGCGGGGGCGTCTCGGTCTGGCTCGCGCCGTACCACGCCGCCGCGGCGCGCAGGCGCTCCACGTCGCGCTCGCGCTCGGGATGCGCCGCGAGGAACGCCTCGACGGCTGCCGCCTCGTCGGCGTCGACTGCGTCGAGCGCGAAGGCACCGAGCAGGTCGTCGAAGTTGTCCGAGGTGATCATGCGGAGAGCTCGATTCCGTGCGCTTCCATGGCTGCGGCGATCTTGCGCAATGCGAGTCGCAAACGCGATTTCGCCGTTCCTTCCGGTATCCCCAGCTCGTCGGCCACCTGGCGGTATGTGCGGCCGCCGAAGTATGCCAGCTGCACTGCATCGCGCTGGTCGGCGGGGAGCGCCTCCACGGCCTCCCGCACCCGCTCGGCCACGACGAGCGCCGCGGCCATCTCATCGACGTCGGGCACCGAACGCGCAAGCAGCGACTCACGTTCGGCGCGGCGCCGCTTCGCTTCCTCGCGCCGCACGAAGTCGACGGCGCGTCGATGCGCGATCGTGCCGAGGAAGGTGCGCAGACGCCCGCGTGTGGGGTCGAACTGCTCGGGGCGCTCCCACACCGCGAGGAAGACCTCCTGGGTCACGTCTTCGGCGGCCGTCGGGTTGCCGATCACACGGCGCGCCAGGCCGAACACGAAGGCGCCGTACTGGTCGTAGAGCTCACCGAGCACGCCAGGATCTCCGGCGCGAAGCCGCTGCGCGACCCCCAGCTCCCAGTCGAGGCCCGCCACCAGCTGCTCCACCATCAGCCCTTCTTCGCCGTCGCCCGACAGCCCGGATCACTGAATTCCGGGATTCCCCACCCCACCCCGATGGCAGCTTGCTCGAGCGCAGGGGTCGCCCGAGCGACCCCGTTGCTCACCAGAACCGAGAAACAGACGCGGTCGACGTAGCGCTAGAACAACCGGGTGCGCAGTGACGGCCCCTCGTTGACGGCGCGTGGCGTGGCCGCGCAACGGCTGTTGCTCGATCGGCCCGCCTCCCGGACGGGAGATCCCCGTGCCGACGAGCGGCTCGCGCAGAACCTCGCGGCGGGCCTCGTTCCCGGCCGGAGCGACTTCGGCAGCTGGGTCGCGCAACGCACCCGCTTCATCGACGCCGAGCTCACCGCCGCGCTCGCAGCTCCGATCCGTCAAGTGGTGATCGCGGGCGCGGGCTACGACGGTCGGGCCTTGCGCTTCCGGACTCCAGGCGTTCGCTTCTTCGAGCTCGACCATCCGCTGACGCAAGCCGACAAGCGCAACCGTCTGGCCGCGGTCGGCGCCGCCGTCGACGATGTGGTGTTCGCTTCCGCCGACTTCATCCTCGACGATGTGGCCGGCGCACTCGAAACGGCGGGTCATGACGCGACTGCGCCCACGTTCTTCGTCTGCGAGGGCGTGCTGAGGTACCTGCCCGAGCCGGCGTTCCGCGGCCTGCTCCGTGCACTCGCGCAACGGGCGGCGCCAGGAAGCGTGCTCACGACCACCATCTCGACGCGTGATGCCGGCGACGAGTCGGACACCGCGGCCCACGCGCGCCTCGCGCACGAGGACCGGCTCGCGGCGGCCGGCGAACCCGTGCTCACCGTGCCGCCCCGCGCAGTCGCACTCGATTGGTTGCGCGACGCCGGTTGGATCTCGGCCGTCGTGCACGATCTCGGCGACCTGAGTCCCGGCGAGGTGCGCGGCCGCCTGCTGGTGCGGGCCACCCGCTGAGACGGTCACACCGTCACGCCGTGACCTTCGGGCGCGCCAGCGCGAACTTCGTGAGGATCATCACCGTGCTCACCGCCGCGAACGCGAGCAGCCCGAACGACGGGTCGGGGCCCCAGCCGTTGGCCAAGCTGGCCCGCCACCACACGAGCGCGGCAGCCGTCCACACGATCCCGCTCAGCTGCGTCGCCCGTTCGGCGCGGCGCGCCGCGAGCGCACCGATCGCGGCCACGAGCAGATCGATCAGGAAGTACGCGGGAAACACAGCCAGGCATGCGCCGGCGCTCGTGGCCACACCCTTGCCGCCCCGGAACCGTGACCACACCGGCACGATGTGGCCGGCGACCGCGAGCGTCGCCGCGAGGTAGCCACCGGCGTTGCCACCGAGCGCCATTCCCAGCATCCCCGCCGCGAAGCCCTTCGCAACGTCGGCCGTAAGCACGCCCATGCCCCAGGCGGTGCCGAGCACCTTCGCGGCGTTCGTCGCGCCGGGGTTGCCGCTGCCCTGGGCGCGCAGATCGAGGCGCCCACGAGTGGCGAGCCGCGCCGCGAGATCGGCGCTCGGGAAGGAGCCGCACAGGTAGCCGACCGCGCCCGCCGCGATCACCCCCGCCGCGCTCATCGGCACCGAGCCTAGGCTCGAGTTCGATGACGCCGACCGAGACCGTTGCCAACGCCCGCGCCGCCGAGAGCCGCTCCGCCGATGCCGACGCGCAGCGAGTGCACGCCGCCGTCGACTCGCTGCTCGCCGAGCACGACCCCACGAAACAAGACGCGTTCGCGTTCCGTGGCGCGCAGTACGACGCGGGGCTCGCCTGGGTGAACTTCCCCGTTGGGTACGGCGGCATGGCGGTGCGCCCGGCGCTCCAACGTGAGGTCGAACGACGGCTGCGCGCCGCCGGCGCGGACGAGCGCGGCAGCGGCGTGTTCTTCGGCCACTTCCTCGCCGCGCCCACGATCGTCACCCACGGCAGCGAGGAAACGAAGCGCCGTTTCCTCCGGCCGCTGTTCACGGGTGAAGAGCAGTGGTGCCAGCTGTTCAGCGAGCCCGGCGCCGGTTCCGACCTCGCCTCGTTGGCGACACGCGCGGTGCGCGACGGCGATGAGTGGGTTGTGAACGGCCAGAAGGTGTGGAACACGCTCGCACACATCGCCGACATCGGCATGCTCGTCACGCGCACCGATCCCGACGTGCCCAAGCACAAGGGCCTCACGTACTTCGCGGTCGACATGCACGGGCCCGGCGTGGAGGTACGGCCGCTGCGCCAGATCACCGGCGAGGCGGAGTTCAACGAGGTGTACCTCACCGATGCGCGCATCCCCGACAGCTGGCGCATCGGCGACGTAGGCGACGGATGGCGGGTCTCGCTCACCACACTCGCCAACGAGCGCGTCACGATCGGCGGTGGCGGCGGTGGCAGCGGCGGACCGAAGCGCGGCGGCGGTGCGATCGCCGAAGCCGTGCGCATCTACAAGGAGAAGGGTGGCGACGCGGCCCGGCGCGACCAGCTCATGCGGGTGTGGACCGACGCGGAATGCTTGCGGCTCACGAACCTGCGGGCCAGCGCGGCGGCGCGCGTGGGCAACCCTGGGCCCGAGGGTTCAGTCGCCAAGCTCGCGCTGGCGATCAACAACCAGCGCATCTTCGAGCTGTGCATGAACCTGCTCGGCACCGATGCCCTCGACGGCTTCGACTACACGTTCCGTCGGCCCGAAGAAGTGGGGCTCGACGGCGAGGAAGGCTCGGCGCGCCACATGTTCCTGCGGTCTCGGGCCAACTCGATCGAGGGCGGCACGAGCGAGATCATGAAGAACATCCTCGGCGAGCGCGTGCTCGGGCTCCCCGGCGAGCCCCGGGTCGACAAGACGCTCCCCTGGGCCCAGGTCCCCCGCAGCTGATTGGCGAACATGCGTCAGAAACCGCCCTCCGGGCGGGGAATCTGGCGCCTGTTCGCTTGGCGGCGCTTGCCTTCGTGCATCGCTTGCACACGGGCGATCGGGATGGCGCGGCCTTCTTCGATCAGGTCGGCGCAGAGATGCTGCGGCGCGGGGAGCAGCTCGTTCCAGAGGTCGCGGCCGGCGAGCTGCGCGGCCGCCGAGTGGATCGTGAAGTCGGCGGGAACCACGGCATCGAGATCGCTCCACGCCACCGGGAACGACACCGGGGCATCGGGGCGGATGCGTGGACTGTAGGCCGCCGCCACGGTCGCGCCGCCGGCGCGCGTGGAGTCGACGAACACCTTCCCGCCGCGGTCTTCCTTGATGAACGCCGTGGTGGCGATCTCGGGCGCCACCCTCTCGGTGCGCGCCGCGAGCGCACGCGTTGCCGCAGCCGCGCCTTCGATGGTGGTGCCGGCATCGACGGGCACGAACACGTGCACGCCTTTGGCGCCGCTCGTCTTCACCGCACCCTCGAGCCCCACTTCGCCCAGCGCCTCGTGTGCCGCGTGCGCCACGCGCACGGCCTGTTCGAACTGATTCGGCGCGCCGTCGGGCGGGTCGAGATCGAGCACGAGATGCGTGATGCGATCGGGGTGGTCGGCGCGCACGAGCGCCGGGTGGTACTCGACGGCGCGTTGGTTCGCGAACCAGAGCAACGTGCGACGGTCGTTGCACAACGCGTACGCCACATCGCGCTTCGACGTCTCGGCCCAGAACGTGGCGGTGCGCACGAAGTCGGGCGTGTACTTCGGCACGTTCTTCTGCATGAACGGCGCCTGGCCGGGCCGCACGCGGATCACCGAGAGCGGTCGATCTTCGAGCGCGGCGATGATCGGACCGCTCACGCTGTCGAGGTAGTCGACGAGATCGCGCTTCGTCGCGTTGGCACCGTCGAAGAGCGGCTGGTCGAGATGCGTCAGATCCACGCCTTCGCGTGTCTCGTCGGCGCTCATGGATCGGACGCTACCGAGTAGCGCCGTTCACCCTCCGCTGGCGTCTTGGACCTTCGTCTTGCCGGCGGAGATCCACGGCATCATCGCCCGGAGCTCGGCGCCGACCGCTTCGATCGGGTGCTTGGCCGTCGCGTCGCGCAGGCGGTTGAAGTTCGGGCGCCCGTTCTCGTTCTCTGCGATCCACTCGCGCGCGAACTCACCCGACTGGATCTCGCCGAGGATCTTGCGCATCTCGGCCTTCGTGCCGTGGTTGATGATGCGCGGACCACGCGTGTAGTCGCCGTACTCGGCTGTGTCGCTGATCGAGTAGTGCATCGCAGCGATGCCGCCTTCGTAGATCAGGTCGACGATGAGCTTCACCTCGTGCAACGTCTCGAAGTACGCCGACTCGGGTTGGTAACCCGCCTCGACGAGCGTCTCGAAGCCGCCCTTGATGAGCTCGACGAGCCCGCCGCAGAGCACCACCTGCTCGCCGAACAGGTCGGTCTCGGTCTCTTCTTGGAACGTGGTCTCGAGCACGCCGGCGCGCGTGCCGCCGATGCCCTGCGCGTAGGCGAGCGCGATGTCCTTCGCCTTGCCCGTGGCGTCTTGGGCCACGGCAACGAGGCACGGCACGCCGCCGCCCTCGTCGTAGGTACGGCGCACGAGGTGCCCCGGACCCTTGGGAGCGATCATCCACACGTCGACACCCTCGGGCGGCGCGATGCGCCCGAAGTGCACGTTGAAGCCGTGCGCGAAGGCGAGCGAGTTGCCGGGCACGAGGTTCGGCGCGATGTCGGCGTCGAACACCGACTTCTGCTCCGTGTCGGGCAGCAGCACCATCACGATGTCGGCCTCACGCACCGCTTCCGCGGTGGGCAGCACCTTGAGCCCCGCCGCCTCGGCCTTCGCCTTTGAGCTCGAACCGGCGCGCAGGCCGACGCGCACGTCGACACCGCTGTCCTTCAGGTTCAGTGCGTGGGCGTGGCCTTGCGAGCCGTAGCCGAGGATCGCGACCTTCTTGTCGGCGATCAGCGCGGAGTTGGCATCGGCGTCGTAATAGACGATTGCGGGCATCGTGGCATTGCTCCTGTTGTGTTGCGGCGGGTTTGCAGGTTAGGTCGTCGGGGCGTTCGTCGACGGGGGCGGCGGCGCGAGTCGCGGGTCACTTCCGACTGCCGCGACGAACGCATCGGCGCGGGCGCGGTTGACGCGGTGAACGCGATACACCACCGGCTTGCCGGGCTGCGCGAGCGTCATCAAGTTCCACAACGTGCCGGGCGCGTATTGCGCCACGTAGCACTGACCCGACTGGAACTCCGCCGCGACGCTCTTGATGCGTGTGGTGAACGAGCCTCGTTTGAGCAGGATCAGTCGTCGGTTGGTCTGCACGAGAGCCCAATAGCGGATCAGGAACAGCAGGGGCCGCAGCAACAGCGACCACATCTGGTTCGGACCCGTCTGCGCGAAGGGCACGTCGGCGACAACCTGCTCGCCTGGCTGCAGCAGCGGCGGGACAAAGGCGATGACCTTGTCGTGTTGGCGATCGCTGGTTGCCATGCGCTCCGCCTACGCCCGCGCCGTCTTGACGGAGCGGAGCTTCACGGGCTGGCGAGCGAGCTTCGGCAATGCGATCCGGCCCGTGCGCTGCGCCTCGACGATGCCGAACGGGCGCACGAGATCGCTGAACGCGTCGAGCTTCTCGGGATCCCCGGCCACCATGATCGTGAGCGATTCATAGCCCACATCGACGATCTTGGCCTCGAAGATCGCCGTGAGATCGGTCACTTGCGAGCGCGCATCGGCCGACGCTTTCACCGTCACGAGCATCAGCTCGCGCTCCACGCCTTGGTCGTGCGCGATCTCGCTGATCTTGATCACCGGGATGAGCTTGTTGAGCTGCTTGACGATCTGCTCGAGCGGACTCTCCTCCGCGTCGACCACGATCGTCATCCGGCTGAAGCGCTCGTCTTCGGTAGGGCTCACCGCCAGCGACACGATGTTGAAGCCGCGCCGCGAGAACAGGGCGGCGACGCGCGTGAGCACACCGGCCTTGTTCTCGACGAGCACCGCGAGGATGTGATGACGCGGGTTCACGATCAACGACCTCCGGGGCGATCCATGCTCGGGTCGAGGATCACGTCGTCGTTCGACGACCCGGCCGCGACCATCGGGTACACCTTCTCGCGGTAGTCGGTGCGGAAGTCGATGACGACGGGGCGGTCGTTGATCTCGTTCGCCTTCTCGATCGTGGGCCCCACGTCGTCGGGGCTGTCGACACGCATGCCGACGCACCCCATCGCCTCGGCCCACTTCACGTAGTCGGGCAGGTCGGGCGACAGGTACACCTCGCTGTAGCGCTCCTCGTAGAAGAGCTCCTGCCACTGGCGCACCATCCCGAGGTACGCGTTGTTCAGGATGGCGATCTTCACGGGGATGCGCTCGGCCGTCGCGGTCACGAGCTCCTGCGCGGTCATCTGGAAGCAGCCGTCACCATCGACGGCCCACACCATGCGATCGGGCCGGCCGACCTTCGCGCCGATCGCGGCAGGCACCGCGTACCCCATCGTGCCGAGGCCGCCCGAGTTGATCCACGTGTAGGGGTGGTGGAACTTCCAGTACTGGCTCGCCCACATCTGGTGCTGACCCACGCCCGAAGCGAGGATCGTGTCGTCGGGAGTGAGCTCGCGCAGCTTCTCGATCACGAACTGCGGCTTGAGCGCGCCGCCCTCTTCCTGGTCGTAGTGCAGCGGGAAATCGACCTGCCATTGACGGATCTGGCCGATCCACTCCCCGAGCTCGGGCTTGCCGTGCTTCGACTGCTCGGCCCGCACCGCCTTCACCAGCTCTTCGATCACATTGCGGCAGTCGCCCACGATCGGGACGTCGGGACGGCGCACCTTGCCCTGCTCGGCCGGATCGATGTCGACGTGGATGACCTTGGCGTCGGGGGCGAACGCGCCCACCTTGCCGGTGACACGATCGTCGAAACGGCTTCCGAGCGCGATCAGCAGATCGGTCTTCTGCATCGAGGTGATGGCCGTGTAGTTGCCGTGCATGCCCGGCATGCCCAAGCACAGCTCGTGCTCGTCGGGGAACGCGCCACGGGCCATCAACGTGGTGACCACCGGGATGCCGGTGAGCTCGACGAACGCGCGCAGCGCTTCGGCCGCGCGCGCCTTGAGGATCCCGCCACCCGCGTAGATCACCGGACGGCGCGCCTCGTTGATCAGCCGCGCCGCGTCCTTGATCTGCTTCGGGTGACCCTTCACCGTGGGCTTGTAGCCGGGAAGGTCGACTCCGTCGGGCCAGTACCACTCCATCGTCTGGTTGGCGATGTCCTTGGGGATGTCGACGAGCACGGGGCCGGGCCGGCCCGTGGTGGCCACGTGGAACGCTTCGCGGACGATCTGCGGGATGTCGCGCGCGTCGGTGATGAGCCAGTTGTGCTTCGTGACCGGCATCGTGATGCCGACGGTGTCGCACTCTTGGAACGCGTCGGTGCCGATCACCGAGTACGGCACCTGGCCGGTGACGACCACCATCGGCACGCTGTCCATGTAGGCGTCGGCCAGCGGCGTGACGATGTTGGTGGCGGCGGGACCGCTCGTGACCATCGCGACACCGGGGCGGCCGGTGGCGTGCGCGTAGCCGCTCGCCATGTGGCCCGCGCCCTGTTCGTGGCGCACGAGGATGTGGCGGATCGACGAGTCGATCAGCGGGTCGTAGACCGGCAGGATCGCGCCGCCGGGAAGGCCGAACATGACCTCGACACCTTCGAGCTCGAGGCTCTTGATGAGGGCTTGGGCTCCGGTCAGCTTCATGGGTGGCTCCGAGTTGTGTTCGGGCAAAGAAAAACCCCTCCGGTTGGAGGGGCGAGCAAGCGCACGGGCGCGACAGGGCGGCCGTGCGCTACGTAACTACGATTCCGAGCAAGCGGTACATCGCCCGGAATGATAGCCGAGACTCGTCCGAGCGTCTACCCGTCAAATTCGGACATTGCCGGCGCCGTGGAGCCATCGCTCGATCGACAGGGCACGGGCGGCATCCACAGGATGTGGGGTTCCGGTTCGAGCACTGTCGGCGAACTCGCGACGCAGCGTGGCCAAGGTGGCCGCGCCGTCGGCGGTGCGCGTGTCGCACACCAGCCGGCCCGCGGCGCCGAACAGCTCGACCTCCGTGCGACTGTCGCCGAGCGTCGAGCAGTCGATCGTGACGGCGCTGCGGGCACCGCTGTCGTGGGTGCCCACGAGGTGCACGAGTCGTTGCGACGGATGAAGCGCTCGCTCGACCGCCACCAACGGACCGAGCGCGGCGTCGACGAGGTCGAGGATGTGCGGACCGACATCGAGCAAGGCGCCGTACGCGCGGCGCCACGGGCTCGCCGCGAACGGGCCTTCGAGCAACGCGCCCGACACGAACAGCGCGCGCCCACCGTCGGCGGTGAAGTCGTGCGCGGCGGCGAGGAACTCGCGTACGGGCGCGGCGAAGCGATTCGTGAGCACGACCACGCTCGGCACGGAGTGCGCCGCGATCGCGTCGACGAGACGCTGCGCGCCCGCCAGGTCGAGACCGAGCGGCTTCTCGAGCAGCAGCGGCTTGCCCGCCTCTGCCGCGCGCGTGGCGTACTCGACCTGCGCGTCGGGCGCCACGCAGCACGCCACGGCATCGCACGCGCCGATCAGCTCGTCGAAGCTGTGCCACGCGACCGTGCCGGGGAAGCGACGAGCGAGCGCGTCGGCCTTGTCGAACGATCTCGACCACACGCCCGCGAGCGTGGTCTCCGGGCCCGCCGCGAGCAGCGGTGCATGCGCGATCTCGGCCCACGGTCCGGCGCCCAGGAGACCCACTCGGATGGGCGAGCGCGCCGAGTCGTTCGCGGTCACTGCAACGTGATCTCACCGCGCACCACACCGGCGCGCGGATGGCGGATCGTGATCTGCACCGTGGTGCCGGCGTCGGCTTCGACGACCCAGTCGACCTTGGCGCGGTCGGGCGTGCTGTCTTCCATCCAGCCGAAGTCGGCGATCATCGTGGTGGCACGCGATCGCCCGGCGAGCTGGCCGAGCTCCTGGCGCGGCTCACCCGCGGCCAACCGCGCGCCGGAGGGCAGCACGATCTCGGCTTCGACGGGGCGCACGGCCTTCTTCTCGACTGCCTTCTCCGTGACGTTCGTGGGTAGCCAGCCGTCGTTCTCGACCACAGCGCGCACGCGCCAAGCACGGGCCCCGACCGAAGTGGCGTCGAGCGAGCGCAGCCGGAGCAACGGCGACGAGAGCGCACACGAGATCTGCCAGCGCGCGGGGGGCGC
>JADGOO010000194.1 GCA_017882905.1 Acidimicrobiia bacterium | reverse complement strand
CGCTCGAGACCATGGTCGAGCGCCTTGCCGATGACCACGGGCGTGCGCGCGAGCTCGCCGACGCGCTCGCGCGGCGTTGGCCTAGCGCCATCGACCCGGAGACGGTGCACACGAACATCGTGTGCGCCGACTCGCGATTGCTCCCCGCCGATCTGCTCGCGTACCTGAGCGACGCGGACGTGCTCGCCGGCACGATCGATGCCCACACGGTGCGCTTCGTGTTCCACGTCGACGTCGACGACGACGGGCTCGCGCTCGCGATCGCTGCCATCGACCGATACCGAGAGGTTTCCTCATGAGGGTGCTCATCACAGGTTGCTCCACAGGGATCGGGCGCGCCGCCGCGATCGAGCTCGCGACTCGCGGCCACGAGGTGATCGCGACCGCCCGTCGGCCCGAGACGCTCAGCGACCTCGACGTCGCGCACCGTCTCGCGCTCGACGTCGACTCCGACGCGTCGGTCGCCGCTGCGCTCGCAGCAGCCGGTGAGCTCGACGTGTTGGTCAACAACGCAGGCTTCGGTGTCGGTGGTCCCGTCGAGTCGGTACCGCTCGCCGAGATCCGGCGCATGTACGAGACGAACTTCTTCGGCGCCGTGCGCATGATGCAGGGTGTGATCCCATCGATGCGGAAGCGCGGACGGGGCGTGATCGTCAACGTCACCTCGGTCGCGGGGCGCACCGCGGCACCGCTCGGCGCGTTCTACAGCTCGTCGAAGTACGCGCTCGAAGCCGTCACCGAGGCGGCTCGGCTCGAGCTCGGGCACTTCGGCGTGCGCGTGCTCGCGGTCGAGCCCGGCTACATCGAGACGAGCTTCGGTGACAACAGCGCGGCGTACGGTGAGACCGAGCCGCCCTACGACGAGCTCGCCGCCATCTGGAGCAAGGCCGTCGAGACGATCGAGGGCACGAACGGCGAACCGCAGACCCCGGCGCTCGTCGCTGCCGTGATCGCCGACGCCATCGAGGGCGACGACGCCAAGCTGCACTGGCCCGCCGGCGCCGACGCCAGCATGATCATCGGCGCACGCGAGTCGATGGACTACGCCACGTTCGAAGCCACCATGCGGGAGATGCTCGCCCTCGACTGGTAGTGATCGACGCGCCGTGTGGCGAGCGCCGCGCTACTCGGCGCCGGGATCCTCGAAGTGGCGATCGTTGATGCGCCAGTCGCCCATGGCCCGCAACATGAGCACGGCCACGACACCGGCACCCACCGCGGCGAGCGCGGCGCCGAACATCGTTCCGCCGGCGAGGGGGACGGTGCAGGAACGGCTGTGAGCGTGGTAGCCGCGCACGGCACCGGCGAGCAGCTGCTGGAGGCGCGGTGGCCGCTCGCTGCAGCTGGCGCCGACGAGCCCGTAGCCGATGAGTGCGCCGAGCATCCCGGCGAGCACCACCGCGCCGAACGCCAGGTACACAGGACCGCGCCGCGGCATGTTCGGGTGCGACGCCGCGACGGGATCGAGCAGCTCGTCGGTGGGTCGGTCGTCGTCGTCGTTCATGGGCGCGCGCAGGCTACGGCGGGTGCTGCGCCCGCGCGAGACTCGAGGGGTGAGCGAGCCGCTGCACGAGTGGACCGTTGCCGGTGGCCTCGTGCTGCGCGGCGACGAGGTGCTGCTCGTGCGCAACGTGCGGCGCGGCGGCATCGAGGACTGGAGCACGCCCGGCGGGGTGATCGACGCCGCCGATGCGACGCTCCACGCGGGCCTCACCCGTGAAGTGGTCGAAGAGACCGGCATCGTCGTGCGGGAGTGGGCGGGGCCGGTCTACGAGGTGCAGGCCGATGCGCTCGAGCTCGGCTGGCGCATGCGGTGCGAGGTCCATCTCGCCGTGGCCCACGACGGCGACATCGCCATCGACGATCCCGACGGAATCGTGGTCGAAGCGCGGTTCTGGGACCGCGCCGATGCGTGCCGGCACCTCGAAGCGTGCCCACCGTGGGTACGCGAGCCGCTCGCCGAGTGGTTGCGGACGCCGTGGCCCGTGGCTGAGCCGGGCGCGCATCGCGTCTTTCGCTATGACGTACTCGGCTCGAGTCGCGCCGACATGCGCGTCGAGCGGCGCGAGTAACGCCCGGCGATGTTCCTCCACGTGGATCTCGACGCGTTCTTCGCGTCGGTGGAACAGCTCCTCGACCCCGACCTCGCGGGCCGGCCGGTCGTGGTCGCCGGTCTCGGCCGCCGGGGCGTGGTGTGCGCGGCGAGCTACGAGGCCCGTCCGTACGGCGTGCACTCGGCACTCCCCACGGCGATCGCCCGGCGTTTGTGCCCTCATGCGGTCTTCCTCGCGCCGCGGTTCCACCTCTACGAAGACCACAGCCGGCGCGTCATGGCCATCCTCGACGATGTGACGCCGCTCGTGGAGCAGCTCTCCATCGACGAGGCGTTTCTCGACGTGCGTGGCGTGCGTCGGCTGCACGGCGACGCGACTGCGGTGGCCACTGCGATCCGGGCGCGGGTGCACGACGAGGTGGGCCTCGCGGCTTCCGTCGGGGGCGCCACCACGAAGTTCCTCGCCAAGATCGCGTCAGATCTCGCCAAGCCCGATGGCCAGCTCGTGGTGGCGCCGGGCAAGGAGCTCGAGGTGCTCCATCCGCTGCCGGTGCAACGGCTCTGGGGCGTGGGCCCCAAGACGTTGGCGCGGCTCGAGCGACTCGGTGTGCAGACGGTGGGCGACGTTGCCCGCCTTCCCGTCGAATCGCTCGTCCACGCCGTCGGCGATGCGCACGGGCGGCACCTCCACGCACTCGCGCACAACCGCGACGAGCGCGTCGTCGTGGTGGAGCGCGACACGCGATCCATCGGCAACGAGGAGACGTTCGCGCACGACCTCACGGATCGAGCGGCGGTGGAGCGCGAGCTCACACGACTCGCCGATCGTGTGGCGCAACGCTTGCGGGCCGCCGACGTGGAGGCGCGCACGATCACGCTGAAGGCGCGCTACGGCGACTTCACCACGTTGACGCGTGCGCGCACGTTGGGCGCTGCGACGGCCGTCTCGACCGTGATCTCGGCGACGGCACGCGAGCTGCTCGGCTCGGTCGACGTGGCACGCGGGCTCCGGTTGCTCGGCATCAGCGGCGCACAGCTCGTTGCGACCGCGGCCGAACAGCAGGGCACGCTCAACCTCGGTGCGCTCACCGAGGAGACCGAGCGCGACGAACGTCGCGCAGCGGTCGAGCGCGCGGTCGACGCCGTGCGCGCCCGCTTCGGGAGTGGCGCACTCGCGCCTGCCACGTTGCTCGATGTCGAACCTCGAAGCTCGGAGAGATCGTGAAGCGGATCGGCGTCATCGGTTGCGGACACATTGCCAACGTGCATGCGTACTCATTGGCGCAGCTCGGCGCGGCCAAGCTCGTCGATGCCTCGATCACGGCTACCTACGACAACGATGCGGCGCGAGCCGAGAAGCTCGCCCGCCGCCACGGAGGCGTTGCCTTCCCGTCGGTGGAGGCGTTGCTCGACGCCGTCGACGTGGCATGGGTGTGCACGTGGACGTCGGGCCACCTGCCGGCGGTGGTCGAGGCGGCCCGCCGGGGTGTCGCCGTGTTCTGCGAGAAGCCGCTCGCCCCGACCCTGGCCGAGTGCGAGCAGGTGGCCGAGGCGCTGAGTGGCGTGCCGCACCAGGTCGGTCTCGTGTTGCGCCACGCCCCGGTGTTCGCTCGCCTCGCCGAGCTCGCGCACGACGGCCGCTACGGCCGCGTGCTCACCGCGGTCATGCGCGACGACCAGTACTTCCCGATCCAGGGCATGTACGGCTCCACGTGGCGCAAGGACGTCGCCCACACGGGTGGCGGGACCCTCATCGAGCACTCGATCCACGATGTCGATGTGTTGCGCTGGATGCTCGGCGACCCGGTCGAGGTGACGGGCGCGACGGCCTCGCGCTTCGGGCACGTGGGCATCGACGACACGGCGGTGGTGAACCTCGGCTACGCCGACGGGAGCCGGGCGGTGCTCGTGAGCGTGTGGCACCAGGTGCTGTCGCGGGGTTCGAGCCGGCGCCTCGAGGTGTTCTTCGAGCAGGCGTACTGCTGGACGGAGGACGACTACCTCGGCCCGCTACACGTGCAGACCTCCGACGGCAGCGAGGAGTGGACCGCGCCGTTGCCGCCGTGGGCCACCCGCCTCGACGTCCCCGAGGTGCATGAGAAGTCGGTGGCGCAGTACGCCGAGCCCAACATGGAGTTCCTGATCGGTCTCGACGCGTCGCCGCCCCGGACCGGCCATCCGGGCGCCGCCGAAGCCCTCGCCGCCCACCGCATCGTCGACGCCGCCTACCAATCCGCGCATAACGGCAGCACCCCCATCCACCTCCACCCGAACCCCTGACGCCGCCGCCGACCACAGGGCGGCACACGGAGACCGGCGGCGGAGCGGTGAGCGGACCGGCCGACCAAGTCCGGGACGACCGACGAGCGAACGAGCCGCGCCGGGCGAAGCAGGCGAAGGGACCCGGGCGAAGCAGGCGAAGGGACCCGGGCGAAGCAGGCGCCAATGGAACGCGTTGTGGGGCCCCCGCGGGCGCGCGACAATGGAGTTGTGCCGCTCTCGGAAGAAGAACAGCGGATCCTTCGCGAGATCGAGACGCAGCTCAACGCTACGAACCCGGAGCTCGTCGATCAGATCAGCCGCACGACGGTGTACCGGCACGCGCTGCGGGCGATCCGCTGGGCCGCGATCGGCTTCGTGGGTGGGCTCGTCGTGGTGGTCTCCACGTTCACGAGCAGCCTGTTCGTGGCGTTCGTGGGCTTCTTGGCGATGCTGATGTCGCTGCTGGTCGTGTCCCGCAACCTGAAGAAGATCGGCAAGGCGGGCCTCCACAGCCTCTTCGGGGTGCGCGAGGGCGGCTTGCGGCGCGTCGTGGCCGACGCGGGCCAGTCGTGGCGGGATCGCTTCCGGCGCGACTGATCTTGCGAGCCGGCGCTCAGCCGGCGGTGCGCAGGCGGGGGCGCGGCATGCGCCGCACCCGGCGGCGCCAGCGGGCGCGGCGGGGTTGTTCGTGCAGCGCGGCGCGCAGGGTGTGCAGCTGGAGCCATGCCGTCTCGGCGTCTTCGTCGGAGGGATCTTCGGGGGCGTAGAGCGCCGCGGTCGAGAGCCGGGCGAGCACGATGAGCGCGGGGCCGGCCGCGCCGGCGCCGAGCGCGGGCGCGTCGCGCATGGCGAACTCGACCGGGGTGCGCGCGGGGGAGCGGGCGATGTCGTGGAGCGCGAGCACTTCGACGGCTTCGGCCCAGGCGCCGAGGACACGCGTGCGCGCCACCGGGGCACGCGACCGCCGGAAGCGCCGTAGGGCACGTGCGGCGCTCGGACCGCCGAGGAGCACGAGCGCGATGGCGGCGAGCACGGCGATGGCGGCGAGCACGTCGATCGCGGGCCGGGCGATGCCGGATCCGGGTTGGGCGACCGTGAGGCCGGGCGACAGGCCGGGGCCTTGCTCGCGGCGCCGGGTCACGGGTGTCGACGATGGCGACGTGGTGGTGGCCCCGCGGATCGTGGTCGGTGTGCTCGTGCTGGGCGCGATCTGGCCGGTGCCGTTCGGGTCGCCCGGTGAGGTGGTGTCGAAGCGTTGCGGTGTGGGTTCGAAGTCGATCCAGCCGATGCCGCTGAAGTACACCTCGGGCCACGCGTGGGCTTCCCGCGTGGTCACGTGGTACCCGTCGGTCTGCAGCGTGCCGGGGAGGAACCCCACGGCGAGCCGGGTCGGGAGCCCCACGGCGCGGGCGAGCGCGCCGAACGCGCCGGCGAACTGCTGGCAGAAGCCGCGGTGCGTGGTGAACAGAAAGTGCTCCAGCGCGTGCGCCGACGTGTCGGCCGGGATCGTCTGGTCGTACCTGAACGGCGTGGCGCGCAGGTAGCTCTGGATCGCGATCGCCTTCGAGTAGGGGGTGCTGGCGCGTGCGGTGCGCACGATGCGCTGCGCGAGTGCCGTCACGTCGGCGGGGAAGTCGGCGGGCAGCGACAGCGTGCGCTCGAGAGTGGGGTTGTCGGGGGTCACCTGGGGCGACGCGTCGAGCTCGGCGACGGTGGGCGCAGGAATGTCGGAGGAGACCTGGTAGGCGAGCCCGGTGTGGTCGTCGCCACTCAGCACGAGCGTGGCGGAGTCGGCGACGGTGCGCACACCCCGCACGTTGGCCGGAGCGGCCGTGGCGCGGTACGCGGCAGGGAGGAAGAGCGCTCCGCCGGCGCCGCCCAACGATGTGAGGTGGTACTCCTGATCGAGCGGTTGGGTCGCGATGGGTTCCGAGTCGGGTGGCAGGGTCGCGCTGGTCACCTGGCTCAGCGTCCATTGCGCACCGTCGAAGTCGTCGAGGGCTACCTGGCGCCAGCGTGCGGCCGCGGCGGCACGCACCACGAACAGCTCGACGACCGGTGTGCGGTTGAGCTCGGAGCGCATGTCGACGAGCGGCGAGATCGCGCTGATCGTGCCCGGTCCGTTGTTGCGCCCGCTGCCGAGGTGGCGGTAGTCGAGCAGGGGAGCGGCGCCGCTCCCGGGCAGGTAGGGACCGACGATCCCGGCACCCGCGACCGCGACCAACGCGGCGATCACACCGCCGGCCGCGAGCCGCGATGGATGCGCGCGTCCGGCTTGGAACCAGGTGCGCGCCCGCACGAGTCGATCGAGGTGCGCGCACAACAAGAAGGCGATCGCCGCGGCGGCCCACAGCATCGTCGTCGCGAGGTAGTGGCCTCGACCCAGCGCTCCGATCGCGATGAAGAGCGCGAGCTGCGGAACGATCGCGCCGAGCACGCCGTCGAGGCGCGCGGCCGACCATTGCGACGCCGCGGCGGCGGCCCACAACGCGATGAGTGAGAGCAGCAGCGCGGGTCCGACCGGCGGAACGGGCACGATCGCGGTGCGCAGCACGTGCACCGACCGCGACAATGCGTGCAGCCAGTCGCCGATGCCGCTCGCCGTCGGGATGCCGACGACGGTGCCCCCCGGCACCACGAACCACAACGTGACGAGCGCGGCGACGCCAGTGTGCGCGAGCGCGGTGCGCCATCCCGCCCACTCGCGTCGCGTGGCGAGCGCGCCGATGCCGTGGGGGAGCGCGACGCATACCGCCGCCGCCCACAGCCAGCTTCCACCGGCCAGGACGCGCGTGAGCGCGACGGCCGTCGCGAAGCTCAGCGCGGCGAGGGCGATCGGCGCGCTGCGGAAGGGTCGTGTCGTTGCCATGCGAGAACGGAGTGATTCCAGGTGTCGGCGAATGGGGTGTCGGGCGGAACGTGGCACACGAGCGATCGCAGCCGGCCGGCGGGGCCAGCCTGCGGTGCGGCGTCGTGACAAGTGACGAGGATGAGGCTGCCGCCGCGCCGCACGACGAGCGAGAACGCCGACACGTCGTTCGTGCGCAACGTGCCGGTGATCGCCACGAGCGTGTGCGCGCGGCGGCCGGTGAGGGCCGGCATGATCCGATCGGGTCCGTCGGGTTCGATCACGGCGAGCTCGTCGAGCACGCTGCCGAGGTGGCGTTGACCTTTCTGGCCGAGCGCACGCCCGCTCGTGGTGAGCACATCGAGCGGACGGCCGGCGCGTGCGAGCGCGGTGACGATCGACGCGGTCGCTTCCACGGCTCGCTCGAACGACGGACGGTCGTGCGCTTGGATGCGAACGTCGAGGAGCACGAGCACCGGCGCGCGCTTGTGCGTCTCGTCCTGGCGGACCATGAGCCGACCGCGGCGCGCCGTCGACTTCCAGTGCACGCGGCGCAGGTCGTCGCCGCTGCCGTACTCGCGCAGCGTGTGGAACTCGCCGGCCACCTCGGGCCGCCCGGCCACCACGCGCGACTCGTCGTCGATGCCTTCGCCACCGAGCTCGGGCGGCGCGAGCACGTCGTGCACGCGGGGATACACGATCACCTCGTCGCTCCCGGCGGCCTGCCACTCGCGAACGGCCAGACCGAACGGGTCGCCCACTCGGGCGCGCATCGGACCGATCTGGAATCGGCCGCGACGGTCGGTGGGTACCCGGTACGCGGCGCGGGCGAGCTCTCCCGGATCGAGCGGTCCGACCAGGAAGCGGGCGCGGCGCCGTCCGCCGTCGAAGAGATCGGTGCACGACGTGGTGGAGCTGCGCCGTACACCGTCGTTGACGACGGCGACGTCGACGCGCCCGTCGACACCCACTTGGAGATGCTCCGGGAGCGACCGCTGCGCGGCGAACGCGATCGCGAGGCGCGCCGCGTAGATCGCCGCGCCGAGCGAGAGCACGAGCGCCGCTGCACCCAACACGAACAGCTCGGCCAGGCCGAGGAGGCGACCGCCGAGGAACAGCGCGAGCGACCCGGCGAGCAGCGACCAGCCGCGCGCCGTGAGGGTCATCGGCGCGTCACGCCAACCGGTCGGCCGGCACGGCGACTGCGTCGAGCACGCCGCCGATCACGGCGGCCGGCGACACGCCGCGCAGTTGCGCCTCGGGTGAGAGCACCACACGATGCTCCAGCACCGCCGGCGCCAACGCCTTCACGTCGTCGGGGACCACGTAGCTGCGCCCGAGGCTCGCGGCGAGCGCACGCGCCGCACGCTGCAGACCGAGCGCGCCACGTGGGCTGACGCCGAGCATCAGGTCGCGATGATGGCGGGTGGCATCGACCAGGTCGACGATGTAGCGCTTCAGCTCCGGCGCCACGTGCAGGTGGGCGAGCTCAGCGGTCCATCCCACGATCGCGTCGGCCGACGTGACCGGCCGCAACGCTTCGGGAGCGAGGTCGCCGGCGCTGTGCGCGTCGAGGATGGCAAGCTCCGCATCACGGTCCGGGTACCCGATGCGCAACCGCATCAAGAACCGGTCGAGCTGCGCTTCGGGCAACGGGTACGTGCCTTCGAGCTCGATCGGGTTCTGCGTGGCGATCACCATGAACGGCGGGGGCAGCCTGTGCGTCGACGCGTCGACGGTCACCTGGCGTTCCTCCATCGCTTCGAGCAGCGCGCTCTGCGTCTTCGGCGACGCCCGGTTGATCTCGTCGGCGAGCACCACGTTCGCGAACACGCCGCCCGGTCGGAAGTGGAAGTCGTTCGCCGTCCGATCCCAGATCGATACGCCCGTCACGTCGGAGGGCAACAGGTCGGGCGTGAACTGGATGCGCCGCCACTCGCCGCCGATCGAATGCGCGATCGCCTTGGCGAGCGACGTCTTGCCGACGCCGGGCACATCCTCGATGAGCAGATGGCCTTCGGCGAACAAGCACACCAACGCGAGGTGCACCGCGCGGCGCTTGCCGCGCAAGACCCGCTCGACCTGGTCGGCGAGGCGGTCGAAGACATCCTTGAACGACTCACCTTCCGAGCCGACGGCACCGTTGGAGCCGGTGGATGCCGGGTCGTTGGAAGAGGGCTCGGGCCGCGCCACTGCTTGGGCCATGCACACGAACGCTACCGTGCCGTTGCAGTGGCCGTTCCGACGCGTGTCTGGGTGGGCGTGGCCCTCGCCGTGGCGATTCGCCCTGCGCTGTGGTGGCCCGCGCTGCGCCAGTGCGCCCGCCTCGCCCCGCAGTGCTGGTGGCGCCGCGCGCCATTCCTTCCCATCCCCGATCGTGGCGTCGTGGCCTTCCGGCTCTCGACCGCGTACGGCACACATGGCGTCGCCACTGTTGCCGACGTGCTGCGCTATCTGAATTGGTGCGCCGCCCGCCAGTAGGCACCTCGGTACACTGCGCCCGACGCAAGGAGGGCCCGCCAATGGGCCGCGCGCTACTGCTCAACGCGACATTCGAGCCGTTGTGCGTGGTGCCGGCGCGGCGTGCGGTCGTCCTCGTGCTCAAGGAGAAGGCCGAGATCGTCGAGCGCGACGCCGCCGTGATGCGCTCCGAGCGAGCCGTGCTCCCCGTGCCGAGCGTGATCCGCCTCACCCGCTTCGTACGCGTGCCGTACCGCACCACCGTGCCGCTCTCGCGCCGCGCCGTGTTCGCCCGCGACGGCGGACGCTGCCAGTACTGCGGACGCGCCGCCGAGAACCTCGACCACGTGGTCCCGCGCAGCCGTGGCGGCGCGCACGCCTGGGAGAACGTGGTCGCGGCCTGCCGGCCGTGCAACGCCCGCAAGGAAGACCGCCTCCTCTCCGAATGCCCGATGGTGCTGCGCCGCCCGCCGGCCGCGCCGCACCGCTCCACCTGGTTCGTCGCCGCCGCCGGTCGTCTCGACCCGGCCTGGGAGCCCTACCTCGGCCTCACCGGCACCACCGACGACGACAACGAGGCCGTCGCGTAGTTCACGTTCTTCACCCCGCTCGGCCTGCGCCTCGCGCCCGGTGGGCGGTGGCCGTCGTGCACGCGGGCCGGTCGGCAATGGTTCGGCCCCTCCATCTCGATCGGCGGCTGGCGCCGCGCCCGGGTGCCTCCGGGTGCGTGAGAAACCCATGGCGCACCGGACGCGGCGAAGCCGCCGCTGGCGTCGTGGGTGCCGCCCGCGGTGCCGAGGGACTTGCGTGCCACCAGGACAACCGCCCTCGGGCGCGAGGCGCAGGCCGAGCGGGGTGAAGGACGCCACCGCCCGCCGGGCGCGAGCCGAAGGCGAGCGGGGTGGAAGACCCCGAGCGGGGTGGAAAGCAGGCCAGGGTGGGGCGACATATCACTCGGGTGGGACAGAGTGGTGCTTGCGGGAGGGATAGTGGGGGAGTATGGTGCGCCTGGTGGGTGCCAGTCCCTTTCTGAACCGGTACCGGCACTCGTTGGACGACAAGGGGCGGGTCATCCTGCCCGCGAAGTGGCGTCAGCAGCTCGAGGGGGGTGGATACGTGGCGGAATGGGTCGGCGGCTGCCTGGCGGTGTTCCCGCCCGAGGAGTTCGAGCGCGTGTCCACCGACCTGGCCGAGAAGGCCAAGCGGGGCGAGCGGGAGCGGCGCGCAATGCGCATGTTCTTCGCCGGCGCCTCCGATGTGCAGCCCGACAAGCAGGGCCGCGTGGCGCTGCCCGCTTCGGCTCGGGAGTACGCCCGGCTCACCGGCGAGGTCGTCCTCGCCGGTGCCGGAAGCCGCATCGAGATCTGGAACCCGGAGGCCTACGAGCGGGAGGAGGAGGAAGGGCGGTCCGTGCTGCACTCAGCCGACGGCATCGCCGACTTCGTATGACGCACACGAGATGACCCGAGGTCCTTTGGACCCTGCTCCAGCCCCCCGGTCGGCGCGGTTGTTGGCCCCTACTCCGCCCGCTTGCAGCCGTCGACCGACTCCGGGAGAGACAACCCGACGGTATTTCGTCGTCCGGGGGGCTGGAGCATGGTCCGGCGGTTCGGGCCAGCGTGGATCGACACCGAGGAGATGTTCGGTGGAGGCGGAGTTCTCGCACCTCCCTGTGATGGCGGCGGAGGTGCTGGAGCTGCTCCTCCCCGTTCCACCGGGGCTGATCGTCGACTGCACCGTGGGCGGAGGCGGCCATGCCGCTCTCCTCCTCGACGCGCGCGCCGATTGGCAGCTCCTCGGCATCGATCGTGACGCGCAGGCCCTCGCCGCCGCCCACGCCCGGCTCGAGCGCTTCGGCACCCGAGTCCGGTTGATCCAGGCGGAGTTCGGCCGTCTCGGGACCGTGGTCCGGGAGGTGGTCGACACGAGCGAGGAGCCGATCGTGGGCGTTTTGATGGACCTGGGGGTGTCGAGCCACCAGCTCGACCGTCCCGAGCGGGGCTTCTCGTACCGTTACGACGCGCCGCTCGACATGCGCATGGATGCCCGCCAGGAGCTGACGGCCGCGCACGTGTGCAACGAGTACAGCGAAGACGAGCTCGCCGCGCTGATCTCCGCCAACGGAGAGGAGCGGTTCGCGCGCCGCGTGGCCCGTGCGATCGTGGCCGCTCGCCCGCTCAACACCACGCGCGAGCTCGTCGACGTGGTCACGACTGCGATCCCGGCCGCCACCCGGCGGCACGGCGCTCACCCGGCGCGCCGCACCTTCCAGGCGATCCGCATGGAAGTGAACCGCGAGCTGCCGAACCTCGCCGCCGGTCTCGACGAGTCGGTGCACGTGATCGGTCCGAACGGTCGTGTGCTCGTGCTCGCGTACCACTCGCTCGAGGACCGCATGGTGAAGCGCGCGATGCTCGAGTGGGCCGACGAAGACCGCGACGAATCGGCGACCCGCCACATGCCCGTTGCGCCGGTGCGCAACCCGATCGCACGCATCCTCACGCGCCGGGCCCGCAAACCGAGCGCGGCGGAGATCGCCGCGAACCCGCGGTCGGAGAGCGCGCGGCTGCGCGCGGCCGAACGGTTGGAGACGCGATGACGATTGTCGAGCCGCGCGTGCGCGCGGCGCGTCCGGCGGTGGCGCGCGGCAGCGCCGTGCCGTACGTCGATGAGCCGGTCGAGGCGCTCCTGGTCGACGACGTGGCCGATCCCGAAGTCGATGAAGTCGAGTCGCGACCCCTCGCCGCCCCGGTGGTCACACGCCCGGCGCGACCGAGGGTGGCGAAGCCGCTCGAGCTCGTCGAACCGAACGCGTGGCGCTCGCGTCGCCGACTGCGCCTGCTCGGCGCGTTGCTCGCGTTCGTGATGGTGCTCGCGCCGTTCGCCATCGTGGCACTGCACGTGATGATGGCCCAACAGCAGTTCGACCTGCAGCGCATCAACACGCAGCTCGATCAGGCCACGCGGCGCAACCAGAACCTGCGCGAGCTCACCGACCAGAACTCGTCGGCGCAGAGCATCGTGTCGAAGGCGATGAGCGACGGCCTGATCATGCCGCCCAAGGTGACGCCGATCCCCGTTCCGGCCTCGGCCGCACCGAGCCCGGCCGACGGCAGCGTGGCGCCGGCGTCCGGCGGGTCCGGATCGAGCAGCGGTGGCGATGTCCAAGCCCCCTGATCGCACACCTGAAGGGCGTCCGCGGGCGGCCGCGCCCCGCCCGGCGCGTCCGCCTCGCCCCAAGGCTCCGCACGACCCCGCGGGGCGGGCGCCGACTGTCGTGAAGGCCGGCGGGAAGTCCGGTACGAAGACGAGCGGCAACGTGGTGCGCAAGCCCGCGGTGAAGGGCCCGGCGAAGTCGGCGGTGAAGCCGGGTGCAACTCGACCGCACCGACGGCTGCCGCGCCTCGACGCGGGCCGGCTCGCCGTGCGCGACCGCCGCCGTGTCGGTGTGTTCCTCGTGCTCGTCTGCGTGCTGTTCGGTGTGATCGCGATGCGGCTCGTCGATCTGCAGGTGGTCCAGGCCGATCAGTGGCGGCACGAAGCGTTCGTGCAGTCGGCCGCCACGGTCGCGTTGCCGGCCGACCGCGGCACCATCCTCGATCGCAACGGCCGTGACCTCGCCACGTCGGTGTCGCGCGACGCGGTGTTCGCCGATCCGATGCTCGTGCAGGATGCGCCGTACTACGCGCACTCGCTCGCACCGCTCCTCGGCGTGTCGGAGAGCGACCTGCGAGCCGAGCTCACGCGGCACCGCATCACCGTCAGCGGCAAGAGCATCTGGAGCCGTTACGCGTCGCTTGCGCCCGCGGTCAGCTCCGACGTGTCGGCCGAGATCGATGCCATGCGGTTCCCCGGCGTGTACACGCGGCCGGAACCGCAGCGCGAGTACCCCGACGGGAACCTGGCCTCGGCAGTGCTCGGGCGCACGGTGCCGGGGAACAACGGCCCCGTTGGTGCGAGCGGCATCGAGGCGCAATACCAGGAGTCGCTCGCGGGTACGCCCGGGTTGCTCGAGACCGAGCGCGATCAACAAGGTGTGCCGATCCCGATGTCGCAGCGGCGGTATCAGCCGGCCCGACCGGGTCGCAACGTGCAGCTGACGATCGACGAGGGCGTGCAGTACCAGGCCGAGCGCGTGCTGCTCGACGAGGTCGCGGCCCAGAGCGCGCGCGGTGGGATGGCCACGATCATCGACATCCACACGGGTGACGTGATCGCGATGGCGACGGTTG
Source organism: Acidimicrobiia bacterium (assembly GCA_017882905.1). Lineage (GTDB taxonomy): Bacteria > Actinomycetota > Acidimicrobiia > IMCC26256 > PALSA-610 > Chersky-683. Next base: position 5,288 of record JADGOO010000194.1, on the reverse strand, counting down.
TCGGCGCCCACGGGTCGAAGCCTGCGCACGTCGCCACCGCGAACGACGCCAACGAACCCGTATCGTTCACGTACAGCCCTGGTTCTGTGATGAAGATCGTGCCCGTCTCCACGGCCATCGAGAGTGGCGCGTGCTCGGCGTCGACCACGTTCACGGTGCCTGACGCGATCACCAATGGCCGCTTCGTGATCCACGACGACGAAGTGCACAACCCGCAGGTGATGAACCCCGACGACATCTTGGTTGCGTCGTCGAATGTGGGCACCACGCTCCTGACACAACGGTGCGTGAAGGATCCCGTTGTGCTCGACAGCGCGCTGCGCCGCTTCGGCTTCGGAGCGAAGACGGGCGTGAACCTGCCGCACGAAGAGCACGGGCTGCTCGTGCCACCCGACCGCTACTACGACAGTGGGCTGGCCGCGAACGCAATCGGTTACAGCCTGACCGCCACGCCGTTGCAAGTGCTCGACGCGTACACGACGATCGCCCGTGGCGGTGTTCCTGTGGTGCCGCGCATCGTGAGCGCAACGATCGATGCCTCCGGCCACCGGTACCCCGTTCCTGTGCGAACCGGCACGCGAGTGGTGTCCGCGGCGACGGCGGCGACGATGCGTGGGTTCTTCAGCGATGTGGTCACGCGCGGCACTGGTGTGTGCGGTGCCATCCCCGACTACGCGGTCGGCGGCAAGACCGGCACCGCGCAGAAGCTCTCCGGCGGATCGTTCACGAGTGCCGCGCACGTGGCCACGTTCGTGGGGTTCGGCGGAACCTCACAGCCGGAGCTGGCGGCCATCGTGTCGATCGACGAGCCGCGCGACGTGTACGGCGCCCGCACCGCCGCACCGGTGTTCAGCGAGATCATGCGCTACGCGCTGGCCGAGATGCGCGTCGCGCCGCTCGCGCCGTCGGCCAGCCCGACGACGCAGTGGGCCCAGGCCGCACAGAATGTCCCGAAGGGCACGAGCTGCAGCGTCCCGCACGGTGCCGCACTCGCGCAGCTCGAAGCGGCGCAGCTGCGGGCCACGACGCAGACCACCACGCCCGGCACCGCAACCACGACCACCGTGCCCACCTCGAGCACCACGGTCGCGTCGTCGAAGACGCACACCACCGCGGCGAGCCACGGCACGGGCCCCACATCCACGACGGTGGCCCACACGCCGACCACAGTGCGCCGGTCGCCGCCCACGTCGACGACCCCGACGACGAAGGCCACATCGCCGACCACCGCAGCCGCCAAGCCGGGCGCCGCGATCGCGGTGCCCGTCGGTCGAGCCGTCGAACCGCTCGACGCAATCGCGCCGCCGCGCCGGCCGACGACCCTCGCCATCCCGACCACGAAGCCGGCCCGCTCTGGTGCGGACCGGTCCTAGCGGAGGACGGGTGCAGCTGCTCGAGCTCCTCGCCGCCGCCCGACGCCGGTGTCCGGCGCTCGATCGCGCCCGCGTGCACGGCGATGGCAGCATCGTCGTCACATCGGTGTGCTGTGACAGTCGGGCCGTCGGTCCCGGCGCACTGTTCTGCTGCCTGCCCGGCGCCACCGTCGACGGCCATGTCTTCGCTCCGGCCGCGCGTGACGCCGGCGCGGTCGCGTTGCTCGTCGAGCGCCCTCTTGCGCTCGACCTGCCACAGATCGAAGTCGCGTCGAGCGCGGCGGTCGCGGGCGCGCTCGCGTCGGCCGTCGAGGACGACCCGTCGGACTCGCTCGACGTCGTCGGGATCACGGGAACGAACGGCAAGACCACCGTGACCTACCTGATCGAGAGCGTCGCCGCCGCCGCGGGGTACAGCGCCGGCGTGATCGGCACCATCGAGACGCGCTTCGCGGGGCGAACCGAACCTGGCTCGCACACGACCCCCGACGCCTGTGGTTTGCAGCGCACGCTGGCACGCATGAGGGCGGCCGGTGTGCGGGCGGTGGCGATGGAGGTGTCGTCGCACGCGCTCGATCAGCGCCGAACCGACGGAACGCGGTTCGCCATCGCCTGCTTCACGAACCTGTCGCAGGACCACCTCGACTACCACGGCACGATGGACTCGTACGCCGCCGCGAAGGCGAGGCTGTTCACGCCCGAGCTGGCCGAGCACGCGGTCGTGAACATCGACGACCCGTTCGGTGCCACGCTCGCGGCCGACGCGGCGCGCGCCGGGATGCCCGTCACCACGTACGGGTCGGCCGACGGCGCTGATGTGCGCGCCGTCGACGCCACCGCCGGCCGCACGGGCACGCGCGCCACGCTCATGGCCCGCGGACACGGCTCGGCGACGTTCGAGCTCGCGCTCGTGGGCGCGTTCAATATTGCGAACGCACTTGCCGCAGCTGCGGTCGGTCTCGTGCTCGGCATCGACCTTCCGACGGTGGCGCGGGGCCTGAGCTCGCTCGCAGGCGTCCCGGGGCGCCTCGAGCGAGTGGGTGGCGACGAGCACCAGCCGCTCGTGTTCGTCGATTACGCGCACACGCCGGATGCTCTCGCGCGTGTCCTCGAGGCCGCACGCCCGCTCGCGACCCAACCCGATGGTCGCGTGCTCGTGGTGTTCGGCTGTGGCGGTGACCGCGACGCGGCGAAGCGGCCGGAAATGGGTCGCGTCGCCGCAACCGCGAGCGATTTCGCGGTGCTCACCTCCGACAATCCCCGTTCCGAGGACCCGGCGGCCATCGTCGTCGAGGTGCTGGCCGGAATCGACCAGGCCGAGCGGGTCGTGGTGGAGCTCGATCGCCGCCACGCGATCGAGGTGGCGCTCGAGGCCGCCCGGCCCCACGACGTGGTCGTCATCGCCGGCAAGGGACACGAGACGGGTCAGACGGTCCACGGCGTCACGGTCCCGTTCGACGATCGTGTCGTCGCCCGTGATCTGCTTGCGGAGATGAGCGGCGATCGGAAGCACTCGTGATCGCACTCCTGCTGGCCTCGTCGGCGTCGTTCCTCGTCACGGTGTTCGCGACGCCGTTCGTGATCCGCACGCTGCGCGCGCGCGGCGTCGGCCAGCAGATCCGCGACGACGGTCCGGTGGCCCACCCGCACGTGCACAAGGTGGGCATTCCCACGATGGGCGGGTTGGCCGTCGTGGGCGGTGCGCTCGTCGGTTACGGAGTTGCGCACTTGCGCCGTGCCGAGTTCAAGTTCTCGCGTTCGGGGATCCTGCTCGTGAGCTTGATCATCGGCTGCATGCTCATCGGCTTCGTCGACGACTACCTCGGGATCACCAAGCAGCGGAACCTCGGGCTGCGCAAGCGCGGCAAGATCATCGGACAGCTCGTGGTGGGCGTGGCGTTCGCGTGGCTCGCCGTGCACTGGGCCGGTGTCTCGACCCACTTGTCGTTCACGCGCGAGACGTCGATCGACCTGCACGAGTGGGGTTGGATCGCGCTCGCCGTGTGGATGATCCTCGCGACCACGAACGCGGCGAACCTCACCGACGGTCTCGACGGGCTGCTCGCCGGCACCGGCATCTTGGTGTTCGGTGTGTACGCCGTGATCGCGTTCACGCTGTTCCGCCACAACGGCCAGTTCCTCGGTTCCGATCATCTTCTGCACACCTACCCGTACACGCTCCTTCCCGCGCACGCGCTCGATCTCATGGCCGTGTCGGGTGCGATGCTCGGTGCGTGCACCGGCTTCTTGTGGTGGAACGCCGCACCGGCGCGCATCATCATGGGCGACACCGGCTCGATGGCGATCGGCGCCGCGTTCGTCGGGCTCGCGCTGCTCACGAACACGCAGATGCTGCTGCCGATCATCGCCGGGCTGTGCATGGTCGAGACGTTGTCCGTGATCGCGCAGGCAATCTCGTTTCGCTGCTTCGGACGACGCGTGCTGAAGATGTCGCCGATCCATCACCACTTCGAGCTGCTCGGTTGGCCGGAGACCACGGTGATCATCCGCTTTTGGATCTTTGCGGGTGCGTGCGCCGCGCTCGGCCTCGGTCTGTTCTACGCAGACTTCCTGCGCCTCCCGGGAGTGCGGGATTAGCGCCGTGCTGTGCATCGGGCTCGCCAAGACCGGCGAAGCCGTGGCGTCGGCGCTCACGCGCGCCGGCGACACGGTGACCGTTGTCGAAGAGCGCCCGGGTGGACCCGGCTACGCCGAGCGGGCCGCGGCCGTGCGCGCCCTCGGTGCCGTGCTCATCGAAGCCCCCGACGCCCCGTCACTCGCCGCGGCCGTCGACGCCGCCGAGCTCGTCGTACCGAGCCCCGGCGTGCGGCCCACGCACCCTGCGATCGACCGTGCCCTGACCCGGGGTGTTCCGGTGCGCAGCGAGCTCGATCTCGCGGCCGAGCGGATCACCGCGCCCCTCGTGGCGGTCACGGGAACGAACGGCAAGACGACCACCACCGACCTGATCACGCGCATCTTGATGGCGGCTGGTCGTCGAGTCGTGTGCGGCGGCAACATCGGCACGCCGCTGATCGCGCTCACCGAGGCCGCGGCGACGGCCGACGTGGTGGTCGCCGAGGTCTCGAGCTTCCAGCTCGAGTTCACGACAGCGCGCTTTCGTCCGACCGTTGCGGTGCTGTTGAACGTGGCTGACGACCACCTCGACTGGCACGGTTCGCTCGACGCCTACGCGGCGGCGAAGGCGAAGGTGTTCACCCACCAACAGGAGCACGACGTGCTCGTCGTGAACGCCGATGACGCTGGGGCGCTCACGCTGTCGGAGAAGGCGCCGTCGCGACTTGTCCCGGTCACGTTGCACCCGCCGCGCTCCGGTGCGTGGACCGGCGACGACACATCACTGCGCGATGCGAACGGCGCTGTGGTGATCGAGATCGCCGCGCTCCGTCGCAGCCTGCCGCACGACCGCACCAACGCACTCTGTGCCGCAGCCGCCGCCGACGCACTCGGGCCCGTCGGTGCCGACCATGCGAAGATCGCGCAGGCTCTCGCGGCGTACGAAGCGATGCCGCACCGCGTGGAGCTCGTGGCCGAACACGGCGGCGTGCGGTGGTACGACGACTCGAAGGCCACCAACCCGCATGCTGCGCTGCGTGCGATCGAGGCCTTTCCCTCGGCGGTGCTGCTCGCCGGAGGGCTCAACAAGGACCTCGACCTCGGTGCGCTGCGCGCCGGCGCGCAGCACCTGCGCGCGGTGGTGGCAATCGGCGCGGCAGCCGAGGAGGTCGAGCACGCGTTTGCCGGTCTGCGGCCCGTCGTGCGCGCCGGATCGATGCAGGACGCCGTTCGCGAAGCGGCGCGGCTCGCCGAAGCGGGCGATGCGGTGCTGCTCTCGCCCGGTTGCGCGTCGTTCGACATGTACCCGGGCGGCTACACCGAACGCGGCGACGACTT
>JADGOO010000193.1 GCA_017882905.1 Acidimicrobiia bacterium | reverse complement strand
CGACGACTCCGACGAGCGCAAGGAGTGTCAGCGCCGGCATCGATGCCGGGATGCTCGACGTGGGTTCGATGCCGTCGTACTTCAGCCCGCTGAAGACGTTCGCTGTCGGCGGAAAGGTGATGTACGGGAACAGGCGTGAGAGTCGCAGCGCGTCGGGCCGCAAGTACTGAACGAGGTTCGTCGGGATGAATCGCGCGCCGAACAAGCTTCCACCGTTCGCCCGCAAGACGGCTTGGCGTTGAGGGTTCACCAGCGAATAGAACTGCGAGCTGTTCGGGAGCGAGAACGGCGAGCCGAACTTGGCGACATTGACCGCCGCGTAGACAACGATGGGCAACGCTCCGGCTGTCAAGAGCCGGGCAGTCCGTCGCGCGGCGCCGGGACCGAGATCGAGCCCGAACGCCGCGCCCAGCCGCGGAAGCAGGCTGGCGCCGCCGAGCGCGAGCAGCGCCAGCGACGGTGCCATACCTACCGAGCCGCGACTCAAGATGGCGGCTAGGCCGAGGACGGTCGCCCAGCGCAGGTTCCTCGCGCTCGTTTCGGTGGCCGCGGCAATGACAAAGTCGAGCGCCCCGATAGCGAAGGCCACGCCCCACAACACGGCTTCGTGGTACACCCATTCGTTGTTCGCGAGGAACAGCAGCGTCGAGCCTGCACCGACGGTGAAGACAAAGCACGCGGTCGCCCAAGCCTCGGCGCGACCGAACGTTGCTTCGTCTCCGCGTACGAGGCAGCGGCACCGCCACAGCAGGCGACACGTGAAGAACAACGTCGTCGCGAACGCTGCTGTCATGTAGACCTGTGTCACCGCGCCCGGGAAGTGTGTGTCGAACGGTGCAACGGGCAATCGCAACAACGCGGGCACGGGTCCGAAGTACATGTACCAGCTTGTGCCGTGGCGGAACGCCTCAACGCCGAGCGCCGCCTTGGGCATCGAGAGATGTCCCGACAGCAGTCGGCGCGCCTGGATGTCGTAGAAGGCATCGCTGAAGGTGTGCCCGAACAGGGTGCCATCGAGGAACTCGAGCGCGAAGAAGAGGGCAGACGCCGCGCCGATGGCTACTGAGCTCGCGATGTTGAACGCGCGGTGAGCCCGACGTGATTCCGATGCCGCGACGCCGGCCGCGGCTGCATCCGTTTCGTGCAGAACGATGGTCGTCACGCGACGTGCGAGTGACGCGCACCTCGGATCGAGGGTGTGCCCCGCAGCGATGCCATCTCGCCGGGCGCCGCTTCGAGCTCGTACAAGAACTGGAATCCGAACATCGTTGGCCACAGGTCAACGGCGATGTGCTGCACTCGGTCGAAGGGCGCGTCGTGTGTGTGATCGACTGCGTCGATTCCGCCCCGCGATGCGGCCTCGATCGGCACGCCGACGGCACAGGACCGGCGGGACCGGAAGCCGGCGCTCGCCGCAAGGCGCTCGAAGCTCCTCCGAGTGAAGAAGCGCACGTGGCCTGCGTCGAGAATTCCGCGCCGGTCGTAGTCGAATCGACCGAGCGCCACTCGAGTTCGCGGATACCAGTGACCGAAGTTCGGAACGCTTGTGATGACCGAGCCTCGAGGCTGCATGTGCGAGCGAATCTCGAGCAACAGTCGTTGCGGATCTCTGACATGCTCCAAGACGTCCGCGGCAAGTACGACGTCATAGTCGTCGCCAACGTCATTCGGGAGCCCGTCATCGAGGTCGGCCTCGACGAAGCCGTCGAGTCGGTCCGCCACGCCATCGTGCTTTTCGATATCGACGCCGATCACGGTGTGTCCAAGCGCTCGGAGTCGCTCACCGAGTCGACCGTCCGAGCATCCGAGGTCGAGGATCCGCGAGGGCGGGCGTCCGGACAGCCAATTCACGATTCGGCCGTGTGAGGTCTCATCGCCGCGCTTCTGGTCGTAGTCGGACGTCGCAAACGCGGTCTCGCCCGTGCCGAACCCGATCTTGTGCGCGCGGTAGCGGAGCACGTCGTGGGTGAAGTCCTTGGCGTACCGCATGCCATTGACGTAACAGATCTCGTCGCCGTAGTACGTGGGAATCGGCATCTCGCGGATCCGCTTTCCTGCTTCGTGCATCTGCAGGATGATCTGCGTGTCGAAGTCGAAGCCTTCGGTGTTGCGCTCGAACGGAACCTCTTTGAGTGCCGCGACGCTGTAAGCGCGATATCCCGAATGCCACTCGCTGAGCTCGACGCCGGCGACCTTGTTGCCGATCGACGTGAGGATCCGATTGCCGACGAACTTGTAGAGCGGCATGCCGCCCTTGCGTGCCGCTCCCTTGTCCATCATGCGCGAACCGAACACCGCGTCGCACTCGTCGTTCTCGAGCGGCGCAACGATCTCGGGGAGCATCTCGGGCGGGTACTGACCGTCGCCGTGCAACAGGACGACAATGTCGAGGTCCTGTTCGATCGCCCAGCGGTATCCAGCCTTCTGATTGCCGCCGTAGCCCAGGTTGCGCTCGTGCCGGATGATCTCGAGCGGAAGGTGCGCGTTCACCATCTGGTAGCCGAGCCCGACGAGGTAGGTCGGGTCCTTGCTGCAGTCATCGTTGACGATGACCTTTGAGATCTTCGGGAGGAAGCTGCGCGGAATCCGGTCGAGGACCGATGGGAGTGTGCCCGCCGCGTTGTAGGCGACGATCAGCACGCCGATACGTTTCATCAACCTCTCCGCTTCCGAGTTTTGTCGAGCCGTTGCAAGAGTCGCCCGGCGCGGTCGTCCGATGTGCCCGAACGTCGCTTGACTGCGTCGAACACGCGCACCGCGGTCTTGTCGAGGAAGATTGGAACTGCCCGCCACCCATCGCCCGGTCGCGGTCGGTACTCGGTCGACCGCACGAGGGGCGCGGTCTCCTGCGTGAAGTAGTACAGCGCGAGCGACTGTCGCCGAACGTCTTCAGGGCACTGCATCGGCTCGGGATGGCCGTGAAAGGAGTCGGCGTCCGTGGTGAAGATCACCGCTCGGTTGAACACCGGGTCGATCGTCTGCACACACCGCTTCATGTCCTTGCTCCACAGCTCGAGCGCTCCGCCCCACTCGCTCTGCCAGTCGGGATTCAGATACCAGAGCAAGTTGAGCCGGCGCCGCCACGTGCGGTGCTTCGGATGCACGGTGAAGTCGGCATGGATGTTGAGGTAGCCGCCGCGCCCGCTGTGGTGCAGGCCGGCGCCTTCGAGCTCGTGGTCGACCAGGAGCTCGGGGATCCCGGTGAGTTCCGTCAAGAGCTCCACGAACTCGTCGCCATTCAGCTGCGCAAGCGCAGCACGGAGCGCGGAGCCCCATTGGTCCGGTCGGCCGTGCGCGTACTTGCGCTCGTTCACGTGCACGTACGAGGTCCAACCCTCGCTCAGACCGGCGAGCTCCTCCGCCGCTTGCTGCGCCGCGTCGAGCTCGGCGAAGTCGTCGATGACGATGTGAGGAAACGGAACCGCCGTCTGATAACAGTGGCGCATCCGTTCGAGATCGCCGCGGATCGCCGCGACGTTGACGACTGAGGCCGCCCGCCCCTTCGGCTCCACCCGAGACCTCCTACCCTCGTTCCCGGCCGAACGGTAACACTCCTGGCAGCAAATGGGCCAGGGTGAGGCCTGAGTGGGCCACGCTTCACACTTGGCCAGTCACGGACATGATCCGCCTGACCGACCATGCGCACGCCGCCTATCCTCCGCCGATGCTCGGGGCGGGCGGGGAAGGCGAGACCGCTCGCGGCCGGCGCGGCGAAGGGCTCTTCAGCGCCGCGCTGCTCGCCGTCGTCGGAGTCGTCGTACCGGTCACGATCACGTGGTCGTACGGCGCGCTCAACATCCCGCGCAGCGATGACTGGTCGTACCTGCGCACGCTCTTCACGTTCTCGCGCACGGGCCACTGGCACTTCAACGACTGGGCGTCGATGACGCTCTTCGGTCATGTGCTGTTGGCCACGCCGGTCGTCAAGGTCTTCGGTGACAGTCCCGCCGCGGTGAACGGCTTCGTGGCGTGCATCGGCCTCGCGGGCCTTCTCGGTCTCGTCAAGCTTGGGCGGTTGCTCGGCGTCGCACCCGGCGGGGCGCTGCTCGTGGCCGTGTCGATCGCGGTCGGCCCGATGTGGGGAACGCTCGCGCCCACATTCATGACCGACGTGCCGGCCTTCGCTGTGCAGACCCTCGCCCTCGTCGCCGTGGGCATGGCACTGCGGACCCAACGCATGTCGCTGCCATGGTTCGCGGCGAGCCTCGCCTTGGCCGCGCTCGGTGTGGCGATCCGCCAATACGGCGCCATCACGCTCGTGGCGGTGGTCATCGCCGGGGCCGTCGCACTGCGCAGCGACCGGCGCTCGCAACGCATCGCTGCGGGCCTGGTCGGTGCGACCGTGATGGTGCTCGCGGCTGTGGCAGTTGCGTGGTCGTCGGTGCCCGACCGCTTGACGCTCACGCCGAGCCTCTCGTTGTCGACCAAGACAGTGGAAGACGTCGTTGGCTCGGCAGGAGGGTTTCTCCGGCTCGCCGGTCTGCTCCTGCTGCCGGTGATCGTGTATGCGAACCCGCGCCGAGTGATGCGGCGCGCCGTCGCAGCCGATCGAGATCTTTCGGTCGTGCTCGGCGGGACGACAGCGCTCGTGCTCCTGCTCGCATATGTGGTCCACGGAAGCCGTCCGTTCGTGGGCAACTACGTGGACCGTCGTGGTGCGTTGTCCGACGACATCCTCCACGGGCAGCGCCCGCTCGTACTGCCGAGTGCGGTCTTCGACGCGCTCGTTCTGATCGCGTCCCTTGCCGCGATCGCGTTGGTCTTGTCGAGCGTGCCGTGGATTCGCAGCCAGCTTGACCGCCGGCGCGCCGGCACGCTGTCGCCGGGCGATCCACTGCTGCTCGCCGCCGCGGTGACGCTGATCACGGGGTTCGTGGCGTACGAGCTCGCCGTGCTCGTGCAGCTTCCGATGTTCGATCGGTACGCGCTTCCGCTCGTCGGCATCTGCGGTCTGCTCCATCTCCGCGCGGCGCGGCCTTCGACTGACGCGGAACGGAGCGACTCGCCGCTGTGGGTCTGGGTTGGCGCCGCGCTCCTCGTCACGGCCGGCCTCGGGCTTGCTTTCACCAGCGAGTCGTCGTCCTACGACTCCGCCCGTTGGGCCGTGGCGCAGCGGGTCGTGCAGCGAGGGTTTGCGCCGGGCGACGTCGACGCCGGCTACGAATGGTCGGGCTGGATGCGAGGCGTGGCACCTCCGTACGGTCCCGCCGACCGCACGCGGCGGGTGATCCTCGACAAGAAGCGCCGCTACCTCGTCGGCACGTGCGTCGAGGTGGTCGTGAACCCGCCCCACCGGCCCCGCGTGGTGATCGCCGAAGGGCGCACCAGCGCCTGGTCACGAGCCTCGGTGCGGATCTACGCCGTGCCCACCCACCGACCCTGTGGCTCAGGCCATCCCAGTCCGTGACCACCGCTCTGAGTGGTCCGGTCTTGACGACCATCGGGGCGGTCGCGCGCGCCTATCCTGCACCCCGATGAGCGCCGAGGACCTGGAGCGCTACGAGACCGAGATCGAGCTCCAGCTCTACAAGGAGTACAAGGACGTCCAGGCGATGTTCCGCTACGTCGTGGAGACGGAGCGGCGCTTCTACCTCGCCAACGACGTGCAGCTCGATGTGCGCAACGAAGGCGGGCGCACGTGGTTCGAGCTCGTGCTCAACGACGCGTGGGTCTGGGACATGTACCGCCCGGCACGCTTCGTGACCAACGTCAAGGTGCTCAGCTTCAAAGACGTCAACGTCGAGGAGCTCCCCGGCAAGGAGCTCTGAACCCGGTGGCCGATGCCCGTCGAGGCGTCGGCGTAGCGGGCGAGGACGCCACCGCCGGCTGGTACACCGCCAACGGCTACACGATCGTGGCGCGCAACTGGCGCGTGCGCGAAGGCGAGATCGATCTCGTGGCGAGGCGCGGCTCCGTGGTGGTCTTCTGCGAGGTCAAGGCACGCGGATCGAACCGGTTCGGGACACCCTTCGAGGCCGTCACCCGAACCAAGCAGCTTCGCTTGCGCCGGCTCGCCACGCTGTTCCTGGCCGCGCAGCCCCAGCGCGGTTGCACGGTTCGCTTCGATGTCGCCGGCGTGACGCCGGGTGCCTACGCCGCCAACGTCGACGTGGTCGAAGCCGCGTTCTAGCGACGAGCGCGCTCGGCCATCACGAGCTCGAGCGCGATCGTCGCCGGGTCTGGCGCGTCCAGCAGCCCGTGTGCCAGTGCCTCCGATCGACAGGATGATCGACCGGAACCACGACCTCGTGGCCCTGTCCGGGTTCGATGAGATGGTCGCAGCCGGGGCAGCGGTAGCGCTTGAGTGCCTGGTACGGCTGCACATGGCGGACCTCGACGGGGTCGTCGTCGCGCGCCCACATCAGATCATCGCCATGTGATCGCGGCCGGGTGTCGCATCATCGGGGCACGATGGCCCACAGCACGAGCACGAGCGCCACGAGCAACGCCGCGCCTACGAACACGAAGTCGGAACGCCGGCGGACGCGCTTGCGGTACGGGTTGTAACCCATGGCGACACCGTAGGATGCATCGGCCCGCGAGCGCGAGCCGCGGGCGCGACGCGGGAGCGGTGAGGCGCATGGACACGATCCTCGTGGAGCGGGCCGAGGGTGTGGTCACCATCACGCTCAACCGGCCCGAGCGCAAGAACGCGCTGCTTGCCGAGATGTGGCCGATGCTGAGTGAGCTCTTCGTCGAGATCGCGGCCCGCCCCGAAGATCGTGCGGTGTTGATCACCGGCGCCGGCGATGGGTTCTGCTCCGGCGCCGATCTCGGCAACGCCGCTGGTGGCGGCGGGCTCGGGGGCGCTGTGGCCGGGATGCGCAACGTGTCGAACGCCGCGCTGCGCCTGCACGAGCTCCCGAAGCCGACGGTGGCGGCGGTGAACGGCGTGGCGGCGGGGGCGGGGTGCAACCTCGCGCTCGGATGCGATCTGGTGATCGCGTCGGAGCGGGCGCGGTTCTCGGAGATCTTCATGCGGCGCGGCTTGGTCACCGACTTCGGCGGCGCGTGGATCCTTCCCCGTCTCATCGGCTTGCATCGCGCCAAGGAGCTCGTGTTCCTCGCCGACGTGATCGACGCCGAGCGGGCCCGCGAGATGGGGCTCGTGAATCGGATCGTGCCGCACGATTCGCTGCTGGCCCAAGCCGGCGAGATCGCGGCGCGACTCGCGGCGATGCCGCCGATCCAGCTGAGCGTGGCCAAGAAGCTGCTCAACCAGTCGTTCTCGATGAGCATGGCTGAGGCACTCGACTACGAGACGATCGCGCAGGCCGCGATGTTCAGCTCTCGTGACGCGGCGGAAGCCGTGATGGCGTTCCTCGAGAAGCGCGAACCGCAATTCACCGGCGAGTGATCGTGCGGTCATCGCGGCCACAACAAGCCTCGGGCGCGCTCCATGCGCCCGGCCCGCTCGAGCTCGCGCAGTGCGCCCGCCACGGCGGCAGTGTCGAGGCCGCTCCGGCTGACGAGCGCGTCGAGCGTGGCCGCTTCGCCGCCGCATGCGTCGAGCACCTGCCGCGCGCCGCCTGACAAGGCGACGGTGCGCGGCGCATCCCATTCGCCACGACCGACGTCGGCGCGGCCGAGTGCGGTGAAGAGATCCGCCGGTTCCAGGAGAACCTGCGCACCGTCGCGCAGCAGCGCATTCGTGCCCGCGGCGGCCTGGTTGCGCCGGGAGCCGGGCATGGCGAGCACGTCGCGACCGAGGTCTGCGGCGGCGCGCGCGGTGCTGAGCGCACCACCGCTGGCGGTCGCCTCGACGACCACCGTCACAGCTCCGAGCGCGGCGATGATCCGATTGCGGACGGGGAAGCGCCAGCGCTCGGGCGGCGTGGCGAAGGCGTACTCGCCGACCACGAGACCTTGCGCGCGCACGCGCTGCACGAGCGCCGCGTTGCGGCGGGGGTAGACGACGTCGACACCGGTCGCGACGACACCGATCGTGAGCCCGCCGGCGGCGAGCGCGCCCTCGTGGGCCGCGGTGTCGATGCCGATGGCGAGCCCACTCACCACCGTGTATCCGGCTCGCACCGCCACGGACGCGATCTCGCGCGCGTCGGCGAGCCCGTGGGGCGATGCGGCTCGCGTTCCGACGATGGCCACAGCCGGCCGCGTCAGCGCCTCGAAACCGGAACCTTCAGCGAAGAGCAACGCCGGTTGGTCGTCGGGAACGAGTGTGGCGAACGGCCAGTCGGCGTCGCCCGCAAGAACGACGCGTGTGCCGCGCCGAGCCATGAGCGTGCGCACCATGGCGCGCGATCGCATCGGGCCGGACGCCGGCGCGAGCGGGCCGCCGACCGAAGCGCTGTCGGCGCGACGCGGCGGGCGCAGCGTGACGCGGCCGGCGTCGACCGCGTCGGCCGCGGCCTCCGGAGTGCCGTGCGCGACCCACAGTGCACGGAGCCGAGCGGCGGTGGCGCCGGGGAGCCCGGCCAGCCATGCCGCCGCTACCTCACGCTCGGTCGCCGTCACTCAGACCACGTCCTGGCGGAGCTCGGCGGCGACAGCGAGGTGCGCGACCTCGACCTCGGCGCACCCGTCGAGATCGGCGATCGTGCGAGCAACGCGCCGCACGCGAGCCAGGCCCCGACCCGACAACGCGCGATCCGTGCCGATGGCCACCAGCTCGGCGCGCGCGTCCGGCGCGAGCTCGATGTAGCGGTCGAGCGCACCGGCAGGCACGTGTGCGTTGCGACGGAACCGGGCGTGTCGGAAGCGGTGCGACTGGCGTTCGACGGCTTCGACCACGCGTGCGCGCACCACTGAAGACGGCTCGCCGGCCGCTTCGTTCGCCTGTGGACCTTCGACGCGCAGGCGGAGATCGAACCGGTCGAGCAGGGGCGCCGAGAGCCGCCGGCGATAGCGCGCCTGTTGGATGTCGTTGCAGCGACAGCGTGCGTCGCCGAGACCGCACGGGCACGGATTGCAGCACGCCAGCAACACGAAGTCGGCCGGCAGCTCACTCGTGATCCCCGCCCGACAGACGCGCACGACGCGATCCTCGATCGGTTGGCGCAGGGCCTCGAGCGCGTTGGGCGCGAACTCGCCGAGCTCGTCGAGGAACAGGACACCGTGGTGCGCGAGCGTCACCTCGCCAACGCGGATTCGACCGTTCGACCCGCCGCCCACGAGCGCAGCCGCCGATGCGCCGTGGTGCGGGGCGCGGAACGGCGGGAGCTCGACGAGGCCGCCTGCGGCGCGCTGGCCCGCGGCCGAGTGGATGCGCGTCACCGCGAGCGCAGGGTCGTGGGGGAGTGGTGCACTGATCGACGACAGTCGGCGGGCCAGCATCGTCTTGCCCGCGCCGGGCGGCCCGACCAGCAACAGGTTGTGACCGCCGGCAGCACAGGCGGCGAGGGCACGCCGCGCTTCGGTGAGGCCACGCACCTCGGCCAGGTCGAGCGGGTCGTCGCCGCGGGCGGCCGCCGCGGACGCGTCGGCATCGAGGTCGGTGTCAGATGCGGCCGGCGGGTCGGCCCACGGCCATTCGCCCTTGAGACACGCATGCAGCTCGGCGAGCGTGGATGCGGCCAACACCTCGACGCGACGTACAAGTGCAGCTTCACGGGCGGAAGCGAGTGGCACGATCACACGCTCGACGCCGGCGCGCGCCAGCGCGTCGACGAGCGCCAGCGTGCCCGGCACGTGGCGCAGCGCGCCGTCGAGGCCGAGCTCGCCGAGCACGGCGGTGTGCTCGAGCACGCCCGCCGGGAGCGCGCCCGATGCGAGGAGCACTCCGCACGCGATCGCGGCTTCATAACCCGCACCCGCCTTGCGCACGGCCGCGGGAGCGAGGTTCACTGTGATGCGCGCTTGGGGCCATTCGAGGCCCGACGAGAGCAGGGCGGCGCGCACGCGCTCGCGCGATTCCCTGCCGGCCGCGTCGGGCAGACCGACGAGCCCGTATCCGGGCAGGCCACGCGAGACGTGCACCTCGACGGTGACGGGGCGACCGTCGATGCCGTCGAGCGTGGCTGAACATACCGATGCGAGCATGCGATCGACCGTACGGAGCGGGTGTGACAGCAAGCGCCGGGACCCGCAACCGGAAGAATCCGAACGCCACCAAGAACCGGAGCGGCCAGAGAACGCCAACTACCGTCGTCTTCGTGCAGCAACGCCGACGCGATCTCGCAACCGCGCCCAACCGCGCGGCGATCGGAGCAGCCGAGGCGAGCGAAGCGAGTGAGTCGGTGCGCAGTGAGCTCGCCGCGCCGGGCGAAGCAGGCGCAATGGAAGGCCCCTGGGACGTTGCCGGGTTTGTGGCGACGCTGTCGTCGTTGAGCCCGCACACGCGGCGCGCGTACGCACACGACGCCGAGGAGTTCGCGCAGTGGTGCGCGCGCGGCGGCTGTCCCGAGCCGGCGAACCTCGATGCTCGCGTGTTGCGCCGTTACCTCGCGTATCTCGACACCCGCGGCTTCGCGCGCACGTCGATCGCGCGCAAGGCCGCGGCGGTGCGCGCGCTGCTGCGCCACCTGCAGCGCCATGAGGTGGTCACGTCGAGCGCCGGTCGGCACCTGCGCGCCCCACGAAAGGCGAGTCGCCTCCCGAAGGTGCCGAGCGCGCCGGCGACGGCGGAGCTCCTCGACGGTGTCGAACCCGACGACGACCCCGTGTCGGCACGCGACCGCGCTGTTCTCGAGCTGCTCTACGGTGCGGGGCTCCGCGTCAGCGAGCTGTGCGGCCTCGCGCCCGGCGACGTCGAGCTGCGGCGCGCGCACGTCACCGTCCTCGGCAAGGGGTCGAAGGTGCGTCGTGTCCCGATCAACGCGACATCGATCGAGGTGCTGCGCACCTACCTGCGAACCGGGCGTCCGGCGTTGACCAGTCCGGCCACCCCCTCCGACGCCCTGTTCCTCAACCGCCGAGGTCGGCGCCTCACCACCCGAGACGCCTACCGGATCGTGGCCGCGCACCCGCTGGCCGACGGTCGCACGCTGCACCCCCACGCGCTCCGCCACGCCTACGCCACGCATCTCCTCGAGGGCGGCGCCGACCTGCGGGCCGTCCAGGAGCTGCTCGGCCACGCGGACCTTTCGACCACGCAGGTCTACACTCACGTCACCGCTGACCGACTAATAGCGGTGTACGAGCACGCCCACCCTCGGGCGTGAGCGTTCCCCCCGAAGGGACATCATGGACGACGCCACTTCGGTCGTAAGCGAGCTGTGGGACGCGTATCAGCTGCGCCGCGATCGCGACACCCGAGACCGCCTGATCCTGCACTACTCGCCGCTGGTGAAGTTCGTGGCCGGTCGCGTCGCCGCAGGACTCCCGCAGAACATCGAGCAATCCGACCTCGTCAGCTACGGCATGTTCGGGCTCATCGACGCGATCGACAAGTTCGACCCGAGCCGCGGGTTCAAGTTCGAGACCTACGCGATCAGCCGCATCAAGGGCGCCATTATCGACGAGCTCCGCTCGATCGACTGGGTGCCGCGCTCCGTGCGCGCCAAGGCCCGCGCGATCGAGCGCGCCTTCTCGAAGCTCGAAAACGAGCTGCGCCGCACGCCCTCCGACGGCGAAGTCGCCGGCGAGCTCGGCGTGAGCGAAGACGACCTCGCGGCAACGATGAGCCAGATCAGCTTCGTCGGTGTCGTCGCGCTCGACGAGCTCCTCGCGGCGAGCCACGACCGCACCACGGGTGCGACCGTCGGCGACACGATCGCCGACACGGCCAACGACCCGGTCGCCGCGTTCGAGAGCGAAGAGATGCGTCACGTTCTCGCCGACGCCATCAATCGCATGCCCGACCGAGAGCGACTCGTGCTCACCCTCTACTACTACGAGGGCCTCACGCTCGCGGAGATCGGCGGCGTCCTCGGCGTCACCGAGAGTCGCGTTTGCCAGATCCACACCAAGGCGATCCTGCAGATGCGCGGCCGACTCCAAGACCCCGTCATGGAGCGCGGCCTCGTCACGTAACTCTTGCGCCTGCTTCGCCCGGCGCGGCGAGCTCACTGCGCACCAATGTCGCTCCTTCGTCGCTCCTGGGCTGCTTCGATCGCCGCGTAACTCTTGCGCCTGCTTCGCCCGGCGGGCTCT
>JADGOO010000192.1 GCA_017882905.1 Acidimicrobiia bacterium | reverse complement strand
GGGCGCACTCTTCGCGCGGTACTCCCGCACGCACAAGAGTCTGCGGCGGCTCTTCCTCGACGAATTCGTCAACGACCTCGACCTCACCGGTGACCTCACCGTCGACGCGACGATCGGGTTGAAGCGCGCCGAGGAGCTCTACGACCGCGTGTTCCTCGAGTACGGCGACGACTCCGTCGCGCAGCTCGGTGGCGTGCACCTGGCCTGTGAGCAGTCGTCGAACCTTCTCACGAAGGTCCTCGAGTGGGGCCGCATCATGAGCTACCTCGAGCAGTCCACGCGTTACATCCCGTACGACGCGAAGCTCGACGGCCGCTACCGGTACTACCGGCCGCCGTCGGTGTGCATGTCTCGCCATGGAGCGCGCTACGTCGCCGAGATGGACGGCCTCTTCGACGCGTACAGCGCACTGTTGCGCGAGATGATGGAGTGGGCGCGAGAGCGGTATCCGAAGGCGCCGAGCGACTCCGACTTCGTGCACAAGCAGTCGATCAAGGCGAAGGCCTGCGACGCAGTGCGTGGCGTGCTGCCGGCCGCGTCGCTGTCGAACGTCGGGATCTACGGCACCGGTCAGGCGTTCGAAGCGCTGCTCATGCGCATGCGCGCCCACCCCCTGCCCGAAGCCCGCGCCTATGCCGAGGAGATCCTCCTCGAGCTGCGCAAGGTCATCCCGTCGTTCCTCACCCGCGTCGACCGCCCCGAACGCGGCGGAGCGTGGACCGACTACCTCGCCAGCACCCGAGAGACCACCCGTGACCTGGTCGCGAAGCTGTTCGACGACACCAACGACGACGCAGGCGACCTCGACCGGCCCGAAGTGGAGCTGCTCGACTTCGACCCCGAAGGCGAAGACAAGGTCCTCGCGGCGATCTGCTACCCGCACTCGCACCTCGCCGAATCGACCCTGCTCGACCGCGTGCGCGCGCTCAGCGGCGACGAGCGCTACGCGCTGCTCGCGGCGTACGTCGGCGATCGCACGAACCGGCGCCACAAGCCCGGCCGCGCGTTCGAGCGCACCGGATACCGCTTCGACATCCTCGGTGACTACGGCGCGTTCCGCGACCTGCAGCGCCATCGCATGCTCACCATCGAATGGCAGACGCTGACGCCGGCGCACGGCTACGACGTGCCCGAAGCCGTCGAAGACGCGGGGTTCGGCGATCTCTACGACGATGCGATGGCACGCTCCGCCGACCTCTACCATGAGCTCGCCGAAGACTTCACGGACGAAGCTTCGTACGCGGTCAGTCTCTCGTACCGCATGCGCTACGTGATGCAGATGAACGCACGCGAGGCGATGCATTTGATCGAGCTTCGGAGCGCGCCGCAAGGACATCCCACGTACCGGCGCGTCGCGCAAGCGATGCATCACTTGATCGCCGAGCGCGCCGGCCACCGCGCGCTTGCCGACGCGATGATCTACGTCGACCACGACGAGTACGAGCTCGAACGACTTGCGAGTGAACGCGCCGCCGAAGCGCGTCGCCGCCAACGCGCGACCTGACATTCGCGCGCCGTTCGTCGACAGTTTTTTTCTGCCTGCGCTGACCTGCACCGACGCGTGACAGTGCAGGTCAGCGCAGCGCCGCGCGCGGCACCTGGGCTTGACAGCAGTACGCGCGATGCGGCGTACTACATCCGCTCCTGTCCACGCCCGCTCCAGCCATGCGAGCGTGAGGGGCGCAAAGGGGCAAGCACGGAGGGCGACGGTCCAGGAGACCCAGTAGAGAACGCTGCTGCAACTGCGCCCGCGCCGGGCCCGGGGCACCAGCGGCCCCAACAGTCTCCTGGACCGCGCAGCCGTTGCCGTCTGCGCCTACCTTCGTCCGTCTCGGCCGCCCGCAGGCGTGAGTTGTGGCCCCGTGGGAATACCTCGGCTGTGGGGCTGTTCAGGGCGCGCGACCTCACGACACCCCTGGCGCGCGACCGGCTCTATACTCCGGCGCCCGCGTGGCCCCCGGCCTGCGCCTCCTGCCTGCTTTGCGAGTTGAACCCATGAGCGACGACGACTTCGACGAAGAACCTGAGATCGAAGAAGACTTCGACGCGGACATCGACGAGGATGCCCTCGTCGATGACGACCTGGTCGACGACGACGCCCTGCTCGTCGATGTCGTCGACGACGAGGTCGTCGTCGCCCCCGTCGAAGAAGACGACGAAGTCGAAGCGGTCCCCGTCGTCGCGGAAGAAGACGACGAGGAGATCATCGACCTCGACGAAGAGCTCCACCCCGACGACGTCGAAGAAGCCCTCGACGTGGTGCTGCGCGAGCGAACCGCCAAGGCGGGCCTCGAGGACGACGACGAGGAAGACGACGAACCCGACGAACGCGGCGAAGCGGGCACCAAGATCGTGCCCCGGCGCCCCGGCGAGTTCGTGTGCTCGAGCTGCTTTTTGGTGCTGCCGCGCCACATGCTCGCCGACGCGGACCGCCAGCTCTGCTCCGACTGCGCCTGAACGGCGCTTGTTCGAGACCGTCACTAGCGTCGGGGCGATGTCCGGCTCGGGTGACCGCTGGATCCGGCGGGGGATCGCGCTCGGCGCCGGACTCGTGCTCGCGCTGTCGCGCCCGCCGACCGATCTCGGCGCGCTGGCCTTCGTCGGCCTGATCCCGCTGCTCTGGCTGTGGCGTACCGACTCGCCACGCGGCGCCGCCGGTCACGCCTTCCTCGCCGGCATCGCCTATTACGGGATCGTCGTGTCGTGGGCCTGGTACTTCGGCGCCGTCGCGATCGGCCCTTTCGTGGCCGCGCTGGCCGCGTACTGGGCCGGTGCGGGCGCGATCGTGGCCGCGCTGCGCCGCCGCGGGTACGCCTCACCCTGGCTCACCGCAGCGGTGTGGGTGACGCTCGAAGGGCTCGTGGCGCGCTGGCCGCTCGGCGGCTTCTCGTGGGGCGAGCTCGGCTACGCGATGCACGACATCGCGCCGCTGCGGGCGCTCGCCGGTCTCGGCGGGCTGCCGCTCGTCTCGTTCGCGGTCGTGCTCACGAATGCCGCCCTCGTCGACGTCGTCGTGGCTCGTCGGGCGCCGGCGATCCTGCCGGCAGTGCTGCGCAGTGGCGCGGTGCTCGTGGGGCTCTCAGCCGTCGTGGCCACGTGGTTCGTGTGGTGGCCTGCCACCACGGTGAGCGGGTCGCTGCACGTCGCCTTGCTCCAGGGCAACGACAAGGACCGCGACCTCACCAACGCCGAGCTCGACGCCCGCTACCTCCCGGCCCGGCACTTCGCGCTCGCCGATCAGCTGCGGGGCCGCTACGACCTCGTGGTGTTCCCCGAGTCGAGCCTCGACGCCGATCCGCGCCACGACCCGTGGCTCACCACGCACCTCGTGGCGACGGCCCGTCGCCTCCACAGCTACGTGCTCGCCAACGCGGTCACCGACGCGAACCCGCAGGGGACGCTCGTGTCGAACCTCGACCTGCTCTACGACCCGACCGGACGGCTCGTCGGCACCTACGCCAAGCGCCATCTCGTGCCCTACGGCGAGTACGTGCCCGGCCGGTCGGTGCTCGTCCACGTCGTGAGCGCGCTCGACCAGATCCCGCGCGACTTCGTGCCCGGCCATCGGCCCGGCCTGTTCACCCTCGCCGCGGGCCGCGACGGGCACCGCCACGAGATCGCGACCGTGATCTGCTTCGAGTCGGCGTTCGGCTACCAGGTGCGACCGCTCGTCGATCGCGGCGCCGAGGTGATCGTCGTGTCGACCAACAACCGGTCGTACCGCCGCTCGGCGAACTCCGCGCAGCACCTTGCGGCCGGCCAGCTGCGCGCCGCCGAGACCGGGCGCGTGGTGCTGCAGGCGTCGATCTCGGGGCACTCGGCGATCATCGACGCCCGGGGCCGGGTGATCACCGAGAGCTCGTTCTTCCACAACGGCATCATCGACGCCACCGTCGCCACGCGCCGCGGCCTCACGCCGTATGTGCGCTACGGCGATTGGGCGCTCGGCGCGTCGGTGCTCGGCGTGCTCGCCGCCGGGGGAGCGGCCTGGTCGACCAAGCGTCGAGGGCGCCGTGGCGCGATCGGATCCGTAGACTCGGCAGCAGTCGATGAGTCAGCGCCGCCGGCCGACGAGCCTCCCGTACCGGTGCTTGGACCGGTGCCCGAGACCGCGTCGGATCCTGCGGGCGCATCGGTGTCGGGAACGGCATGAGGAGGGTTGTGACCAGCGAGGCCGAGCGTCTTCGCCGCACCGTCGAGGTCTGCGTGTACGCGCCCATCGGCGTAGCGCTGTGGGTGCGCGATCTCGCGCCCAACTTCGTGAACATGTTCGTGGCGCGCGGGCGCGCCGAGGTCACCAAGCACGAAGAGCAGGTCCAGCGCCGGTTGAAGTCGGTGCGCGGCGCAGGGGAGGTGGCGCTCGCGTTCGGCGTTCCCGCGGTGCGCGACCGCGTGCGCGGCCACTTGCACACTGCGCCCGACTCCGGTTCCGGTGCCGCGCCGGCGACCGTCGCCCGGAACGGGTTCGGCGAGACACGCGCCCGGGTGGCGAATGCCGATGCCGTGCCGGGCACCGCGGTGCCGTCAATCCCCGTCGAGCCACACGTCGACCAGCCTTCCGCGACAACCGCCGCCCCGGCCCCCGAGCCGCGACGCGATCACACCAACGGTGTCGCCGTGAACGGCACGAGTCACGGCGCATCCGTCGACACACTGAACGGCGCGAACGCGTTGGCGATCCCCGGCTACGACGCGTTGTCGGCATCGCAAGTGGTCGAGCGCCTCGCCGGCCTCGACCCCGAGGAGCTCTCGGCGATCCGCGAGTACGAGAGCGCGCATCGGCGGCGGCGCACGATCCTCGGCAAGATCGATCAGCTCGCGGCGGGCTGATCATGGAGGGCGCGCGGCCCGCACACCCGGACGACATCGAGCATGTCGTGAAGCTCGCGGAGCAGCTGCGCGACGAGCTCGTACCGATGCGCGGTGGCGAGCTGTGGGCCGCAACGCTCGCGGCGAGCGAACCACTCGCCGATCATTACGCCGCGGCCGCGGCCGGACCCGACAGCGCACTCGTGGTGGGCACCATCGACGACGTCGTGGTGGGCTACGGCACGGCGCGCATCGATGTGCTGCGCGACGGCACGCGCCTCGCCGTGATCGCCGAGGTGTTCGTCGAGGTCGAGGCCCGAGCCGTCGGAGTGGGGGAGGCCCTCCTCGACGCGCTCTGCACCTGGTGCGATGCGCAGCGTTGTGACGGCATCGACGCCGTCGCACTTCCCGGGCATCGTGCAGCGAAGAACTTCTTCGAAGCGCACGGCTTCACGGCGCGCTTGCTCACCATGCACGCCAAACGGCGGTGAGCGCACCGCAAGTGTGCGTGAGTGCCGTCGTGCGGCACGCATCCGATCTCCTGCTCGTGCAACGGGGCCGCGGCGCGCACGCGGGGCGCTGGGCGGTGCCCGGCGGCCGCGTCGAGCCGGGGGAACAGCTGGCGCACGCCGTCGTGCGCGAGGTGATGGAGGAGACCGGGCTCCGCGTGGAAGTCGAGCGCTTGCTCGGCGTTGCCGAGCGCATCGACGCCGACGGCCACTTCGTGATCCTGTGCCACGCGGCTCGATTGGCCGAGCCCACCGACGCCCGCCCGGAGCCGCACGCGGCCGACGACGCGGCCGAGGCACGTTGGGTGCCGGTCGACGCCGTCGAGCGACACGACCTCGTGGAAGGTCTGGCCCAGTTCCTCGCCGACTCCGGCGCGCTCGATCCAGTCGACCGCTGACGCGCGTGCACGGCGACGCCTAGATTCGCCGTCTATGACAGCCACGGAGACCGGCACCGGCGATACCGACCTGGGCGCGCTCGACGTCGCCTGGGACATCGGCGCGCTGCTCCCGACCGCAGGCGACGCCGGCGTCGACGAGCTGCTCGACGCGGCCACCGCCAAGGCCACCGAGCTCGAGTCGGCGCGGGGCACGATCGCCACGATGGACGCGGGCACGCTCGCCACGTTCATGCACGGGCTCGAGGAGATCGCCGAGCTCGTAGGTCGCGCGGGCAACTACGTGCACCTCGCGTTCGCGGTCGACACCGCCGATCCCGCGAACGGCGCGCGGTTGATGCGCGTGGAAGAACGGTCCACGCAGATCAACACGAAGCTGTTGTTCTTCGATCTCGAATGGGCTGCGCTCGACGACGAACGCGCCGAAGAGCTCGTGCGCGACGAGCGGCTCGCGTTCGCGCGACATCACCTGCGCTCTCAGCGGCGTTACCGACCGCATCTGCTCTCGGAACCCGAAGAAGTCATCTTGTCGGAGAAGTCGGTCACCGGCGCGAGCGCATGGGTCCGATTGTTCGAAGAGCTCACCGCGTCGCTCCGCGTCGACCTCGATGGCGCCGATCTGTCACTCGAGGGCGCGCTGTCGCGGCTGCAGTCACCGGATGGCGACGAACGCCGACGCGCCGCGCAGGCCGTTACGGCGTCGCTCGAACCGGGGTTGCGCTCACGCGGCTACGTGTTCAACACATTGCTGGCCGACAAGGGGATCGACGACCGTCTGCGCCACTTCCCGTCGTGGGTGGCGAGCCGCAACCTCGCCAACGAAGCCAGCGACGAATCCGTGCAGGCGCTCGTCGATGCCGTGCAGGGCCGCTACGGGATCGCTCAGCGTTGGTACTCGCTGAAGGCACAGCTCCTCGGCGTGGAGTGCATCAAGGACTACGACCGCATGGCCTCGGTCGCGGTCTCCGACGCGCACATCGGTTGGAATGAAGCCAAGGCGCTCGTCCTCGATGCCTACGGGTCATTCTCCGATGAGATCGCGCACACGGTGCAGCGATTCTTCGACGACTCGTGGATCGACGCTCCGGTTCGCCCGGGTAAGCGCGGCGGCGCGTTCTGCGCGTACACCGTGCCGTCGCATCACCCGTACCTGCTGCTCAACTGGACCTCGAACCGGCGTGATGTGCTCACCCTCGCGCACGAGCTCGGCCACGGCGTGCACGCGTACCTGGCGCGGCCGCAGGGCGTCTTCCACCAGTCGACGCCGCTGACGCTGGCCGAGACGGCGTCGGTCTTCGGCGAGACGGTCACGTTCGGACGACTGCTCGAGCAGACCGAAGATCCGAACGACCGTCTGGCGTTGCTCGCCGAGAGCCTCGAGGGCGCGATCGCGACGGTGTTCCGCCAGATCGCGATGAACCGCTTCGAAGACGCCGTCCACACGGAGCGCCGTACGGCCGGTGAGCTCTCTGTCGAGCGATTCGGCGAGCTCTGGTACCAGGAGCAGCACGCCATGCTCGGCGACGCGGTGGAGATCACCGACGGGTACCGCTCGTGGTGGTCGTACATCCCGCACTTCATCGCCACACCGGGCTACGTGTACGCGTACGCCTACGGGCAGCTGCTGGCGCTGTCGGTGTACGCCCGGTACGAGGCCCAGGGCGATTCGTTCGTGCCCGCGTACCTCGAGCTGCTGCGGGCCGGCGGCTCGATGGCGCCCGAGGAGCTCGGGCGGATCGTCGACTGCGATCTCGCCGACCCGGGGTTCTGGGACGCCGGGCTCGACATCATCCAGCGCCAGCTCGACGAGACCGAAGCCGCGGCCCGCGCCGCCGGCCGCCTCTGAAGACCGCATCCCACACCGACGATGCGTCGGAAGCCCGCGTCTTGTGCGGGTGAACGACGCATCAGGCGCGTTGGCCCAGGTCAGAGCGATGCGTCGGAAACCCGCGCGATGTACGCCGCAGCGACGCAGCGGCGTTCGGGTTGATCCCCTGTTCGTACCGCCGATAATCCTCGTTATGTCACTTTGTTGGGATCTGCCATACTCCCCGGCGTGCGCTGGACGACCGGCACCGCCGCATCGCAGGGCGAGTCGATCTACTTCGAGCTGACGCTTCCCGGCCGCGCATCCCGTGGCACGGTCGTGCTCGGCCACGGCGCCGGCGGCTCGCACGCAGCATGGTTCCAACAGGTTCCGGCGCTCGCCGGCGCGGGCTGGCGCGTGGTCACCTGGGACACGCGTGGGTTCGGCTGCTCGACGAACGGCACCGATGCGCTCAGCACCGATGCCTGCGTAGCGGATCTCGCCGCCGTGCTCGACGCCACCGACACGCCCTCGGCGCATGTGGTCGGCCAATCCATGGGCGGCTGGTGGGCCGCGGCGTTCGCGCTCGCGCACCCGGATCGCACGGTCAGCCTGGTGCTCGCCAACACCGTCGGGGGCATCTGGACCAACGAGCTGCTGGGCCACTTTGCCGGGCTCGGATCGGCGTCGACGGCCACGGAGCGTGAGCTCGTCGGTCAGGAGCTCGGCCGCCACGATGCCGTGGGACAGCAGCTGGCGGAACGCGACCTGGCCCTCGCGTTCCTCTACCAGCAGCTGAACACGTTCCACCAGCCCCCGATGCCGGCGGTGGTGCGGGCGCTCACCGGCACCCGCCACTCGCCGGAGACGGTGGCGGCACTCCCCTTCGCCAAGCTCTGGATCAGCGCCACCCACGATCAGCTGTTCCCGGCGGCCCTCGTCGAGCCGGTCGCCGCCGCGATCGGCGCGCACTTCGAGCTGATCGCAGACGCCGGGCACTCGCCCTACTTCGAGTGCGCCGTCGAGTGGAACGCACGCGTCGGGAGCTTCCTCGACGGTGTGGTGCCGCGCTGAGCGCGCGCGATATCCCCAGGCGATCCACAACTTGCGCATCTTTCGCCCCACAAGCAACAGGGCGTACAACAGTCGCATGACCTTCGACGTGACCATCACCGACGGTTCGATCGAGCGGATCGACGAGGCTGACTCCTACCAGCTCGAAGGTCCGCTCACCACGTTCTTCCTGGCCGACGGCCATCCGGGCAAGCTGTCGACCTGGTCGGTGCGCGTGGCGAGCCTGCGTACCGACCACATCGTGGCGGTGCGGCGCGTGGCCGCCTCCCCCGCGGTGCTCGATGCGGAAGCGCCCGGCGCGGGTGCGCTGCGAGCCGTGTGAAGCATCTGTGGAACATGGCTCCACGGCGGCCGGCCGCACCGAGCGCGCGGTGCGACGATCGCTACCGTAACGAACCCATGGCACCGTGCTCCGAGGTTCCGCGGTGCGCCGCGACCGCCCGGCCGCGAGCCGTTCGGTGAACCGGCCCATGGGAAGGGCGCAGCGGGCTGCGATCGCCGCCGGCGCCGCGCTCGTGGTGTACGTGGCCGCCATCATCGTCGGGCCGCTCCGCCGCTTCGACGACACGACGAAGTTCTTCCAGCACGCGCACCGCGCCGACGATCGGCTGCATGCGCACGGCGTGCCGTCGTTGCGCAGCTGGGCGACCGCCTTGGTGATCCTGTGTGTCATCGGCCTGGCGTGCACGCTCTGCCGGCGCATGACCATGCTCGTGCGGGTCCGCGCCATCGCCATCCCCGCCCTGTCGCTCGCGATCGCCGAGATCGGCAAGGTGCTGCTCCCGCGGCCCGCGCGCGCCTGGGAGCCGGCGTACCTCTCTGCATCGTCGTTCCCCAGCGGTCACGTGGCCCTCGCCGGCGGCTGCATCCTGGCCGGCCTGCTCGTGTTGCCCGCGTGGCGCTGGGTCGTGCCCACGGCCACCGCCGCGCTCACGATCGTGATCGCGATCGTCGTGGCCGCCGCGCAGCATCGAGTGCTCGACACCGTGGGTGGCGCGCTCGTGGCGCTCGCCGCGGCGGCACTCGTCGGCCCTGTGAAGACCGTGACTCCCGATGCGGACTTCCTGCGCCGCATTGGCTCGGCCGCCGTGGGGGCGGTCGTGCTCGCGGTCGTCGGCGCGGCAGTCGCGCCCTCGGACCTGCGCACCGCGTCGAGATCTTCGGTGAACGTGGCGTTCGGCATCGGCGTGCTGCTCGCCGCGGCGACCGCGGCGATCGTCGTCGCGCTCAGTGCCGAATCGGCGAGTAGCCGTACCGGGTCATCACGGGGAACGTCAGCGCCGTCACCGAGCACAGCTGCCCGCGGCTGATCTCGTCGCGCCACTCGTCGTCGGCGCGGATCTCCACGTCTCCCTGCGCGAATCGATTCGGGTTGCCCGCGACCGTGTGGGCAACTTCGAGGCGCACGGTGTGGTCGTCGACGAACGGGATCTGTGACCCCGACATGCCCGCGTGCTCGACAACCTTGCAGACCTCGTCACGGGGATCGCGTACGAGATCCTCGTAGCGCACACGCAGGTACCGCTCGCGCTCGTCGCGCCACATCAGCTCGGTGACGACGTTCCACGTGTTCCACGTGAGCGCGCTCTCGGTGCTCCCCTGTCGCGGCAGGTACGGGCGGTTCGCATCACCCTCGGTGCGCGAGCGGCGGAGCCACGAGTACGCCGTGGCGCGCGGGTCGCGCACGAGGTGCACCACGCGAAGGTCGATGCCCGGCGACGCACCCACGAGGAAGCCGTACGCGGGAAGCTTCGACGAGTCGACGACCACGTCGGCGCCCGATACGTCGCGCACGGCGCGGTACAGACGCTCCATTGCCTCGAGATACGGACGCGCGCGCTGTTGGAGGCGGACGCGCCCCCGGGGCGCGAGCATCGCCAGTCCGTGACGGGTCCGTGTGCTGTGGCGCGCCAAGCCGGACAGCTCGTAGGCGTCGACACCGTCGAAGCCACCGAAGGCGCGGCCGATGACGTCTTTCCAGAACGGGCACTCGTCGAACGCGAGACCGCATCCGCACTGGCGGTTCTCTCGGAAGTTGTGCTCCCAGATGAAGTTCAGCTCACCGACATGCACGAAACCCGGCGTGGCGCCGAGCACCTGGCCCAGGATCGTGCTGCCGCTCCGTCCGAACCCGGCGATGAAGAGCACCCGCGTGGCCGCGCGCACGGGCGGCGCGTCGTCGGTCGCCTCCAGAGCCATCGGAAGAACGGTACCGCTTGCTCCCGAGCGATCCCGAGCGCCGATTGCCTCAGAGGGGCACACGTCACGCATTCGCGCGACTGCCACGTAGAGCGTTAACCAATCGCTGGTCAAGCGTTGGATCGACCCCACGAGCCAGGCGCGCTTCCACGACGCCGAGCCAGTAGCCGCGGGCCTCGTCGTCGAGCGGCACAGCCGGCTGCGCGTCTCGGAGTGCGGCTCGCGCCGCGTGCCAATAGGTGACGTCGGCGGCCGGTGGAGCGAGGGCCGCTTCCTCGAAGTCGACGAGCGCCAACGGCCCACCGAGGTAGCGCCGCACGTTCCACGGCGCGAAGTCGCCGTGCATCGCCGACCAGTGCGAGGGCACCGTGTCGTCACGGGGCACCGCGTCGGCGAGGGCGCCGTGCAGCCACGAGGCGATCTCCTCGACGGGCGTGCGCTGCCCGGCCGGCCGGTGCGGCCGGGCGGGCATGGGGGTCGAAGCCAGCCAGCTCCAGCCACGGTCGGAGCCGGCGGCGATCACGCGCGGTACGACGATGCCGCCCGGTCCGCGGGCCCCGGCGAGCGCGTGGAGCGCGGCCTGCTCGCGGCGCAGCCCGGCGTCGGTCGAGGTCGGAACGGCCTTCACGAACGCGCGTGGCCGACCGTCGCGCAGCACGAGCGCGAGCAGTGCCGGGCGCAGCGCCTGGCGGCGGGTCAGCACCGCCGCGCCGTCGAAGGGCCCGAGCGCGGCGCGCAGCGGTGCGAGCAGCTCGCCGAGGGGTTCCGCCGATTCGAGGCCAATCCGCTCCCCCGGCAACACGCGCGGTCCGAGCACGCGCAGTGCCGCCCACGCGCCATGGTGCGCGGCAACGACGACGGGGCGACAGGCCATGAGCACGGTCGCACCAGCGGCCGCGCCGCGCGCGCCGTGGGCGGGAACGAGCAGCCGGCCGCTCGGCGGATAGGCGACGAGCTCCACGCTCACGGCCAGGTGACCTCGGGGCCGAGGAGCTCGGCGACGCGCGTGCGAAACGGGCCAAAGTGGTCGTCGAGCCGGCGGCGCGTCTCGGCCGCGAGCTCCTCGCGCGGCGCCGCGTTCCACGGGCGCGGGTCGGCGAGACGATGGCCACCGATCCCCAGCGCGTCGGTGACGCGGTCGAACGCGGCTTGCGGATCGGCGTACAGATCTTCGCTGCGCAGCACGCACCAGCTGGGGCGCGGGAAGTGCGCGAGCCATCGCTCGAGCGCCGGCGCGTACTCGCTCTGCGCCACGTACGACTGCTGTTCGTGCGGGAACGAGACGGCGGCGGGATCGGCGATGAGTCGCGCCTCCTCGCCCGCGGTGCGCGCCGCTTCAGCATCGAGCGCGGCTTCGAAGTCGAGCGTCTCCACCCCGTTGCGGCGCTGCTCGCTCCAATGCGAGTACGTGCGCGCGACCGGCTCGCGCAGCAACACGATGATGCGCGCGTTCGGAACGGCTACCACCGCCCGCTCCGCCGCGCGCGGATGAAACAGGTAGTACGGACTCGCCTCCCCGGTGACGACGGGTGCGCCGACACGTCGCGACTGTCGCGCTCGGGACGCATCGGTGCGGAAGTGCGCGCGATACCACGCGAGGCGATGCGCGGCGTGCGTGTCGAAGTAGTGCACACCCTTTTGGTCCTCGCGCATCCACGGCACGTGGCGCGCGGATGGGAACAACGGCGCAACCTGCGGGTGCTCGCCGAGGTATCGGTACAGCGACGTGCTCCCCGACCGCTTCGCGCCGATCAGCAGAAAGTCGGGTCCGCTCCGCAGGCGCGCGGTCAGGATGCCCCAGTCGAGGACCAGCGCGCGTCCGGCGCGCCGCACGGGCGCGACGAACGACGAACCGGCCACGGCGCTCAGGATACGGCGACGGTCTGGCTCACCACGGTGACGACGCCTTGATCGTCGGTCACGGTGAGCGTGATCGTGTACGTGCCCGCGGTGAGGTACGAGTGCGCCGCGGTCACGCCGGTCGCCGTGGACCCATCGCCGAACACCCATTGGTACGAAGCGATCGAACCGTCGTCGCTCGACGCTGACGCATCGACGCTGCACCCCAGTCCGGTGCACGACGGCGTGAACGCCGCCACGGGCGGGAGGTTCGCGGGACGCACCGAGAGGTCATCGAAGCTGAACGTGAGCGGGAAGGCGCTGCTCGCCTGGGCCCACGACTGCAGACCCACGGCACCCGGCGCTTGGAGCGACGGCGTCGAGTCGGTCACGGTCACGTTCCACGCGACCGGCTCGGCCGTGCCATCGAGCCACACCTTGATGCGGATCGTGGTGGGAGATGTGCCCGTGAGGTTCAGACGCACTCGGTAGAACTGGCCCGGTGCCGAGGTGAGACCGGGCGCCACGACCTCGGAGCCGACGGCCACGGCACTACTGCTCCCGGCAAGCTTGAATGCCTCGACGTTGACGCTGCCGGCGGCGAAGCGCACGCGCGCCCGGTACTCGTTGTTGGTGGAGGTGGCGCGCCCGATCAGGTTGATCCACGAGCCGAAGCCGGTCTGCGCCTGGTCGAAGGAGACTCGCGTCTGGATGTCGACGTTGGCCTGCGACACGCCGAGCAACCGCGCGGCGTTGGCCGTGTTCGTCGCCGGGTGCGAGAAGCGCCCAACGCCACCCGTGACGGAGAAGTCGGATGCCACGCCCGAGGTCGTCCAGGCACCGCCGAGGTCGGCACTCCCCCACGATCCCGTGAGTGTGCGCCCGAACGCGTCGGTCGCGAGCTGCGTCGGCGATGCCGTGGGTGCGACCGCAACCGTGTGCATCACCGTGACGGCGCGACTCGAGCTGTCGGTGACGGTGAGCCGCACCGGCCAGGTGCCGGCGAGGGTGTACGTGTGTGCCGCGGTCACGCCGCCGGCGGTAGCGCCGTCTCCGAAGTCCCAGGCGTAGGTGACGATGGAGCCGTCGGGATCGTGCGACGCGGAGCCGTCGAACGTGCAGCCCATCAACGTGCACGAGGGGGTGAAGGCGCTCACCGGCGGGGCGTTCACACTCACGGTGTGCGCGATCGAACCCGTGGCTCCGAGGTTGTCGGTGACCGTGAGGGTGACGGTATGGGTTCCGCCCGTCGCGTAGTTGTGCGCCGGCGCGACACCGGTCGTGATGGTGCCGTCGCCGAAGTCCCAGCTGTACGAAGCGATCGAGCCATCGGGGTCGGACGAGGTGGTCGCGTCGAACGTGCACCCGAGATCCGTGCACGACGAGGTGAAGGCGGCCGTCGGTGCCTGGTCGGCGATGGCGTTGTGGGTGACGCTCGCCGTCACGCCCGCGTTGTCAGTGACTACGAGCTGCACAGCGTGTGTCCCCGACGTGGCGTAGGTGTGTGAGGCGGTGGCGCCGGTGGCGGTGGCACCGTCGCCGAACGTCCAGACATAGCTGACGATGGAGCCGTCGGCGTCGGATGAGCTCGTGGCGTCGAACGTGCAGGCATCGCCCGTGCATGCGCTGGTGAACGCTGCGGTGGGCGGCGCGTCGACCGTGACGCCGTGGGTCGTGGAGCTCGTGGCACCCTGCGCGTCGGTGACCGTCACCGTGACGTTGTAGGTGCCGCTCTGCGTGTAGGTGTGCGAAGCAGCGGCTCCTGTACCGGTAGCGCCGTCACCGAAGATCCACGCGTAGCTCGCGATCGCGCCGTCGGGGTCGCTCGATGCACTCGCATCGAACGAGCACGCGTCGCCGACGCACGATGGAGCGAACGACGCGGTCGGCGGGAGGTTCGGCGTGGCGGTGTGCGTGACGATCGTCTTCGCGCCGCTGTTGTCGGTGACGGTCAACGTCACCGTGTACGAGCCTCCGATGCTGTACCCGTGCGCCGTGGTCACGCCCGTGGCCGTCGTGCCGTCGCCGAAGCTCCAGTCGTACGACGTGATCGTGCCGTCGGGGTCCGTCGACGCGCTCCCGTCGAAGTTGCAGGTGTAACCGGAGCACGCCACCGTGAACGTCGGCGTCGGCGGCGCGTTCACCGGAGCGATGACCAGATCGTCGTACGTGAACGTGACTGGCGCGCTCGACGCAGCGTCGAAGCTGCCGAGGCCCTGCTGGCCGGCCGCCTGGATGCCCGCAGTCGCATCGGTGCGCACGATCAACCAGGACGCGGGCTCGGGCGTGCCGTCGAGCCAGACCCGGGCCCGGATCGTCGTGGGGTTCGCGCCGAACGCTTCGGCCCGCACTCGGTAGAACTGGCCGGGCGTGTAGGCGAGTCCCGAGCTCACCTCAGCACCGAGGAGC
This sequence comes from Acidimicrobiia bacterium, assembly GCA_017882905.1. GTDB lineage: Bacteria > Actinomycetota > Acidimicrobiia > IMCC26256 > PALSA-610 > Chersky-683. The sequence continues at coordinate 9,745 of JADGOO010000192.1, read as the reverse complement.
GTGCTGCTCGAGCTGCCCGCGAGCTTCAGTGCAGCCAGCGCGATGCCGCTGCTCGACATTCGCACGCGCACGCGGTACTCGAAGTTCGCACTCACCTTGCGCACGCTGATCGTGGCCCAGTGGCCCGTGCCGCTCGCCACGGCGCTGGCGGCGACGCGCGTCGTCACGTCGACGTCAGTGACGCCGGGCGCCGGGAGGTAGGCGTTGTTCCCACCGTTGATGGCAGTGACCTTCTGCGTTCCGACCGTGCCGTTGGTGGCGAAGTTGGTGTTCGTTCCTGTCCACGCACCGCCCGAGTCGGCTGTTCCCCAACCGCTGCTGACGCTGCGCGTGAACGTGTCGGTCGCGTACTGGCTCACCTGTGATGCGGGTGCAACCACGGCGTTCGCAGTGGCCGTGTCGGCACCGCCGCGATCGTCGGTCACCGTGAGGTGAACCGGCCAGGTGCCCGCAACTGGGAACGAGCGCGTCGCGGTCGGGCCCGACGCAGTGACACCGCCGAGATCCCAGGCGTACGACACGATGGTGCCATCAGGGTCGTGCGAAGCCGTGCCGTCGAACGTACAGGTGAGCAGCACGCACGACGTGGTGAAGGTTGCGTGCGGCAAGACGTTGGGGCCGATGACGGCCACCGTCGCGCTCGCGGTTCCGTTCCCGCCGCGATCGTCGGTGACGGTGAGCACGACCGGGTAGCTGCCCGTCTGCGGGAACGCGTGCACCGGCGCCGCGCCGCTCGCCGTGGTGCCGTCGCCGAAGTCCCAGCTGTACGAAGCGATGGTGCCGTCCGTGTCGTGCGACGCCGACGCGTCGAACGAGCACGAGAGGAGCGTGCATGTCTGCGTGAAGCTGGCCACCGGAGGCTGGTTGGGCGGCAGCACGTTGATGGTCTGACTGGTGGGCGTGACGGCGCCGCTGTTGTCGGTGACAACGAGCACGATCGTGTACTGGTCGGCCGTCGCGTAGGTGTGCGACGCGGTGGGACCGGTGGCATTGGTGCCGTCACCGAAGTCCCAGGCATAGCTCGCGATGCTGCCGTCGGGGTCGTGCGACGCGGTGGCGTCGAACGAGCACGTGAAGCCGGGACAACTGGCCGTGAACGTGGCCACGGCGGGCACGTTTGCCACCATGACGGGTTGTGCAACAGCCGATGTGGCGCCGAGATTGTCGGTCACGGTGAGGGTCACGGTGTGGGTGCCGAAGCCGTTCTGCCCGTAATCGTGGATGGGTGTTGCACCGGTGCCCGTGGTGCCGTCGCCGAAGTCCCAGGCGTAGCTCGCGATCGTGCCATCGGGGTCGTTCGACGGGGTGGCGTCGAAGTGGCACACGCTGTTGGTGCAGCTGGGCGTGAACGCGGCGGTGGGCGGCGTGTTGATCACCAGCGCGTCGTAGTTGTCGAAGCTCCACGTGACGGGCGTGTTCGACGCACTGCCGCCGAGCATGGCGCGCACACCGAGGTTGCCGAGCGCTTGGAGCTCCGCTTGCATGTCGGTCGCGGTCAGCGCCCACGCCGCGGGCTGGCCCGTCCCCGCTGCCCAGGCCTTGGCCTGCAGCGTGGTCGGGTTCACGCCGGTCACGCGGAAGCGGATGCTGTACATCTGGCCGGGTACGTACGTCAGGCCGGCCACCGTCACTTCGTTGCCGATCGCGATCTCAGTGTTCGTGCCGGTGACCTTCACGAAGCTGAGCTTCACGCCGCCACCGACCGGGAACCGCAACCGCACGCGGTACTCGTCGTTGCTCGCGACGCGGCGCGCCGTGAGGTACGCGACCTGGCCCCACGTGCCGCCCGTGGGCGTCTTGTCGGTTCCGACGTCGACGGTCGTGTCGCTGTCGCGCACCGACACGCCGGCGAGATAGCCGAGATGCGAGCTGGTCGCGGTGGTGATCGCGATGCGGCCGTTGCTGCCGTTGACCGCATTGTCGGCTGCCGGGTTGTTCGTGGTCCAGGCTCCACCGACGTCAGCGCTCCCCCAGCCGTTCGCGGCGGTGCGTGTGAACGTGTCGAAGGCAACCGTTCCGGCCGGAAGCGCGGTCACCGCGAAGGCGTGGCTGACGGTGCCCGTGCCGCCCGTGCCGTCACCGACGGTGAGGACCACCGTGTAGGCGCCGGACGCGGCGTAGGTGTGACTCGTCGTCGCGCCGCTCGCCGTGGTGCCGTCGCCGAAGTCCCAGCTGTACGACGCCACCGCGCCATCGGGGTCCGACGATCCACTGCCGTCGAAGCTGCAGAGCTGGAAGGTGCAGTTCGCGCTGAACCCGGCAACCGGGTTCTGGTTCACGGGGTTCGCGGTCTTCGACAGCGTGCCGGTCGCCGCGTCGTTGTCGGTGACGGTGAGCGCAGCCGTGAACGCGCCGCCGGTCGCGTACGCATGCGACACCGTCACGCCCGTGGCGGTGGCACCGTCACCGAAGGTCCACGCGTAGTTGATGATGCTGCCGTCGGGATCGTGCGATGCGGTGGCGTCGAACGCACACGTCACGTGCGCGCACGTCACCGTGAAGGTGGGCACCGGAGGCTGGTTGTTCGGTCGGGGGTTCGGGATCGCGACGTTCTTCGAGAACTCCGACGTGCTGCCGGTCGGGCTCGTGGCGGTGGCCGTCACGACCTGGCCCTGCCCGGCGGCCGGCACGAACACGCGAACCACGCCCGAGGCGTCGGCCACCGCGCTCGTGAGGAAGGTCTTGCCGGAGCCGGTCTGGCCCGCACCACGATCGGCGACGAACAGCTCGACGGTGCAGCCTGCGCAGGTTGTGGCATCGACATACGCCGGCTGCGCGTTCGACAAGGTCGGGGCGAGCATCGCGTCGTTCACGAGGGCGTCGGAGTTGCCCGCGGTGTTGGTGACGCCGAACGGTGCAAGGTCGATGCCGAGTGCCGCGATCCCGCCGGTTCCGTTGTCGTGGATCGAGTTCTGCGTGATGGTGATCTGGTTCGTGATCGTCTCGGTGGGATCGGGGGGCTCCACGCCGTCGGCTTCGATCTGGATGCCGTTGTCGTTGTTGGCGATCTCGTTCCCCGGGCCGATCGTGATGCGAACCGATCCGGCGTTCACGTTGATGCCGAAGAGCGCGTTTCCGGCGGGCGTCCCGTCGAGCGTGACGCCGATGCGATTGTTGGCGATCACGGAGTCGTGCACGCCCTTGTCGACCATGATCCCGCCGTGGCCGGTGTTCACGATCACGTTGTTCGTGACGGTGTTGTTGCCGGCATCGAGCGGGCACGTGCCCGTGCCACAGTTCGGGTAGCCCTCGAGGTGCACGCCCCACTGACCGTCCTGCGCGTAGGCGGGCGCGGCGTTACCGGTGAGGTCGGTCCCGATGTAGTTGCCGATCACCTTGTTGTAGAGCGTGAACGGGTTGTGCGAGATCTCCACACCCTCTTGGAAGTTGCCGGAGCTGACGTTGCGCTCCTCGAAGCCCGTGCCGCCGATGATCGTGCCCTGGGTGCCGGTGTTGATGTCGATGCCGTGGCTGACCGTTCCGCGCCGCTGCGTTCCGGTCGGGTCGAGCCCCACGATGTTGTTCTGGATGTAGTTGTTGTTCGTGCCGATGTTGTACGTGGAGATCCCGATGTGGTTGCAGCCCGACACCACGTTGCGGTTCGCATCACCGGGGACGCCGATGTGGTTGTTGCTCGCGCCCTGCTGCATGACCACGCAGTTCGACGGTCCGTACAGCGCCTGGGTGGGGTCGTAGGTGCCGTTCGGTAGCAGGCCGAGCATGTCGCCTTCGACGACGTTGGCGTTCGCGCTGAAGCCGTAGATCCAGATGGCGCGCTGGAAGCCGTGCATGTCGAGGCCGCGGATCACATTGTTCGACGTGCCCACGAAGAACCCGTCGATGCCGTGCGGACCTTGGCCCTTGAGCTCGATGCCGTAGATGGCGTTGTCGGCGAGCGGATCGGTGTTCGCGCTCGAGCCCGGCTGGGTGAACCCGTCGATCGCGATGCCCGACGGGTTGTTCAGCGAAGGCAGCACGGTGGCGGGCGCGATCGTGTGCACGCCCGCCCCTGCGATGTTGAACGCGATCGCCACCGCACCCGACGCGCGGTTCGCTTCTTGGAGCGCCGCGCGCAACGTGCACTCGCCCGGCGTCGTCGTCTGGCAGATGCCATCGGGCGCGGCGTCGGATCCGTCGTTGACCGAGTTCACCGTGAACGTGGTGATCGGCGCGGCAAACGTGCGCACGCCTGCGGAGCGCACGGTCGCGATGGTGCGCTCCGACGACCGGCCCGCGCTCACCTTGGCAGCAACCGACTGAAGGTCGGCGATCGTGAAGCAGCCATCGCCGTTGACGTCGGTACCCGGAGCGGGAACGGGGCACGCCTGATCGGACTCGGCGGCCCGCACCCACGACGCGGTGAGCGCGGTCACGTCGGAGGCTGTCACGGTGCCGTCGTGGTCCTGATCGAGCGCGGCCGGCGCGTACGAGCGCGCCGCGGAGTGGGCCGCAGTCGCAGTCGCGTGCATCGGGTTCCAGTGGTACGCCGAGCCCGGAACCGACAGCGTGTGCGTCACCGGCTGGGGGCGCGCGAGCACCTGACCGTCGGCGCCGTCGAGCTCGGTGTCGTCGGCGGCGAGCGCGATTCGACCCGACTGCTTGACGAGCACATCGATGCTCGCGAGCACGATCGAGCCGCGATGCGATGCCGGCGGAAGCGCGCCGCAGCCCGTGCCCGAGCACGTCCAGCCCGCGATCAAAGTGCGGTTCGGCGTCTCGACGGCCGACAGGGGGGTGAGCGTCGCACCGTCACCCGAGAGGTGGGACGCCGTGCGCACACGTTGGATCTCTACGGCGCGGTCGTCGTACCGCAACGTGGTCTGGAACGCTCCGAGCGCGGCGCCCGCGCGGCTCTCGAGCGCGAGGTGCACGACCTGGCCCACTCGGGCCTGCGCCGGCCCGGTCAACACCAAGCCGGGAACGCCTGCGCTCGGCGCCGCGGTCGCCGTCCCGTTCGCCGCGATGGCCATGGCGCTCGCCGAGACGACCAGTGCACTGGCGGCGACGATGCCGATCGTGCGATTCAAGAGCGGTTGGCGCATCGCCGGGGGTGCCTCCTGCACAGACCGTGCGCCCGCGGGCGGCGAGCGCGATCGGCTCCATCGTTCGAACTGGACCCGCCGCATGCCTGCCCACGACCAGCGGGGCGGGCGCCGGGTCGTAGGTGAGCGAGTATGCACGGCGCGTGGTCGACCAACAAGGCACCCCACGCAACGTGACATTGGCGTCGATGTCCAAGCAGGGCCATACGGCCCAGCGGCGATCTGCCGATCGTGTGCTTACCTGTCGCGGCGTCCTGCGCCCGTCACCGCCCTGCCGGCAAGGAGCCCTGGCCCCGCATGACACCGATCACCGCCCCGCATGCCGCGCTGCGAGCGCGTCTCGCCGGCGCGCCGGCGCGCGCCGACCTCCCGACCGATCGGGTTCGCCCGGCGCGACCCACGGCCGCCGAAGCCACGGTCGTCCGGCCCGCACCGCCCGGCGTCGACGAGCTGACGCTCGTCACGGCGGTCGCCGCACTCCTGCATCGCTACACGGGTCAAGACGACGTCCTGGTGGGCGTCGCGCTCGCCGATGCCGGCCCGGGCGAGATCGCGGTCGTTCGCAGCCGCGCCACCGACGACCCGTCGTGGTCGCAGCTCGCGACCGAGATCGACGCCGACCTCGCGGTCGCCCGCACCGAGCCGGTTGCGGCGGTCGAGATCGCGCCCGCCGCGGCGCGTGTCGCCGACTCACTGCCGGCCGTGCACGTGGTCGTGGGCGCCGGCGTCGCGGCCGGCGACGGATTCGACCTCGTGCTCACCCACGACGACGACCGGCTCGCCTGGCACTACGCGCGTGACGTGCTCGACGAGATCACGGTCGCGCGGATGGCCGACCACCTCGACCGGCTGGTCGCAGCCGCCGCCGAGCAACCGGATGTTGCGCTGTCGCGCGCGGCGCTGCTCAGCGATGCGGAGCGCCGCCAGCTGGTGGTCGAGTGGAACGACACCCACCGGCCCTTCTCCGACGGGCGCACGATCCACGCACTCGTCGCCGATCAGGCTGACCGCACCCCCGACGCGATCGCGGTCGAGGACGAGCGCGGCACCGGACTCACCTATCGCGAGCTGATGGAGCGCGCGTATCGCCTCGCCCAGCACTTGCGCTCGGCCGGTGTCACGCGCGGATCCCTCGTCGGCGTGTACCTCGAGCGATCGCCCGACATGGTCGTCGCGCTCCTCGGCGTCCTCACGGCGGGCGGCGCGTACGTGCCGCTCGACCCGAGCTTCCCGCCCGACCGACTCGCGTTGATGGTCGAGGATTCGGGCCTCGGCACGCTCGTCACGCAGACCTCGCTCGCGACCGTGCTCGCCGTGCCCGACTCGGTGTGCAAGGTCGTGATCGACGGTGAGGACGCCGCCTCGATCGCCGCCACGCCCGCCACTGACCCCGGCGTCGGTGGCGAGTGCCGTGACCTCGCGTACGTGATCTACACGTCGGGGTCGACCGGTCGCCCCAAGGGCGTGATGCTCGAGCATCGCAGCGTCGTCAACTTCCTCGAGACCATGGCCGTCGAACCCGGATTGGCCTCCTCCGACCGCCTCCTCGCGGTCACGACCCTCTCGTTCGACATCGCCGGGCTCGAGCTCTTCCTCCCGCTCGTGCGCGGCGCCACGGTCGTGATAGCGACACGCGCCACCGCGTCGGATCCCGGCGCGCTCCAGTCGGTGCTGCACGACCGCGCCATCACCGTGATGCAGGCCACACCGGCCACGTGGCGCATGCTCGTCGATGGCGGTTGGCAAGGCACACCGTCGAGTGGCGGCGCGCTCCGCGTGCTGTGTGGCGGCGAAGCGCTGCCCCCTGCGCTGGCCGCCGCGCTCGTGGACCGGGCCGACGAGGTGTGGAACCTCTACGGACCCACGGAGACCACGATCTGGTCGACCGTGCAGCGCGTCGTGCCGGGTGCTCCCGTCACGATCGGTCGGCCGATCGCCAACACCACGCTCTACGTGCTCGACCCCGCGATGGAGCCGGTTCCGATCGGCGTGGCCGGCGAGCTGTACATCGGAGGCGATGGGCTGGCGCGCGGCTACCACGACCGCGCCGAGCTCACCGCCGAGCGCTTCGTCCCCGATCCGTTCGCCGCGACGGGTGCAGCGACCGGCGACGCGACCGACGACGCGACCGACGACCAGCGGTCGCACCCGCCGCGGCTGTACCGAACCGGCGATCTCGTAAGAGCGCGTGCGGACGGCCGCATCGAGTTCCTCGGCCGCATCGACCAGCAGGTCAAGGTGCGCGGCTTTCGCATCGAGCTCGGCGAGATCGAGGCGGTGCTCGGCCGGAATCCAGCGGTCGACGAGGCGATCGTCCTCGCGCGCGACGACGCCAACGGCGACAAGCGACTCGTCGCCTACGTGGCGCTGTCGGATCGCGCGGCACCCGTCTCCGCCAGCCAGCTGCGCCGCTCGGTGCAGGACGCGCTCCCCCACTACATGGTGCCTGCGATCGTCGAGTTCGTCGACGAGATGCCGCGCACGCCGAACGGCAAGACGAACCGTGGCGCGATGCCAGAGCCCGACTGGTCATTGGTCGGGCGCGACACGCCGTATGTAGCGCCGCGTGACGACATCGAGGCGCGCATGGCGGGGCTCTGGGAGCAGCAGCTCGGCATCGAGAACATCGGCGTCCATGACGACTTCTTCGAACTGGGTGTCGAGTCGATCGTCGCGGCACGCCTGTTCGCGCGCATCGAGCGCGAGTTCGGCGTCGAGCTTCCGGTCGGGACGGTGTTCGCGAATCCCACCGTCGAACGCCTCGCCGCGCTCGTCGCCGATCCGTCGGCCGGCGCGCAGCAGTGGAAGTCGCTCGTCGCGATCCAGCCGCGCGGCGACAAGCGCCCCATCTTCGGCGTGCACGGCGGCGCGGGCACGGTGCTGCTCTTCGGCGAGCTGGCGCGCCGTCTCGAAGCCACCGGGCGACCGTTCTATGGGCTGCAGGCGCAAGGGCTCTACGGGCACGATCCGGTGCATGCCCGCGTCGAGCAGATGGCCGCGGCCTACATCCCGCAGATCAAGGCGGTGCAGCCCGACGGCCCGTACGTGCTCGCCGGCTACTGCTTCGGCTCGCTCGTCGCCTACGAGATCGCCCAGCAACTGCAGCAGGCCGGCGACTCGGTCGAGCTCATGGTGTCGATCAACGGCCCGAGCACGGCGTACATCGCGAAGTACGACCCCGACGGCGTGCGTGGTGGCGACGACGAGGGTGACGACGACGTGACCGACACGCCGGGCGTGCGTCGTCCCGCCGGTGCACGCGGCGATCTGAAGAGCCGGGCAAAGCGGTACGTGCGCGAGCGGATCCGCAACGCGCAGCTCTGGTGGGCGCTACGCACACAACGTCCGCTGCCTGAGGGCATGCGCGAGAACCGCTGGTTCCAGGCGCTGTCGATCCGGGCCCAGAACCGCTACCAGATGCGGCCGTACCACGGGCGGGTCGCGGTGTTCCGCGCCACCGGCCTCTACGAAGAGCCCGATCTGGGCTTCGGCGCCGACGTGACCGGACCACTCGAGTGCTTCGAGGTGCCCGGCCTCCAGCCACAGGCCCGGTGGACGATGAAGGAGCCGACGGTCGGCTTCCTGGCTCGCCACCTCGACGAGATGCTCGAGGCGATCGAGTCGGACGCCGATGCGCGTACCATGAACGTCCCGGTCGGGGCGACCGACGAAGGAGGACCGCGGGCATGAATGCACAGCCGAGTGACGCCGGGTCCGCGGGCCGCCCGATGAAGCGCGCTCGCCGTCAGGCGGTCGCGTTCGACGGCGAGAGCCTGGTGCACACGACCACGATCGGCGGCTCCGGCCTCCCGCTCGTGGTCACGCCGGCCACCGATGGCGTCGACCTCGCCGCCTGGGCCGAGCTGCACCGAGAGGCCTTCGAAGCCTGGCTCATCGAGCACGGCGCGGTGCTCTTCCGAGGCTTCGGCTTGCGCGAACCGAGCGAGTTCGAGCGAGTCGCCGGCGCGCTGGTTCCCGACCTGTTCGGCGAGTACGGCGATCTCCCCAAAGAGGAGAGCGGAAAGCGGATCTACCACTCCACGCCGTACCCGAACGACATGGCGATCCTCTTCCACAACGAGAGCTCGCATCTGCCGAGCTGGCCGACGCGTCAGCTGTTCTTCTGCGTGCTGCCGTCGGCAGAGGGCGGGAACACGCCGCTGCTCGATTGCGAGAGCGTGCTCGAGCACATCGATCCCGACGTGCTCGAGCGATTCGAGTCGAAGCGACTCTGTTACGTGCGCAACTTCGTCCCCGGCGTCGACGTGAGCTGGCAGGACTTCTTCAAGACCGACGACGCCGCGGCAGTGGAACAGCAGTGCGCAGCCGACGGGATGGTGTGCGAATGGCACGGCGACGTGCTGCGCGTGAAGAACTACACCGAAGCCGTCCGGATCCATCCACAGCGCTCCACCAAGGTGTTCTTCAACCAAGTGCAGCTGCACCACTCGTCGTGCCTCGATCCGCAGACTCGGGAGGCGCTCCTCGAGATCTGCGGTAGCGAGATCGCGTTGCCGCGCAACGTGCTCTTCGGCGACGATTCGCCGATCAGCGATGCCGACATGGCGCACCTCAACGATGTGTTCTTCGCACAGTGCGTGCAGTTCCCTTGGGAAGCGGGCGACATCATCGCGGTCGACAACATGCGCGTCTCTCACGCTCGTCTTCCCTACAACGGGCCGCGCAAGATCACTGTCGCGATG
>JADGOO010000191.1 GCA_017882905.1 Acidimicrobiia bacterium | reverse complement strand
AGCGGCTCGCGCTCGAAAAGGAGATGCTCGGGCTCTACGTGAGCGACCACCCCTTGATGGGCGCGCGGCGTGAGCTGTCACGGCTCGCGGAGTGCTCCGTCGCCGAGTTCATCGAGATGGACGACGGTGCGGTGCGCACGCTCGCCGGCATCGTCGGCGGCTTGGCTCGCAAGTACACCAAGCGCGGCGACCTGATGGCCACGTTCGTGTTCGAGGATCTCTCGGCTGCTGTCGAAGCGATGGTCTTCCCGAAGACGATGCAATCGGTCGGACCGTTGCTCGGCGACGACGTGATCGTGGCCGTCAAGGCGCGTCTCGATCGACGCGACGACACGCCCAAGCTCATGGTCATCGACCTCACCCGCCCGGAGCTGCACCTCGACTCCGGTCCGCCCGTCCGACTGGCGGTGCGGGCCGGTGCATTCACGCCGGCGAAGGTCGAGCGCCTGCGCGAGATCCTGCGGGCCCACCCGGGCGACTCGCCGGTGTTCGTGCACCTCGCGGGCGTCGATCGCGAGACGATCCTGCAGCTCGACGACGAGTTCGGCTGCGACGCGAGCACGAACTTGTACGCCGAGCTGCGCGTGGAGTTTGGCGCCGGCGCGGTGCGCTAGATGTTGGCGATCACGTCGTTGGCGTAGCGCTCGAGGCCGCGCTTGGCCTGGTCGAGTGTGACGCCGAACGGATGCACGACGACACGAGCCACGCCGTGCTTGTCGCGCAGTCGTTCGACGGTTGCGAGGTCGCCGCCGCCGGTGGTGATCTCGATGGTCGCGGGATCGCGGCCGGCCGCTTCGGCTGCGGCGCGCATCACCGGCAGGAGCGCGCCGAGATCGTTGCCCGGGAAGAAGCCGTCGCCGAGGCGTCCGGCGCGCCGTGCGGCCGCTTCGGTGTGGCCGCCGACGTGGATCTTCGGCCCACCGGCCTGGGCCGGCTTCGGGTACGAGCGCACGGCGTCGAAGCGCGTGAAGCGACCGTCGTAGGCGGTCTCTTCCTCACGCCACACGCGCCGCAGGACATCGATGTACTCGTCGGTGCGGGCGCCACGCGCCTCGAACGGCACGCCGAGCGCGTCGAACTCCTCGCGCAGCCAGCCGACGCCCACGCCGAGCTCGAGTCGGCCGCCCGACATCGAGTCGAGCGTGGCGAGCTCCTTGGCGAGCAGCAGCGGGTTGCGCTGCGGCAGGATCAGGATGCCCGTTCCGAGGCGGATTCGGGTCGTGGCGCCGGCCACGTACGCGAGCCAGACGAGGGGATCGGGGATCGGGCTGTCTTCGCCGCCGGCCATGCGGCCCGACGGCGAGTACGGGTAGGTCGACTGGTACCCGACGGGCACGACCACGTGCTCCACGGTCCACAGCGACTCGAAGCCGAGGTCTTCGGCAAGGCGGGCGAGAGCGGCGGCGCCCGGTCCGGTCCCGAACTCACCCGTGTTGGCGAACATGATGCCGAAGTGCACAGCGGGACACTAGAACGCGCAAGAACGTGCGGCACGGGGTGCCGCGGAGGTCCGAACTGACGGCGCCGCCGGGCGGTGTGCGAGACTTTCCCGATGCGGATCGGCATCTTGGGCGCGACGGGCCCGGCGGGTAGCGGGCTGGCGGCGCGGCTGGCGAGTGTGCAGCACGAGGTCTTGTTCGGCTCTCGGGCCGTCGACAAGGCGAAGCAGGCCGTCGACGAGCTCACCACGAAGTGGGGCGACCGTGTGAGCGGCTTGATCCCGTGCGACAACGCGTGGGCGTGCGATGCACCCGTCGTGCTGCTGGCGGTGCACGCCGATTCGGTGATCCCCACGGTGCGCGAGCACGCCGAGCGTCTGGCGGGCAAGATCGTCGTGTCGATGGCGAACAACCTGGTGCGCAACGGCAACGAGTTCAATGCCGTGCTCCCGCCGCACGGGTCGGTGGCGGCCGAGATCCAGGCGCTGCTGTGGCGTTCGCGTGTGTGCACGGCGTTCCATCTGGTGCCGGCCGCGGAGTTCGCCGACCTCGACCACATCATGGAGAGCGATGTGGTGGTGCTCGGCGACGAAGACGAGGCGCGATCTGCGCTCATGGAGATCACGAGCTCGATCCCCAACCTGCGCCCGCTCGACGGCGGCTCGTTGCGCAACGCAGTCGGGATGGAGACGTTCGCGGCGGTGCTGCTCACGATCAACATCCGCCATCGCATGCGTGCCAGCCTCCGCCTCATGAGCGTGTAGCTCCCGCGCCGGGCGATAGGTTCGGCGGGTCATGCGTCTCTACGACACCGCGCAGCAGTCGATCGTGCCCTTCAAGCCACCGCACGTGGTGCGCATGTACGTGTGCGGGATCACGCCGTACGACTCCACGCATCTGGGCCACGCGGCCACGTACCTCACCTACGACCTGTTGATCCGCCGCCTCGAGGACCGCGGTCACGAGGTCCACATGGTGCGCAACATCACCGACGTCGACGATTCGATCCTGCCCAAGGCGCGCGAGCTCGGGGTGAACTACCTCGATCTGGCCGACGCCGAGATGGCGCGCTTCCGCTCCGACATGGAAGCGCTCGAGATGCGCCCGGCGATGGCCGAGCCGCGCGCCACGGAGGCGATCGACAGCATCGTCGATCTCGTGCGTCGGTTGATCGACGGCGGCAACGCGTACGAGTCGCGCGGCACCGTGTACTTCGACGTGGCCACCTTCCCGCGCTGCGGAGAGCTGTCGCACTACTCGACACCCGAGATGATCGCCTTGGCGCGCGAGCGCGGCGGCAACCCCGACGATCCGAACCGTCGGAACCCGCTCGACTTCGTGCTGTGGCAACCGAGCGCGTCCGACGAGCCGTCGTGGGAGGCGCCGTTCGGTGTGGGTCGACCCGGTTGGCACATCGAGTGCAGTGCGATGGCAATGGCCGCGCACGGCCCCACTCTCGACCTGCACGGTGGCGGAGCCGACCTCATCTTCCCGCATCACGAATGCGAGATCGCGCAGAGCGAGGCGGTCACCGGAGAGCCGTGCTGCCGGCACTGGATGCACAGCGCGATGGTCGATTACGAGGGCGAGAAGATGAGCAAGTCGCTCGGCAACCTCGTGTTCGTGAGCGACCTGCTCAAGGTGGCAGATGCCCGCGCGATCCGGCTCGCGTTGCTGCGCCATCACTACCGGGCCGGGTTCGAGTGGTTCGACTCCGACCTCGAGGAGGGTTCCGCGGAGCTGCGCCGCCTGCTCGCCGCGGCGCAGTGCACGAGCGGCCCCGACCCGCGGCCCTTCGCGGCGCGTGTGCGCGATGCACTCGACGACGACCTCGATGCCCCTGCGGCCGTCGACGCACTCGGCGATCTCGCCGACGCGATGTTGTCGGGCGGCGACGACCCCACAGCCCACGGTGCCTTGCTCGAGCTGGCGCGACTCATCGGCGTGCACCTCGAGCGTCCGCTCCAGCTCGGTGCGCCCTAGCGCCGCACCGCTCGTTTTCGATGGGGGACGTCGTGGGGTCGCCCGTAGACTGCCGCGACCATGAGCGAGCGAGTCAGGCGAACATGAGCGAGCGAATCACGGTCACGCTGCCCGACGGATCGAGCCGCGAGTACGACCGTGGCACGACGCCCGCGCAGGTTGCCGAGAGCATCGGCAAGCGGCTGGCCAAGGATGCGTTGGCGGCGCGCGCCGACGGCGAGTGGATCGACCTCGATCGGCCTCTGCTCACCGACGTACAGCTCGCGATCGTCACCCCGGCATCGCCTGAGGGGCGCGAGGTGCTGCGCCACTCCACGGCACACGTGCTCGCGCAGGCCGTGACGCGCCTGTTCCCTGGCGCGAAGTACGCGATCGGCCCGGCGATCGCCGATGGCTTCTACTACGACTTCGAGCTCCCCGACGGTGGCACCTTCGGCGAGAGCGATCTCGAGGGCATCGAAGCCGAGATGCGACGGATCGCCGCGGCGGATCAGCGCTTCGTGCGTGAGGAGCTCGGCTTCGACGCCGGCCTCGAGGTGTTCGCCGAGCAGCCGTACAAGAAGGAGATCATCGACAAGGTCCGCGGCGGCGCGGCCGACGCCGAAGATGCCGGCGAGGTCGGCGACGACGGAGTGAGCATCTACCGCAACGTCGATGGCGACGGCGGCGTTGTGTTCACCGATCTCTGCAAGGGCCCACACGTGCCGAGCACGAGCCGGCTGGCCGCCTTCAAGCTCATGCGCGTGGCGGGCGCCTACTGGCGCGGCAACGAGAAGGGTCCGCAGCTGCAGCGGATCTACGGCACCGCGTGGGAGAGCAAGGCCGCGCTCGAAGACCACCTCCACCGCATCGCCGAGGCCGAGCGACGCGACCACCGCAAGCTCGGGGTGGAGCTCGACCTGTTCTCGTTCCCCGACGAGATCGGATCGGGGCTCGCGGTGTTCCATCCCAAGGGCGGCATCATGCGCCGCGTGATGGAGGACTACTCGCGCCAGCGCCACGAACAGGCCGGCTACGAGTTCGTGTACAGCCCGCACATCACCAAGCAAGACCTGTTCCAGACCAGCGGACACCTCGACTGGTTCGCCGACGGCATGTTCCCCCCGATGGAGCTCGAAGGCGAGACGAAGTACTACCTGAAGCCGATGAACTGCCCGTTCCACATCTTGATCTTCAAGCACCGCACTCGTTCGTACCGCGAGCTGCCGCAGCGCTTCTTCGAGTTCGGCACGGTGTATCGGTACGAGAAGT
>JADGOO010000190.1 GCA_017882905.1 Acidimicrobiia bacterium | reverse complement strand
TCGGCACCCAGTTGAGTCACCCACCCGTCCTTATCCAACCTGATCGCGGGGATTTTGGGCGCGAGCTTTGGGGGTGGGAGTTGAACTGCACTACCTCGCTGCGCCCTTGGAGGAGTTGATCGAGCGAGCTGAATGTCGCGATGCGTCGGGCGAGTGGACAGCCGCGCCTATGACACGGGCCCACTTTGAAAAGTGGGCAACGATCTTTCAACCTCCCGACGAGGAGGAGATCCTGTTGTTCGACAAGCCCGTTGCCGAAGGTTGATCTCGTCGAGCTTGTCTCGCCCGCGATCGGCAGCGTCACCGAAGCGTCGATGAAGGATGCTCGCGACCGCGAGGATCACCTTCCAGCGCGCCAAGATCCTGTCGAGCTACGGCCTGCCGACCGTCGACAAGGTGATCGCCCACACCAACATGTACTGGACGTGGCAGACCGGTCCGGGCCGCACCGCGCAGGTAGTCGACGCCACCGACGTGCGCTTCGACACCGTCGGAGCTACGACAGGCAGGCCGGGCAGCTGACGAGGTTGGCCGACCAGGTCGCCGTCGTTCCAACTGTCACCTGTGTCAGCGAGAGCCGGAACGTCCCGTGCGCGCCGGCGTACGTGCCCGCGCCGAGCACGGGGAACACCAACGACTGGGTCGATCCGCCCTGGCTCGACGTTGCCGTGCCACCACCGTTGCCGCAGAACCATCCCGTGCCGCGCGTCACCGTGAACGCCCCGTGCATCCGCAGCCCGCCCGCGGCTGTGGCGCGTGCGCGACCGGCGAAGAGGAACAGCCACTGGTTCGCGTTCTGATCGGTGAGCGTGCCGTCCTGCGTCGTGGTGGGCGACACCTTCGGCGGCGGGCACACGGGTGCCGGGAGACCTGATCCGGGCGTGTAGGTGCCGTTCAGGTTCGTGTGCGTGAGCGCAGCCGTGGCCGGGAGCGTGCCGGCCAGCATCGCCGAAGCGGCGATCGCCGCGATCGCGCCGGCCCGCGCCGTTCGTGCTGTCATGAGCCGAAACGATAGAGACGCCGAGCGTTGCCCGCCAGGACGTCGCGGGCGCCCCGAGACAGCGAAAGCGGGCGGTGCGAAACTGGGAGATGGCCGGCGGCGATCTCGACAGCGATGCACTCGCGCAGTTGGGCCGCTTCGGCGTGGAGCGCGCGGTCGAAGGGGGCGAGATCCTGTACCGGGCGGGCGACGACGCGCCGAGCTTCTTCGTGGTGCTCGACGGCGAGGTCGAGATCGTGCGCACCGAACCGAACGGCGACGTCATCGTCGCCACGCACGGCCCGGGACGGTTCCTGGGTGAGCTGAACCTGCTCACCGGACAACGGCCGTACCTCACCGCCCGCGTCTCGCGCTCGGGTCGGGTTCTCGTCGTCGAGCCGCACGCGCTCCGTGAGCTGATGGGCACCTTGCCCGATCTCTCCGACGTGATCTTCCGTGAGCTCGTGGCGCGACGGGAGTTCCTGCGCGCCGGCGAAGGCGCCGCGGCCGTCCGCATCATCGGCTCCCGGTACTCGTCGGACTCGATGGCGTTGCGCGCGTTCGCCAACCGTTCTCGACTCCCGTACACATGGATCGACCTCGACGAGACCGACGATGCCGCGGTGTTCCTCGCCAGTGTCGGGATGCGCCCGCGCGACGTGCCGGTCGTGCTCACGCCGACCGCGGTGTTGCGCCGCCCGACGCCCGGCGAGTTCGCCGCGCACCTCGGGCTCACCTACCGCAGCGTGCCGGGCTACGTGAACGATCTCGTCGTGGTGGGTACCGGGCCGGCGGGACTCGCGGCGGCCGTGTACGGAGCGTCGGAAGGCCTCGACACGGTTTCGCTCGACGCGGTCGCGTTGGGCGGCCAGGCCGGCGCGAGCTCGCGCATCGAGAACTACGTCGGCTTCCCGAACGGCGTGTCCGGCGAAGATCTCGTGGCCCGTGCCGCGATCCAAGCCATGCGGCTCGGCGCGCGGCTCAACGCGCCGTGCGAGGTCGCGCAGCTCCGCCTGGCCGACGGCTTCCACGTGCTCACGCTCGTCGACGGCAGCGAGATCCCGAGCCGTGCCGTGATCGTTGCATCCGGAGCGCGCTATCGGCGGCTGGCCGTCGACGACCTCGAACGGTTCGAGGGCGCAGGTGTGTACTACGCGGCGACCGATCTGGAGGCCCGAGTGTGCAAGGGCACCGATGTGGTGGTGGTCGGCGGCGGCAACTCGGCGGGTCAGGCCGCGATCTACCTCGCGCAGCAGGGGAGCCCGGTTTCGCTGGTGGTTCGCAAGGGCGGCGTGGCCGAGAGCATGTCGCACTACCTGATCACCCGGATCGAAGCCGACCCGCGCATCACACTGCGCGTCGACACCGAGGTACGCGAGCTCCTGGGCGGCGAGCATCTCGAACAGGTCGTGCTCGAGGAGACGCACACCGGGCGGCGCACGACCGTGTCGTGTGAGGGCCTGTTCTGCTTCATCGGCGCGGTCCCGGCGACGGGCTGGCTCGGCAGCTGCGTCGAGCTCGACCGTTCGGGCTTCGTGCTCACCGACCGGTCGCTTCCTCGTGCCGTTGTCGAATCGTCGGCGTTCGCGGGCCGGGCACCGCTGCCGTTCGAGACATCCCAGCCCGGCGTGTTCGCGGTGGGCGATGTGCGTCACGGCTCGATGAAGCGTGTCGCGGCCGCGGTCGGTGAGGGCTCGAGCGCCGTGCGGGCGGTGCACGAGTACCTCGCGCTGCACGAGTGACGCGATCCCAACACCCGATCATGGTCACCAAACAATGGCCCTGTGGTGTAGAGCCTCGCGAACTTGCCATTCGGCACAATCTGGTCAACGCACCCAATCGGGAAAGGTGGATGTGGCCAGATTCGAGCAGCGGTGCCGTCATTGCGATGCCGCGATGGCGCACCTCTCGTGGCGCTGCGAGTTCTGCGGTCGCATCGCGTGGCCCTGGAGGATTCGGGTTCGCCGCGCGCCGCGTGCCCCGCGCCCGAACACCGACAACGACGGCCGGCCGCGCCGCATCGGGCGCTGGGAGTAGCACGCGGCTCGCGCGCCCCGTCGGGTCGAATGCCCGACGGGGCGGCGCGTCGGCCCCATGCGCGGTGTGATCAGCCGCCGAGACCCGGCAGCGGCATCGTGTGCTCGGCGCGCACTGCGTCGAGGCGCTCGGGGTCGAGTCCGAGCGCCAACAGGATCGTGGGCGCGATCTGCGTCGTCTGCACGGCCGTGCTCACGGTCTGCCCGGCCGCATCGGTGCCGCCCACGACGAGCAGGGCCACGTGCGTGTCATCGGGCGCGAACCCGCCGTGCTCCGCGACCTTGGCCGTGCTCGTCGTGTAGATCGTGCCCGCGAGCGGCTGCACGATGATGTCGGGCGTGCGCCCGTTCGTTCGTGGGTTGCCGAAATCGCCGACGAGGCCGGCGCCGGCGTAGATGTGCGCGATGCGCGCCGGATTGCCCGCACCGGTGCTCGCTCGCAACGCGGCAAGCGCCGCGTCGGTGTCGTGCTGATCGTGAAGCCAGATCATCGAGATGTCGTCGTGCGTGATCTGATCCACCGCGATCCCGGCATTGGCGAGGACGGTCGCGTCGGCGCTGCCGATCTTGGCGAGCGTGCTCGGATCGATCGGCGACTGGCCGTGCTTCGCCGTGAGGATGATCTGGGTCGTGGCGGTGAGGTGCCGGGCTGCGAGCTCGTGCACGATCGAACCCATCGCGGTGTCCACGTACGCAAGGCCGCCCTCGAGCTGCGGCGTGAACGCGAGCGTGCCGGGCTTGTAGCCGCCGGGCACGTAGCCGGGATCACACGGCGTGCCGTCGTTGCGGGAAGGGTCGCAGGTCTTCGAGGGGTCGACGTCCTTCTCGGCAACGCTCACGGTCTGGAAGTTCATGCCGAAGATCGCGGGCACGCCGCCGGTCGGCGTACCCGCCGACGTGCGGGCATCGATCTGGTTGAGGATCCCGTCGACCTTGATCTGGTCGTACGCCTCGGTGTTCGACACGTAGTCGGTGATGAAGTACGGACCGGTGCCGGTCGGGTTCGGGTGCGGGAACGTGATCGTGCGACCTCGAGTGTCGACGAGCGTCGCGGGCACGAGGTCGGCGTTGATCTCCGGTGTGAAGAGGTCGTCGACCGCGTTCGGCGATCCGTGTCCGGCGACGATGCGGTAGGCGGGGTGCTTGTCGGTCCACGCGGTGCGCAGCCCGGCAGCGTGGGCGACACCGAAGACGGTGTTCGTGCGCAGGTAGTCGTTCGGCTGCACGGGCGTGCACGTCGCACCGACCTTCGTCTCGGGGAGCGATGCCGGGTCGATCGTCTCGCCGAGGATGGTGCGCTGGGCGGCGCTCGCGCCGACGTCGATGCTCTCGTCGTAGACGGCCTCTGTTCCGGCCGCTCCCGAGCAGTCGCTGCCTGGCGCGTAGAGATCTCGCGCGAACGTGTCGTCGTAGAACACGCCGGTGGTCTTCGGCTTGCCGCCGGTGAAGATCGACAGCAGGCCCGGGAACGAGTCCGTCGGACGGCTGGCCGACGCGTTGGCGAACATGGTGCCGGCCCGTGCGAGCCGCGCGAGGTTGGATCGCGGATGTTCGGAGATCCATTGGGTGAGGTCTGATTCGTGCAGGCCGTCCACACTGATGACCAGCACGTGTTCCACGTGGTGATCGGTGGCGCGGCTCGGCGCGCTGGTGGCCGGCGAATCCGGCACGGCGAGACCGATGACGGCCATTGCTGCTACGGCGACGAGCGCGCTCGCGCGCATGGGATACCTCCGCGACGACGGATGACGACGAGGTGTGCTCTTCCCAGCCCGCGCGACGTGGCGGTGAACGGCCGTGAACGATCACATGGCGAGCGGTCGACGAGATGGGGCGCGTCAGCCGATGCGGGTCGGCTCGAATCGAGCCGGGAGCGCGTCGGGAGAGCGGAAGAACGTTCCCACGATCTTCGGTGCCGGTTCGTCGGCGTCGAGGGCGAGGCCGGGCAGCCGCTCGAGCACGGCGTCGAGCGCGACGCGCGTCTCCATCCGCGCCAGATGCATACCGAGGCACATGTGCGGGCCGGATCCGAACGAGATGTGGGGCGCCGGCGTGCGGTGAAGGTCGAAGCGGTCCGGATCCGGATAGTGCGCCTCGTCGCGGTTCGCCGAGCCGAGGAAGACGTTCACGTTGCTGCCCTCGGGAATGTCGACGTCGGCCACGCGAGTCGTTCGCAGGCATCGACGCGGGATCACCAGCAGGGGCGTCTCCCAGCGCAACGCCTCCTCGATCGCTCGGCCGCGCAACGACGGGTCGGCCGTGATCTCCTCGAGCTGGTCGGGATGGGTGAGCAACGCGAACAGCAGGTTGCCGAACGAGCGGTAGGTGGTCTCCACGCCTGCGGGGAGCAACAGCCGCAGGAACGCGAAGATCGCTTCATCGGTGAGACGCTCGCCGTCGAGCTCGGTCTCGACCAGCTCGCTGATGAGGTCGTCGCCGGGGCGCACACGCCGTTCGGCCACCTGCTGCGCGAAGTAGTCGCGCAGCGACCTCGACGCCGCCACGCCACGATCCCAGTTCACGACCATGCTCACGAGCTCGATCGACCACCGCTGGAACTGTGCGGTGTCGCGCTCGGGGAGGCCGAGGATGCGGGCGATCACTCGCACCGGGAACGCGAACGTGAGCCGGCGCACGAGGTCGGCCCGGCCGGTCGGGGCCACCACGTCGAGCAGGTCGTCGACGACGCCGCGCACGAGGTCGTCCTCCCAACGGGCCAACAGCCGCGGCCGGAACGCGGCGGCGACCAGCCCGCGGTGCGCGCGGTGCTCGGGCTCGTCCATTGCGATCATGGTGTGGCCGAGCACCGGCCCCATCATCTCGCTCAGGATCGTCGACGAGAACGATTCGTGATCGCGCAGCACGGCGAGCGCGGCGTCGTGACCGAGCACGCTCACCGAGAGGTCGTCGAGTGGCTGGTCGTCGCGTCGCGGGGCGGCGCCTCCGGTGCCGGCGTCGCCGCCCGCGTCGGCGATCAAGTCGAACGGGAGCGGCCAGGTGGCCTGCACCGGCCCGTTGCGGCGGGCGGTCGCGAGCAACGGGTACGGATCGTCGATGCCGCTGAGCTGGAGCGTGTCGGGCAGCTCGAACGGATCGAAGGCGCCGCCGACTAGATTCCCAGCAGTAGGTGACATACCCAGAAGTATGCAGCCGGTGCGATGGTGACGCAAGGGAGGATCGAGCGGTGGCCCACGAACCCTTGACCCCGGACCGGCGCCGGCAGATGACCCGGCGCTATCTGCTCGACGCCGCCGCCGAGGTGTTCGCGGCGCACGGCTTCCACGGCGCCACACTCGATCAGGTGGCCGCCACGGCCGGGTTCACCAAGGGCGCCGTCTACTCGAACTTCAAGAACAAAGACGAGCTGTTCCTGGCGTTGCTCGACGACCGCATCGAGCGACAGTTCGCCGTGGTCACCGAGGTCATGCAGGCCGACGACGCCGGTGCCGCACCGGTTGATCGTCTCCCGCGAGTCCGCGAGCTGCTGCGCGCGGGCGCGTTCTTCTGGGAAGACACCTGGACGGCCCTGTACCTCGAGTTCGTCGTGTACTCGCTGCGCAATCCCGAGGCGCGCGCCAAGCTCGCGGCGAGCGCCGAGCGCTCGCGCGCCACCGTGCAGGAGCTCTTCGATGACGAGCACCTCGCGGCCGGAGTCCATCCGGCGCGCTCGAGCCGTGAGCTGGCCGAGATCTCGCTCGCGCTCTTCGCCGGGCTGGGGGTCGACCGCATGATCGACCCCGGCTCGGTGACCGCCGAGACGATCGACGTGACCCTCGACCTGCTCAGCGGCGTGCAGCCCGGCCCCGAGATCCCCGGCGCCGAGATGCCGGGTGCGGCGTCAACGCCCGGCGCGTAGCCTTGGTGTCCGACACCACGTGACGGCGCGGCAGTGCCGTGCGAAAGGCTGGACGCGCAGCAAGGGGGCGGCATGGCTGGTCGGGGCTCGCAACACGATCCGGTGCTCGTCACCGGCGCGGGTGGGTTCATCGGTTCGGCGGTGATCCGCGCGCTGCTCGCATCGGGTTATCCGGTGCGCGCACTGCTCGAGCCTGGCCGGCCCGTCGCCAACCTCGACGGGCTCGACATCGAACGCCACGTCGGCGACATCCGCGATCCCGACGTCCTCGACGAAGCCGTCGACGGTGTTGACATGGTGTTCCACCTCGCCGCGATCTACCGATTCTGGGCAGCCGACCCGTCGATCTTCCGTGACGTGAACATCGGCGGCACGCTGAACGTGCTCCGAGCCGCCCAGCGTGCACAGTGCCGTCGGGTGATCTACACGAGCACCGTCGCCACGCTCGGTGTCGCCCACGACGGACCCGCGTCGGAGCGCTCACTCGTGCACTTCGAGCATCTCTTCGGCCACTACAAGCAGACCAAGTACATGGCCGAGCACGAGGTGCTGCGCTCCGGTGCCGCCGGCCTGCCCGTGGTGTTGGTGCACCCCACGTTCCCGGTCGGTGAGGGCGACACCGCGCCCACGCCGACGGGTCGCACGATCCTCGAGTTCCTCGACGGTCGCATCCCCGGTTATGTCGATACCGCGCTCAACGTGGCGCACGTCGACGACGTGGCACGCGGCCACGTGCTGGCGGCCGAGCGCGGTGCGCCGGGTCGCAGCTACATCCTCGGCGGCGAGAACATGTCGCTCCAGAGCATGCTCGCGACGCTCGCCGACCTGTGCCACCTGCCTGCGCCGAAGCTGCATGTCACGGCGAGATCGGTGCTGCCGTTCGTGCGCGGTGCCGAATGGTTCGAATCGCGGGTGTTGCGGCGTGAGCCGACGCTGCCATCAGAACCGGTGCGCATGGCAACCACGCGCATGGAGTACGACGACAGTCGTGCCCGCGACGAGCTCGGGTACACGAGCGGCCCCGCGCGCGACGCGTTGCGCCGGGCCGCGATCTGGTTCGTCGAGAACGGCTTCGTGAAGCCGGCGCGTGTCGAGAAGATCCGCCTTGCCGGCGGGCTCGAGCCCGAGATCGACCTGCGCGACGGCGCTGCTCCGCCGGCTCCCGTCGATGCCCGCGTGCGCGAGCGCGCGACGGAGGCGCGGCAATGATCGGCCGCACCCGGCGCCTCGAACCGGTTGTCGACCTCGTCGCCGAGCACACGGTCGATCACGCCGGCGATCACACCGGCGATCACACCGGCGGGCGCTCGGCCGGCGACTTCGATCTCCGTGCGCTCCTCGCCACGCGTGCGAGCGAGGCCTTCTCGCTCCACGAGCGCTACATGAACCCGCAGATGCCGCGGATCCTGCGCACCCTCGGCTTCGACCGCGACTACGTGCGGGCCGAGGGCGCATGGCTCTACGACGCCGACGGTCGCCGCTACCTCGATTTCCTCGCCGGGTTCGGCGTGTTCGCGCTCGGCCGCTGCCATCCGGCCATCGAACGCGCGCTGCGCGACGCGATGGAGTGTGCCCTGCCCAACATGGTGCAGATGGAGTGCGGTCCGCTCGCCGGCTTGCTCGCCGAGGCCCTCGTCACCCGCATGCCGAACGACGACTACCGCGTGTTCTTCACCAACAGCGGCGCCGAATCGGTCGAGACGATCCTGAAGTACGTTCGCTGCGCGACAGGCCGGCCGCGGGTGATCTTCGCCGATCACGCCTTTCACGGCCTCACCACCGGCGCCCTCTCGCTCAACGGCGCGCACGAGTTCCGCGATCGGTTCGGATCGCTCCTGCCCGGATGTTCGAGCGTTCCCTTCGGCGACATCGACGCGTTGCGGCGCGAGCTGCGAGCCGGTGATGTTGCCGCGTTCGTGGTCGAGCCGATCCAGGGCAAAGGCGTGTTCGTCGCTCCCGACGGCTACCTGCGCGACGCATCGGAGCTGTGCCACGAGCATGGCGCGCTCCTCGCCGTCGACGAGGTGCAGACCGGTCTCGGGCGCACCGGCACGATGTTCGCGTTCGAGCAGTGGAACGTGGTGCCCGACCTCGTGAGCATCGCCAAGGCACTGTCGGGCGGCTACATACCGGTGGGTGCCGTGATCGCCAAGCGGGCCGTGGTCGAGAAGGTGTTCGACAAGATGGACCGCGCCGTCGTGCACAGCTCCACGTTCGGACAGAACGTGATGGCGATGACGGCCGGCCTCGCCACCTTGCACACGCTCGACACCGAGCACGTCGTGACGCACGCGGCCACCGTCGGCACCGACCTGATCGCCAAGCTGCGCGAGGTCGGTCGGCGACACGAGGTGGTGGAAGAGGTGCGCGGCCGCGGTCTGATGATCGGCATCGAGTTCAGCCGGCCGCGACTGCTGCGGCTCCGCGCGCAGTGGTCGCTGCTCGAGACGATGCGCAAGGGCCTGTTCACCCAGCTCGTGGTCGTGCCACTGTTCCGCGACCATGGCATCCTCACGCAGGTGGCGGGCGACCACCAGAACGTGTTGAAGATCCTGCCGCCGCTCATCACGACGACCGAGCAGGCCGACGAGTTCGTCGGCGCGTTCGATGCCGTGCTCGGCGAGCTCGAACGCTCACTCGGTCTGCTCTTCGGCGTGGGCCGTTCGCTGGCGCTGCCCGCCATCCGCCACAGCCGCTGACCGGGCGCGCCGCGCTACGGCTCCATCACGACCCAACCGCGCCGTTGCAGCTCGGCGGCCAGGATCTCCGACGACACCGTGCGCAGGGTGGTTCGGACCGGTGGCTTCTCGTCTCGCTGCACCGGTCGGGGCGCGCGCGGCGCCGGCGCGGTGTCCGAGGGCTCGACGTCGGCGCTCGCTTCAGCATCGGCTTGGGCCTCGAGCTGTTCGATGAGCGTGTCGGCCTCGTCGCGCGTGAACTTGCCCGCCGCCTGACGCTGCGTGAGGCCGAGGGGCCCGCGGGCGTCGCGGAAGTCGGAGTGGCCGGCGCGCTCCACGAGCGCCGCGAGCTGCTGGACCTGCCGGGCCGAAGCAGGAGGACCGGACTGTTGACCGAACGCCATCCCGCGATCCTCGCAGGCCCCTGAGACACAACGGCGCATCCCCTGGGAGTCAATGCTCGCCGCGGCGGCGCAGGCCCCATGGCCGGCCGTCGGGATCGACGAGCCAGCGATACGCCAGTGCGGCGGGCACCGCGCCGCCCCGACGACCGGTTCGACCTCGTGATGGCGGAGCCGGCCCCGCGGCCGCGGCCCGATCCGGCCGCGTTCGTGCCACGCGTCGAGTGCGCCCGCCGCGGCGCGAAACGCATCGAAGGCCGTACGCGGATCGGTGAGCCGCGCCGCGCCGGCTTCGTCGAGCTCGAGATGCTCGCGGGCGAGCGCGAGCCGCGTCTCGCGTGCGAAGCGCCGTGCGCCGTCGCCCCGGCCGCCCGGGTCGGTGGGCATGCGCTCGTCGAGTGCTTCGTAGACGATCGCGCACGTGAGCTCGGAGTCGTTCGTCCACGACCGCCGGTTCAGGTTGTCGGAACCGATCGCGCACCAGACGTCGTCGATCACGCAGGCCTTCGCGTGCACGTACACGGGTGCACCGTCGACCTCCACGTCGTACACCGCGACGCGCGAACCGCCCGCCGCGACCAGCCTGCGGATCACCCAGCTCTGCGCGTAGCGCTGCGGCGGCCCGGTCGTGGCGTCGTCGCGATCGGGATAGCGCGGCACCACCACCGTGATGAGCAGCTCGGGTGTGCCAGCGCGGCCGTTCGCCGTAGCGGGGGTCGATGCCGATCGGCTGGGGATCGCCGCGATGGTCGTGGTCGTCGTTGCGGCCGTGGCCGAGGTCGATGCCGCCGACGAAGGCGACGTCCCCGCCGCGGGGCCGGCGCACGAGCACGAGCTTTTGATGGTGGCTCCCGGCCCGTCTCACGCGTTCGTCGAGCAGGAGCTCGCCGCCGGCTCGATTGACGGCAGTAGCGAGATGCAGGTTCTCGCGTGCGCTGAAGTGGAGCTGATCGGCGTGCGACCGCCATACGAGACCCCGCACGTCGACGCCTCGGCGCACGAGGCGCGTGAGCTCGGCGGCGACTTCGGTGCCCGGCCCGGCGAGCCGCTCGTCGCCGTCGCGCACGCACGCTGTTGCCGGTCGTGTAGGCGCGGCCGTCGTGATTGCGGTCATCGATACGGGTCGCGACGTTGCCGCGCTCGGCCGGCGAGAGGAACCACGCGTCGAGCTGCTCGGTCACGTGCAACGATCCGCTGCGGAAGCAGTCGACGTCTCGATCCTCGTCGTTGGGGTTGCTGACGGTCTTCCCTGTTCGTGACTGGGCAACACCTGGCCCAGGCCAGAGGTGTGCGTCGGGCGTCGGCCGGTCAGTCGGGAAGGATCGGCACCGTCAGGCTCTCGCGCCGCCCGAGCATCGCGGCCCGTCGCACGGCCGACGAGCCGTACCGGTCCCGCACCCGGTCGAGGGCCGAGTCGAGCGATCCGGCCGCTTCGCGATCGAACGGCAGCGCGAGCTGCACGGTGTCGTCGCTGTCGAGCCCCGACACCGCGACGCCCACGAGCGTGACGCCCCGTGCGTCGATGACGGGTTGCGACGCGGCGAGCAGACCGCGGGCGATGGCGAGGATCGGAGGCGTGCCCGCGGTCGGCCTGTCCATCGTGTGCGATCTCGTCGCCCGTGTGAAGTCGCCGAATCGCAACCGCAGCACCACCGTGCGGGCCAGACGGTTCGCGGCGCGCAAGCGGCGCGAGACGCGCTCCACCAGTGCGGTGAGGTACGCGTCGAGCTCCTCGGCGGTGCGCGGACCGCGACCGAGCGCGTGTTGGGAGCCGATCGACGACCGGCGCCGGCCCAGCTGCACGGGCCGAGGGTCGCGGTTGTGTGCGAGGGCGTCGAGGTGATGGCCCGATGCGGCGCCGAGCATCGCGACGAGCGCGGTCGGTCCGAGCCGTGCGACTTCGCCCACGGTGGTGATGCCTCGTCGGTGCAGCTTCTCGGCGGTGACGGGACCGACGCCCCAGAGCCGCTCGATGGGTAGTGGATGCAAGAACGCGATCTCCTCGTCGGGCGGGACCACGAGCACGCCGTTCGGCTTTCCCACTGCGCTCGCCACCTTGGCGAGGAACTTCGTTCGTGCCACACCGACCGTGATGGGAAGGTCCACGCGTTCCTTCACTTCGGCACGGAGGCGCAACGCGATCTCGGTGGGTGTGCCTGACACGCGCAGCAGACCGCCGACGTCGAGGAACGCTTCGTCGATCGACAGGCCCTCCACGAGTGGCGTCGTGTCGTGGAACACTGCGAACACGGCCTTGCTGGCTTCGGTGTACGCCGACATGCGCGGCTCCGCCACGATCACGTGTGGGCAGAGTCGGCGGGCCTGTGCGCCGCCCATCGCGGTGCGGATGCCGAACGCCTTCGCCTCGTAGCTCGCGGCGAGCACGACACCGCCACCGACGATGACCGGGCGCCCGCGCAACGCCGCGTTGTCTCGTTGTTCGACCGAGGCGTAGAAGGCGTCGAGGTCGGCGTGCAGGATCGTGGCGGCGCCGCTCACGAACACATGTTCGCATACGACCAGGTCTCCGGCAACCCGCTGGGCTCACGCTCCTGGCGGTGCCGCCTGCGTGAACTGGATCCCGGGACCGGTCGCCGTGTCGGGCCGCCACGTTCCCTTCGGCGTCCACCGTTGCGCCCCGAACGTGATCGACGTGATGTGGAACGGCTCGGCGTGGGCAACGAGCCAAGTCGCGACGACCCAGCCCCGGCGGGTCGTCAGCGCCCCACTGAGCGAGCCGGACCCGAGCTCACGGTCGAGCGTGGGAACGGGGGAGGGCGCCGGCTTCGTGAGCCGGGTCGACTGATACTGGCAGGTCAGCCCGGCCGCGGTCTCGCCCGTGGTCGCGATGGCGAGCGCGCGCGCCATCGACTCCCAACGCGCGTACGCCTGCGGATCGCTGCTGCGCTGCACGGCTTGCGCGGCGTCGGTGACCGAGTCGGTGCGCCAATCGGGGATGCGCGCCAGCGCCCGGAAGAACGCCGCGGCGGCATAGCGCGGGTCGAGCAGCTGCGCGGGCGTGCCCCACCCCTGCGACGGCCGCTGCTGGAACAGTCCCACTGAGTCGCGGTCGCCGTAGCTGATGTTGTGCAGCTTCGATTCCTGGAACGCCGTGGCGAGCGCGATCGTCACCGCGTGGTCGGGGAGGCCGAGCTGCAGCGCCACCGCCGTGATCGTTGCGGCGTTCGCGGCTTGTTGTTGATCGATGACGTAGCCGGTCGTCGCCGACATCACCGTGCACTCGGAGACGATCGGATTCGTGTGGTCGAGCGCCGACTTGATCACGCGAGCGCCGATCGCGGCCGCACCGAGCAGCACGACGACCATGGTCCATGTGGTGACGCGATGTCGCACGGCGCGCCGATCAGCTCGTGGTGCACTGTGCCGGTCGGACACTGCACCAACGCTACCGGCGCGCGCGATGTGATCGGGTGCCGCCAAGGTGTGGTGGTACGGTCCGCCGCCATCGAGGTCGAAGGCCGTCCGTCTCGTCTGACTTGGTGTGCCGTGGTGGCCGGGGTCGCCGGGGTGCTCTACGCGGCGTACTCGATCCGGATCAACCCGTTGCGACCGCACGTGTCGTCGCCGCGCGGCTATTACGCCTGGATCGATCAGTCGTACTACCTGCGCAGTGCGCGCGTGTTGGCGCACTTCCACCTGCCGAGCGGCCCGCACGACTACATGTACGGGCTCGGCTATCCGGTGCTCGGCGCGGTCTTCTACGACCTCGGCTTCAAGGACGATCCGTTCGCGCCCGTGAACGCGCTCGCCTACGGAGTGATCTGTGCCTTGACGTTCGTGCTCGCCGTGCGGTTGTGGCGCACCACGTTCGGCGGGTCGGCCGCCCGCTCGGCAACGCTGCCGGTCGTCGGGTTCGCGGCCGTTGCGATGTTGACGTTCGCCACGCCGCTCTTCCCCTTGGTGATCACGCCGTGGAACTCGACGGTGGTCGTGCTGACGGTGCTTGCGATCTTGATCCTGGTCGTGTCGGAGCGTGCACTCACGTGGCCGCGCGCGTGCGCGATCGGCGCGCTGCTCGGCTGGACCTTCGCGACGCGGTACGGCGACGTCGTGTTCGCCGGTCTTCCCGTTGCGGCCACGTTGCTCGTCCGGTCGGGCCCTGAACGGCGGCGGCTCCTGCTCGGGGCCGGGGGCGTGTTGCTCGCGATCGTGGCGTTGGTGGCGTACACGCAGTACCACGCGTTCGGGAACCCGTTCCTCACGCCCTATCACTTCCATACGAGGGTCGGCCCGGGGCTCGGCAACGATCAGTCGCTCGGCAACTACCGCCTTCGATGGATCCCGCGGCACTTCCTCTCGACGGTGATCACCGGTCCCGCGCACGGCGCTCTCGTGGGCAACGAGCCGATGCTCCGCCAGTTCCCGCTGCTCGTCCTCGCCCCGTTCGGCGTGGTTGCGCTGATCAGGCGCGCCGGGCGGATGCGCGCGGTGTGGGTGGCCGTGGTCGTGGCCGGCGTGCTCTCGAGCCTCTTCTACCTGTCGTTCATCGCGGGCGGCGGCGACGACTTGAAGTTCTGGAACCTGCGCTACTGGGCGATCTGGTATGCGCCCTGGGCGATGTTCGCACTGCTGGGGGCGGCGGCGATCTTCCATCGCTTCGCCCGTTCACAGGAATCGCCCACCCGCGCTTGACCGGCGCGCACGGTCGGCGTCAACGTATCGGTCGCAGCGATCGCGACGGAAGGCGACGACATGGCGCGCGAAGTGTTGGTCGATGCCGACGGTCACGTCTGCGAACCACCCGATCTGTGGAGCGCGAACCTCCCGGCGGGACTGCGCGATCAAGGGATCCGGCTGCGCTGGAACGACGAGACGGGCTACGACGAGTGTCTCGTCGAGGACCGCATGGCCACCGACCGCGGGCTGATCGGGCTCGGTAACGCGGGCGAAGACTTCATCGACTTCGGTCGTGGTCGGCGCTACGTGGATCAGAACCCCGCGGGCTTCGATGCGCAGGAGCGCGTGAAGGTGCTCGACGCCGAAGGCATCGACATCTCGGTGATGTATCCGGGCCTTGGTCTGAAGCTCGGCGGCATCATCGATCGCGACCTCGCCGTCGCGTCGTGCGAGATCTACAACGATTGGCTCGCGCAGTGGTGCTCGGCGGCACCCGACCGCCTCGTGGGAGTGGGCGCGTTGCCGATGCAGGATCCGCGGCGGGCGGCCAAGGAGGTGCATCGCATCGCGGGCATGGGTCTGCGCGCCGGCTTCGCGCGCCCCAACGCGTACAACGACCGTCACTTCCATCATCCCGCGTACACGCCGGTGTGGGAAGCGCTCTGCGAGACCGGCCTGCCGATCGCGTTCCATCCGGCCGGGCTGGCCGACATGCCGGGCGCGAGCCGCGCGCTCGGCATGCACATGGCGCCCGGCACGCATCACGCACTAATCCTGCTGTTCGACGAGCAGATGACGTTGTCGAACCTCGTCTACTGCGGCGTGCTCGAGCGCTTCCCCGAGCTCCAAGTGGTGGTGCTCGAGTGCGGCGGCGGCTGGATCGCGCACTGGATGGACCGTCTCGACGAGTTCCTCGAGAGCTACGGGTGGGCGACCGGCGGGCTCTCGCTCACACCCCGCGAGTATTTCCAACGCCAGTGCTGGATCAGCTTCGATCCGGGCGAGATCACACCGAAGGTGCTCGCGCCGCTCATCGGCGGCAATCGCTTCGTGTGGGCGAGCGACTTCCCGCACAGCGACGCCAAGTATCCGGGCGTAGTGGATGAGCTGCGCGAATCGTCCGACGGGATGGATCCCGCCGAGCGGGCCGCACTGTTCGGCACGAACGCGCTCGCCATGTACGGCATCGCCGCAACCGACCGTGGCTGAGCTCGATCTCCTCGTACGGGGCGGCACGGTCGTCGACGGAACGGGCGGACCCGCGCGCACAGCCGATGTTGCCGTGCGCGACGGCGAGATCGTCGAGATCGGCCGTGTCGATGCGACGGCCGACGAGGTGATCGACGCCGACGGCCTGCTCGTCACGCCGGGCTTCGTCGACGTGCACACCCACTACGACGCGCAGCTGCACTGGGATCCCACGGCGTCACCGGCGAGCTGGCATGGCGTGACGACGCTCTTCACGGGCAACTGCGGGTTCACGCTCGCTCCCGCACGGCCCGACGATGTCGAGTGGCTGTTGCTCATGCTCAGCCGGGTCGAAGGCATGAGCGCCGACGCGCTGCGCGTCGCGGTCGACTGGAGCGGTGGCAGCTTCGGCGAGTTCCTCGCCGGGCTGCAGGGGCGCGTCGGCGTGAACGTTGCCGCCAACGTCGGGCACTGCGCTGTGCGGCGACTCGTGATGGGCGACGACGCGTCGGAACGCGTGGCGACACCCGACGAGATCGACCGCATGGTGGCCGTCACCGAGGCGGCACTCGACCAGGGTGCCTACGGGTTCACGTCGAGCCAGCTCGACCTGCACGTGGCCCACGACGGCCGGGGGGTGCCGAGCAACTACGCGGGCTCCGACGAGCTCATCGCGCTCGCCGCCACGATCGGCCGGCACGGCCGCGGCGCGATCGAGTTCATCCCGCGCTCGTTCCTCACCGGCTACGACGACGACGATCGCGCCCTCATCCGGGCCATGGCCGTCGCGGCCAACGGCCGGCCGGTGCACCTCAACACGGTCGCCCCGCTGCACCCGAGCGCGCCCGACGGGTGGAGCAGGAGCGTCGAGTTCGCGCACGACCTCGCGCGCGACGGCCTTCACGTGCATCCGATGTTCGCCGCCAACCGCCAAGGTGCACACTTCGCGCTCGGCAGCACGTTCCTGTTCGACGATCTCGACAGCTTCCGGCGCGTGCTCACCCTGCCCGATCCTGATCGGCGCACGGCGCTGGCAGACCCGGCGTCACGTGACGCGATGCGCGCCGACATCGCACGTGGTGGCTACGCGTTCGTGTTCTTCTGGCCGATGATCCGCTGCGAGCGCGCCACGAACCCGGCGTGCGAACGCTTCGTCGGCCACTCGGTCACCGAGATCGCCGCGCTGCTCGGCGAGGGCCGCGACGAGCTCGACGCCTTCCTCGACGTGTCGCTGCTCGACGACCTCGATGCGCAGTTCGCGCTGTCGGCGCCCGAGAACCCACATCATCGGGCCGCGGTCGCGACACTCGTGGCCGACCCGCTCGTGATGCCCGGGAGCAGCGACGGCGGCGCGCATCTGCTGAGCTTCTGCGGCGCCGACTACACGACGCGACTGCTCACCGAATGGAGCGACGTGCTCTCCATCGAAGCTGCCGTCGCGCGCATCTCGGGTGAGCCGGCCTGCGCGCAAGGCCTCACCGATCGCGGCGTGCTGCGCGCCGGACTCGCTGCCGATCTTCTCGTGATCGACCGCGACGCGCTCGGGAGCGCGCCGAGCCCGCGTCACGTGGTCGACTTCCCGGCCGCTTCGGGCCGTTACGTCGCCGACGCCAGCGGCTATCGCGTCGTGGTTGTGAATGGTGTGCCGCTGTTGCGCGACGGCGAGTCGACCGGCGCGTGCAGCGGTCGGATTCTCACGTAGTCCCCGTCGATCGTGTCGCGGATCTGGTCGGGCAGGCTCTGCAAGATCGCGCGGTGCGCCAACGTCGCCTCGCAGCCGGCCTGGATCAGCTCGAGACGACAGCCATCTCGTGCGCTCCGTTGAGCGCGGTCGGGACATTGATGTCGTGGGGCACGAGCGCGGTCGCAAGCGCGGACTCGGTCGTGATCAATCCGTGTGTCACGAGCTGATTGAGCGACATCTCGAGTGTCTGGTTGCCCGCCGCCATACCCATCTGCATCGCGTTGCGGATCTGGCGCGTCTTGCCCTCGCGGATGAGGTGGCTGACGGCCGACGTCGCGATGAGCACCTCGTAGGCCGCGAGCGGACCACCTCCGTGGGGATCCTGTTGTTGCCTCCGCCCCTTGAGGGGAGCTCCTGATGGTTCAGGTCTTGGGTGTCAGTGCTGGCCGACCTGGCTGTACACGCTGTACATGGCCGAGATCTGGGCCAGCGCCACGAAGCCGACGGCTAGCCCCACGGCGACGACGACCGCGGGCTCGAAGCTGTCGGTGAGTTTCTTGAGCCGGTACTCGAGCTCGCGTGCGTAGAACGCGGCGGCGTTCTTCAGCTGCTCGTCGAGCGAGCCGGTGCTCTCACCGACTCGGATCATCTGGCGCGCCGCGGCCGGGAAGATCCCCGACGCCGCGATCGGCCGAGCGAGTCCTTCGCCGCGCACCATCGCCTCACGGACTTCCGTCAGCTTGTCCTGGAACACCCGTTGGTTCGTGCTGTCGGCGGATACGCGCACGGCGTCGGGCAACGACACGCCCGAGTGCACGAGCGCGGCGAGCACCCGGCAGAAGCGCTCGAGTGCGATGAGCTTCAGCACCTCTCCGACAGCAGGGAACTTGAGCAGGAGCGTGTCGCGCCGGCGCTTGCCACGCTTGCCGCCGAACACGGCGCAACCAGCCGCGAAGGCGACACTGAGCACGCCCAGCACCAGCCACCACCACTGCGTGAAGAAGTCGGTGATGCCGAGCAGCATGCGGGTCGGGAGCGGGAGGTGCGCGCCGAGCGACGTATAGAAGCCCTTGAACTTCGGCAGCACCCACGACGCCATCACGATCACCGCGACGATCGCAAGGCTCATGACGATCGCCGGGTATGTGAGCGCGCTCTTCACCTGCCGCTTGGCGGCGATGTCGCGCTGCATGTCCTCGGCGAGCTGTTGGAATGCCTCGTCGAGTTGGCCGGTGAGCTCCGCGGCGCGCACGACCGCGATGTAGTAACCCGGAAAC
>JADGOO010000189.1 GCA_017882905.1 Acidimicrobiia bacterium | reverse complement strand
GGTCGGATTGATGGTGAGGGCGGGCCAGGAGGGTTCGCCGGGCGCGGCGCTGTCGGGACAGATCGAGCGGAACGGGCAGGGGCGGCATGCTTCGATCTCGCCCACGCCGGTGAACTCGGAGCGGCGGATCGTCTCGGCGATCGATCGCAGCCGCTCGGTGACCCCTGCGAGATCGTCGGCATCGGGCTCCCATGGATCGGGGTCGTCGTCGATCTCGGGTGAGAGGAACTCGTAGCGCAGACGCAAGCGCAAGCCACGCGCCAACGCCGCCGGCGCGAGCACCCAGGCCTGCACCTGCGCGCGCACGTCGTCACGCAGGTCGCCGATCGAACGGCCACCCGTCTTGTAGTCGCGCACGTCGAGCAGGCCGTCGTGGATCCAGATCGCATCGATCCGTGCCGACGCGAGGAACATCGGCGCCGGCTGGTGGTGATATCGCGCCCGGCTCGTCTCGTGGTGCGCCTCGTCGTGCACGCGCGGGCAGCGTTGGCTGTGGCGGGCGACCATCGTGCGCACCGCCTCGTCGCCGCCGTGCGCCACGATCGCGTCGTCGACGAACGCGTCGTCGTGACAGGTGCCGTTGTCGTGCACGTAGCGCAGGAGGTCGTGCACCATGCGTCCTTGGTCGCTCCACGCGCCCGCGTCGCTCTCGGGCACGCCGAGCACGTGCGCCAGCAGGTAACGCCGCGGACACCAGCCATACGCATCGAGCGCGGTGGGAGTGATCCGGAGCACTCCGGGGAGGCGGCGCTCTTGCTTCACGGGTGCACCAACGATCTCGTGTGATCAGCGCGCGCTGCGCCGGCTGCGGGCGTGGAGGGTGCAGTCCCAGACGTAGTCGCAGCGCAGGCACTGCTCGCCGCTCTTCGGGGCGCCGAGCGACGCGTCGACGAGCGCCCGATGCCGGTCGCTCACCCATTCGGTCGCCGCCAGCACGGCCGACTCGGCCTCCACCAACGCTTCGGTGATCTCGAGCGCGAGCAGGTCGGCGACCACCACCCGCAGCGACGGGAGCGGAGGTGACCAGCGCGCCGCGACGAGCGCGAGGACGTGCAGCGCGCCCGTGCCGAGCTGAGGCCCGCGGCCCGACACCTGGAGGCGCCGCACCTCGACGGTGCCGCCGGCAGTGCGCACGACGAGGTCGCGCGGGGCGAACATCCGCACGCCGAGGTCGTCGAACACGAGCGGATCAGTGGGGACGTCGCACGCCACGGCCGGCTCCGGGAAGAGCGTGAGGTAGCCGAGTGCGCCGGCGCGGTGCACCAGCCGTTGCTCCGGCTCCAAGTCGGTCGGGTCGGGGAAGTCGGCGGCGGTGGGCGCCCGCATCTCGGCGTGGGCGGTGCGGGCGGCCTCTCGCAGGCGGTTGCCCACGGCGTAGCGGACCTGTGGTGCCCGGTCGGCACCCCGGGCGCCGTCGAGGGTGCGCCGCACCAGCTCCGGGCAGGGCGGTGGGCGCTCCAGCAGGCCGAGCCAGACGGCGGGGAGCTCGTCGGGGCTCATCGCGACCGGCACCTCTTGCGGCGGCCCGAACGTGTCGATGCTTCTGGTGATGAGCCTTGCACCGCGGCCAGACTACGAGCCGCCCGTGACACAGCGGGCAGACGCGCCACCCGTACGATCCACGAACGTGGTGCTGTTCCCGAAGTCCCGCCGTGGGCGGCGCATGGTGTGGTTCGGGATCGCGCTGCTCGCCATCGCGTGGATCACGTTCGCGGTGCGCGGGGTCCTGCTCGCGCGCAACGAGGCCAACGCCGGCCTCGACGCACTCGACGCCGCGAAGGCGCAGCTCAGCCCGCAGGACTTCCTGCAGGGCAACGGTCGCGATCAGCTCGAGATCGCCCGCGCGCACTTCGCCAAGGCGCACAGCTACATCGACACGCCGCTGTTCATGCCGATCAAGTGGATGCCGTACGTCGGGCGCCAGATCGACGCGGTGCAAGGACTCGCCGGTGGTGCCACCAAGGTGCTCGATGTGGGCATCAAGGCGCTCGACGACGCCCAGAGCATCGTCAAGAGCACGCATCAGCCACAGGGTGCGCAGCGCATCGCGCTGGTCCGCCGTCTCGGCGACATCGCGCAGGTTGCCGGCGCCGCACTCGATCGAGTGAGCATCGGCCCCGGCCACGCCCTCGTCGGCCCTTTGCAGGACGCGCACGACCGCTTCGCCGATCAGCTCCTGAAGCTGAAGGACAACATCGGTGGCCTCGGCGCCGCATCGCAGGGCTTCGCCTCGTTCCTCACCCACTCCAACTATCTCGTGATCGCGGCCAACAACTCCGAGATGCGAGTCGGATCGGGCGCGTTCCTGTCGCTCGGTGAGATGACCACGGTCAGCGGGCACTTCACGATCGGCGAGCTGAAGCCGGCGATCTCACTGCTCCCGAAGCCGGGCTCGGTGGATCCGGCGTCGGTCGATCGAGACCTCGCGGCCCGCTGGGGCTTCATGCAGCCGACCGGCGACTTCCGCGAGGTCGCGGTCACCGGGCGCTTCGATGTGGTGGCGCCGCTCGCCTTGAAGATGTGGAAGTCGACCACGGGCCACTCGCTCGACGGTGTGCTCGTGCTCGACCCCGTCGCCTTGAAGGCGATGCTGGTCGCCGTGGGGCCGGTAACCGTCAACGGCGTGCAGTACGACGAGCACAACGTGCTCCAGCAGGTGTTCGTCGAGCAGTACCGCGGTCTCACCCTCGACCCGACGCACTTCACCCAGGAGGCGCGCCGCGAGCAGCTCAGCGCCATCGCCCGTGCCGCGATCACCAAGCTCGAGACCGGCCACTGGGACACGGTGAAGCTCGTCGATGCGATGCGCGGCGCCACGCTCGGGCGCCACATCCTCGCCTGGTCGGACCGCGCGGTGGAAGAGCGGGGCTGGCAGGGCGCGCACCTCGACGGCGGCCTACCTGCCGACGGGTTGATGCTCGGGATCCAGAACCGGGCCGGGAACAAGCTCGACCAGTTCCTCCCTACCGACGCCACGTTCGACGCGGCGCTGGCGCCCGACGGTTCGAGTGACTGCACGATCAGCCTCTCGATCCAAAACGACACCAACCTGGCCGACCACCTCCCCAACTACGTGATCGGTCCCTACCCGGGCACCTTCGGGGGCGCGCCGGGCCGGTACATCGGTTGGGTGGTGCTGGAGCTGCCGGGCGGGGCCTTCCAGAGCACGGTCGACATCGACGGCAAGCGGGTCACCCGGCTCGTCGCGGCCGGCGCCGACGGCAGCGGAAATCGCGTCGTGGCCGCGCTCACGTCGTGGGATCCGGGCCAACACCACGATGTGACGGTCCACTTCCGGCTCCCGAAGGGAGACCGCAGCGTGGAGATCCAACCGTCGGCTCGTGCGCTCAACCCGCGGTTCGGCGGGCGCGCGGCAGTCACCTGGCACTTCGGCACCGAAACCTTCGGCGACGGCCAGCACCACACCGTCACGTGGTGATCGAGTGCACCTGTGGTGCCTAGTGTGACGTCGGCCAGGATGGGCCGAACGGTCCTGGACGCACAGCGAGCGCGGTCACTACACTCCGTGGCAGATACATTTTTTGCCCAACTGGAGGCCCAGGGAATGAAGACCAAGCTCCTTCGAGTGCTGGCTGTCGGCGGCATCGCCGCAGCGGCCATCGTTCCGGCCACTGCGGCCGGTGCGGTGTACGGCCAGCCGGGCGGCAACAGTGGCGGCAGCGGCGACCCCGGGTCCTCGGCGAGCGGCAACAGTGGCGGCAGCGGCACCTTGCCCTTCACCGGTGGCGACGTGGTGGGCATCAGCCTGCTCGGCGCGGGTCTTGCCGCTGGTGGCACCGTGCTCGTCCGGATGAACCGCCGGCGCGCTGCGGCATACTGAGCCGACGGGCTCTCGAGCCCAGCCGCTCGACAACAGCTAGATCGAACCGCACGGCGGTGCCTCCGGGCACCGCCGTTTGCGTTGTGTCGCCGTTGCGAGCGAAGCGGCGGCGGGAACAGGAGAGACCGGGACGGCTAGTTCGCGCCGCCGTGCGCGGCGTCGTCGGCCTTCACGCCGGCATCGGGGTCGCGCACCGTGGCGGCGATGCCGAAGTCGAGACGATCAGGATCGTTGACATCGGAGACCGAACCGCGGTTCGGCGCCCGGAACACGGCCGCGAGCGTGCGCAACAGGATGACGGCATCGCGCCAGAGCGACCAGTGCTCGATGTACTGGTTGTCGAAACGCACGCGCTCCCGCAGCGAGGTGTCGCCGCGCAGCCCGTGCACCTGCGCCCAACCGGTGAGCCCGACGGGCATCCGGTGCCGGTCGCTGTAGCCGTGGACCTTGTGGTTGAACTCCTCGACGAGGTAGCCCCGCTCGGGACGCGGCCCGACGAGGCTCATGTCGCCCCGCAGCACGTTCCAGAGCTGGGGAAGCTCGTCGATGCTCGAGCGGCGCAGCAGCCACCCGATTCCGCGATAGCTGGTCTCGTCGGCGTTGAAGGTCTCGTCGACGTGGTCGGGCGCGAGGGTCCGGAACTTCAGTACCTCGAACTCGTCGCCGTGCTGGCCGATGCGCCGCTGGCGGAACAGGATGGGTCCGGGCCCGGTGCAGCGCACCAGGATCGCGGCGAACGCGAGCACCGGGAGCGCCAGGACGAGCAGCACCGTGGCGACCGCGAAGTCGACGACGCGCTTGAGGCGCCAGGCCCAACGTTGCAAGGCCGCCTGACGCACACGGTAGAGCGGAATGCCCCACAGGTCGTCGGAATCGCTCCCCCGGGGTGCTACGCCGACCTCGAAGAAGCGCGGCACCACGTGCACCTGCACATCGCGGCGCATGGCCGTGCGCAGCACGGGCACGAAGTCGACCTCGCGCGTGGGGCTGAACGCCACCAGGACGTGGCGCACGTGCTCGTTGCGCACGATGTCGTCGAGGTGCGCGAGATCGCCGAGGAGCGGCGCGGGCAGGTTCGGGAACGGCGCGCCGGCGAAGCCGATGCAGCCGATGCCGAACTCCGGGTGATGCTGGATGAGGTGCGCCAGCTCGATGCCGACGTGGCCGCTGCCGGCGATGACGGTGCGCTCCTTCAGGCCGCGGCGACGCCACTGGCGGACGGCCGCGTAAGCGACGGCGCGCGCCACGAGCACCGACGGCACCGCGAGCGCGGCTTGGCGGAGCACTTCGCCACTGTGCGTGAACGGCGCGATCGCCAAGGCGGCGAGGGCGAGCGCGGCGGCGATGCGCGGCGCCTCGTCGAGCGCCGAGAGGTTGAACCGAAGGTGGTAGGCGCCCGCGCTGACGAGTGCGAGCACGGCCATCGCGCCGTAGGCCCAGCTGGCCGGCGAATCGGTCATGGCGGCGGCGACGCCGAGGGCGATCACGTCGAGCGCGACGACGATCCCGATCGCCAACCACGAGCGCCACGCCCGTCCGACCCGCCCTTGGGCGGTCTTCCCATCGACGACCCGGAGCGTTCCGGCGCGCCGCGGCACGGGGGTCCGGCTGCGCCGCAAAGTCGTTGGGAAGTCAGCCACCATGTCCAGCCCGAGGCGTCACGTAGGGTGACACGATTCTCGCTGCCACGACCTGGCTGGTGCAAGGGCCTGGGGCACGCGGAAGCCCGACTTGTGTCAAAGTTGCTCCAGATCGGACCAGGTCTCGCGGCCACGATCGCGCGTGCAGCTCTTCACCCAACGTGGCCGTTCCTGTCGTTGTTCTCGCCCTGACCCGACCGAATCTCCCCAACCCGGTCGAGTCGCCCGATGAGCCGCTCGATCTCGAGCGCCACCTGGGCGAGTGAGTATCGCGCCGAGCGCACGACCGCGCCCGTCGCGAGCTCCTGTCGGCGCGCCGGATCGCTCGCGAGCGCGAGCAACGCAGCGTGGATCGCCGCCGCCCCACCATCGGATGGCACCACGCCACAGCTGTCGTCGAGGACCTGGTCGCCGCCCGCGCTCGGCGGCGCGATGCACGGCACCCCGCAGGCCAGGGCTTCGAGCAGGCTGTTCGACAGACCCTCACGTTCCGACGGCAGCACGAACGCGTCGGCCGCCCAGAGGTAGCTGCGCACGTCGGCCACGGCCCCGGGCCGAGCGGTGCGACCGGTGAGCCCCGTCGCCTCGATCGCCGCCTCCACGGTGGGTGTGGCGTCGTCGAGGTCACCTCGGCTGTCGCCGAGCAGGTAGAGCCGCGCGTCGATGCCGTCGTCGACCAGCGCGGCCGCGGCCTCGACCAGTCGTTCGACGCGCTTCAACCGGCGCAGATGACCGGTGTAGACGACCGCGAAGGTGGTGGGGCCGAGATCGAGGGCCGCGCGGGCAGCCTGACGCTCCACGGCGGACGGCGGCCGGTACACGGCGGAGTCGACCGGTGTGGGGATGATGTCGATCGATCTGGGGTCGACGCCGCAGGTGATGAGCTCGGCGCTCAGCGCGTGTGTGAGCGCTACGTGCCGGCTGCGGGCGAGCACCATACGGCGCAGCCACGCCAGCGGTGCGCGCACGCCGTGCGCCGCGAGCGTGTCGGTGGCGTCGCCGAGACCGGCCCAGCAGACCGCGGTCCGGCCACCGAGTCCAGCCAGGGCGGCGGCCACGCCGAGGTCGGGATACATCAGCGTGAACACGGCGGTGGTCGACCGCCGGCGGCCGATGAACCAGCACGTGGCCGCGGCGACGAACAGCTTCATCGCGCCACGGCGACGCGACGCGGGACCGAGCCGGTGCACCTCGACTCCGGCAATCCACTCGGCCGCAGGCCAACTGCGGTCGAGCCGCTGGGTGAGGACGACCACGCGATGGCCGCGGTCCTGGAGCGCGACGGCGAGGTTGCGGGCGTGTCGGCTGGTGCCGCCGACGGTCGGCTCGAAGTCGGGTACCGCGATCACGATGCAGCGCTCCGGGGAGCGCCGGGCTCGGGACATCAGCTCCCCGCTCGCGTCATGCGCGCGACGAGGCAGTCATCGGTGCATCGCGGCGGCGACCGCAGCGTCGAGCTCCTGGCGGAAGCGTGATGGGGCGAAGCGCCGAGCGTGCGCAACGATCACATCGGCATCGAACGCCGCGTCGTCGAAGCGCTCCAGCTCGGTCGCGAGGGCCGCCATCGGATCGGCACCGGGGCGGTAGAGCACACCGGTGACGCCGTTGACGACCGTGTCGAGCGCGCCGCCGTCGCCGTACGCGATCACCGGAGTCCCGCACGCCTGCGCTTCCACGGGCATGATCCCGAAGTCTTCGCGACCGGGAAAGACCAGCGCGCGGCACTCCCGGTACAGCTTGAGCAGCGTGGGGCCGTCGGGAGTGCCCACGAACTCGGTTCGCGGTCCGGCGACGGCCTCGCAGAGCCGGCGGGCCCGGCCATCGCCCGCGACCACGAGACGCACTCCCGCCGCGTGCGCTGCCGCCACCGCGACCTCGGGTCGCTTGTACGGAACGAGTCGACCGGCGAGCAGGAAGAAGCTGTCGCGCGGTACCGACGGATCGGGCGTGAACTGCTCCACGTCGACCGGTGGTGCGACGACGGCTGCGTCGCGTTGCCACCACGCCTGCACGCGCCGGGCCACGTCGGTGCTGTTCGCGACGACGCCCGCGAGCCGGCTCGCCGCCGCTCGATCGGCTCGGCGCTGGGTGGCGGCGAAGGCACCCAACGCCACGCGCCCGATGCGTCCGCCCACCTCGTCGGCGCGGGTCGTGGCATCCCAGATCCACCGCGCCGGTGTGTGGGTGTACGACACGACGGGAGCGCCCGTGGTGCGCACACGATTCGCGAACGCATGGTGGCTGGTGACCACGACGTCGTATCCACGCAACGGGTGCAGGCGATGAGTGAGTGGAAGCAGTGGCAGCAGGTGCGCGTAGTTGTCGCCGCCTCGGTAGAAGCGCGAGAGCATGCGCGACGGCCGGATGTCGGCGTCGGCGAGCGCGGGCCCGAGCACGTCGGTGTCGCACACCGTGGTGAAGATCGGTGCATTGGGCCACAGGCGGTGCATCTGCTCGACGACGCGTTCGGAGCCGGCCGAGATCGTGAACTTCTCGTGCACGATCGCGACGCGCAGGCCCGCCGTTGCGACCGCGTCAACCGTGCGCATCGACGTGGTCACGGAATGTCAGCCGCGTTCGTAGTAGGTGTCGCGACGGTTGACCGTTGCGCCATTGAGCACAACACCGATCAGCGACGCGCCGGTGCGCTCCAGCGCGTCGACGAACTGCTTCGTCGACCGCCGACGGGTGGTGTCGGCGTCGAGGATCAACAGCGTGGCATCGCACTGCGCCGACACGGCGAGTGCGTCGGCGTAGCCGGTGCCCGGTGGCGTGTCGACGATCACCAGCTCGGCAGTGTCGAGCCGTTCGAGCAGGTTGCGGAAGCTCCGGCCGCCGAGCGCGGCCACCGTGTCGGACACCGGCGCGCCGCTCGGGAGGAGCTTGATGCCCGGCGCGCCGTCGACCTTGTGCAGCGCCGACGTGAGGGGAGCCCCGCGCAGCACATCCGACAAGCCGGGTTCGCGGCTCGTGTGGAGCCGTTCGTGCAACACCGGACGACGCAGGTCGGCATCGATGATGACCACCTGGGCGTCGATCGCGGCGGCCGATTCGGCGAGGTGCACGCAGGAGAACGACTTGCCGGCGCCCGGGTTCGGGCTCACCACGGCGATCGTGCGCGGACGTCCTGAACCTTCGAGGAACATCAGGTTCGTGCGCAGCGTGCGAAATGCTTCGACGACGTTGGGGCCGCGACCGCGCGGCACCATCGCGAGCACCGGAAGACCAGTGAGCTGCGTGATCGCGTCGACGTCGCTCGCTCGGGCGAATCGATCGCCGAAGGCGCGAGCGATGACGAATCCTTCTCCGGCGAGCACGAACGCGACGAGGAACGCGAGCACGCCGTCTCGCGCCGGCTTCGGCGAGATCGGGTTCCCGTTGTTCGTGAGCGACGTGCCGCCCGCGATTGTCACTGTTTGCGACGGATCGACGATGTTGGTCGCGATCGCGAGGTTGATCTCGGCAATCTTGTTGTTGATGAGCAGTCGCGCCTGGGCAGTGTTGGCGGTCGCGAGCTGCTGCTCGAGCGACTGCTTCTCGGCCGCAAAGAGAATTGCTCGATTCTTGACGAGCTGTGTGGGATCGGCGCGGCTCTGTTGCACGAGCGCCTGACCGAACGCGTTGGAGAGGTCGACCGCTTCCTGACGGCTCGTAGCCGTGGCCTCGATGCCGATCAAGCCCGCCGCGCCGTTGGGGATCACCGACAGGCGGCCGCGGGTCTGAGCCCCGGTCAGGTGGTATTTGCGCGGAGCGATCAGCGCGGCGGCGTCGGCGACCGGCTGCGTCTTCAGGATCTGCTCGAACGCGGCCACCTTGAACGAAAGCGTCTCGGTGTTGACGTTGCCCTGGGCGACCAGCTCATTGGGCGTGACGTTGATGAGGGTGAAGGCCTGGTACGTGTTCGGTTGGTTGTAGCTGAACACGAAGACGCCAACGCCGATGAGCGCCGCGATCAAAAGGATCCGCCACCAGTTGGCCGCGATGGTGCGGAAGTGATCGGCGAGATCCATCGGGCGGGGAGTGTATGGGGACACGTGGTCGCGGGCACGGCTCCGGTCCGCGATGTGACCGACGCGGAGGTGCGCGAACCAGGTCTCGCCGGTACCCTCGACACGTGGCTGTGGAGGACGTGCCCGACTGGCGCGACCCGCGTTCGTCTCTCCCCGTTGCGGGCGTCGCGCTCGGCCTCGTCGCAATCGGCTTCGCCGTGCACGCCAGCCCTGGGGCACGCGACGACCTGCTGTCGCTGGTGCACGGCGTCCCGATCCTGTTCGCCGTCCTGATCGCCGTGCCGGTGCTCCTCGCGATCGCGGCCCGGCCGCAAGTGGGCGTGTTGACGATTGCGGCGCTGGTGCCCTTCAACGGCCTGCTCATCATCGCCCCGGCGAAGCCGCCGTTCGCCGAAGGCTGGAAGGAAGCGCTGGCGATCTACACGCTCGGTTGGGCGATCTTGTCGCGCGTCGGCAAGCCGAA
The DNA here is from genome assembly GCA_017882905.1 of Acidimicrobiia bacterium. Lineage (GTDB taxonomy): Bacteria > Actinomycetota > Acidimicrobiia > IMCC26256 > PALSA-610 > Chersky-683. The sequence continues at coordinate 3,172 of JADGOO010000189.1, read as the reverse complement.
GATCCGGCGCCGCCTTCCCGTCTATGTCGGACCGCTGCTCTGCTATCTGGCCGTCGGCGTGATCTCCGCGATCGTGGTCGGCGGTATCCAAGGCTTCGAAGGCGTCAAGGTCGGCTTCTTCTGGGTGCTCATCGGGCTCGCCGCATGGATCACGCCGTTCGACGCCCGTGATCGTGACCGGCTCGTGACCATCCTCATGCTCGACGCATTCATCACGTCGGTGTACGGGCTCGCGCAACAGAAGCTCGGCGCCGGCCGGCTCGTCTCGCTCGGCTACTCGTACGACAGCAACATTCGCTTCACCAGCAGCTTCCTGCGCTCGTTCTCGAGCTTTCCGAACCCCTTCAACTTCGCGTTCTTCCTCGCCATCGTGTTGCTCATCGCGGTGCCGATCTGCCTCGACGATGTGAAGCGGCCGCGCAACGTTGCATTCCTCGCCGTGACCCCGCTCATCTTGGTTGCACTCTTCTTCACGTTCGTTCGGGGCGCGTGGATGGCACTCGGCGTGGGGTTGCTCTACTTGGCTGTGCGCCGCTACCGAGTGCTCCTGCTCCCGGTGCCGATCGCGTTGCTCGTGTTGGCGTTCCTTCCCGGCACGTTTTCCTCTGCGTCCCTGCAGGGGCAGAGCTTCAACGAGCGCCAGGTGGGCTGGTCGCAGAACCTCGGGAAGGTCGTCTCGGCGCCATTGGGGAACGGCATCGGCACGACCGGTGCCTCGGCTGAGAAGGCAGTGCAAGTCGAGCGCAAGACCACGGCCGTCGTGTACCAACCCGACAACCAGTACTTCAAGGTGCTCTACGAGCTCGGCGTCCTGGGCTTGTGGTTCTTCGTCTTGATGTTCGTGATGATGCTCTTCACGACGCGAAGAGCCGAGCGCCTTGTCGGGCGCAATGATCGTGCGCTTGCCCTCGGGGTGACGGCGAACGTGATCGGTGCGATGGTCGCTTCGTTCGTTGCGACCTGGATGGAGATCTTCCCGAACGACCTCTTCTTATGGCTGCTGCTGTCGGTGATCGTCACCGCCACCCACGAATCGTCCTGAACGCCCTGGCGCTACGCGCCGCGGGAAGCGGCGTGCAGACGTACGCGCGTGAGTTGCTCGCGGAGCTTCCGGGGGCCTGGCCCGACGCACACTTCGCCGCGGTGGTTGCGAACGACGGTGCCCGCGAGCTGCCCGACACAGTGGAGCCGCTGCGCCGCACGCTGCGCGTCGACCACGGGCTCGTGCGCCGGCTCGTGTCGTTGCGCGCCGTGCCGGAGTCGAGCGATCTCGTGCATGCGCTCGACACCGATCTCCCACACCGCAGCCCCGGCGCGACCGTTGCCACCGTCCACGACCTCGCGCTGTTCGACGCGCCTTGGGCATTTCCGCGACTCAACGGACGTGTGAAGCGCTCGCTCGTGCGCCATGCCGTCGCACGTGCCGATTCGGTCATCGCCGTCTCGAGCTTCACGGCGGAACGTGTCAAAGCACGCTTCGAACGTGACGCGATCGTCGTGCACGAGGCGCCGGCGCGCGGGTGCACGATCGCGGGCGAAACGGCGATTGATGCAGTGCGTGCTCGATACTCGCTGCCCGAGCAGTTCGTCTTGCACCTCGGCAACCTCGAGCCTCGTAAAGACGTTCCCGTGCTCGCCGCCGCGTGTCGCACTGCGGGGCTGCCCCTCGTGCTGGCCGGTGGCGCGATCCGCACTGTCGACGTGCCGGTCGGCGCGCGCGGGATCGGCTACGTGCCGTCGGCCGAGCTCCCTGCTCTGTACGGCGCGGCGACGATCGTGGCGTACATCTCGCGCTACGAGGGATTCGCGCTGCCCCCGGTCGAAGCCATGGCGTGCGGCGCAGCGGTAGTGGCGACGCGGGTGGGCGCGCTCGGCGACATCGCGCTGGGCGGCATCGCGTTCGTGCCCATCGGCGACGCCGACGCAATCGCGGCCACGCTCCATGATCTGGCGCACGACGCAGCACGACGAGCAGAGCTCCGCGCCGCCGCCGCCGAAGCCGTCAGCGCGCTCTCGTGGAAGCGGGCCGCCGAAGAGACGGTCGCCGTCTACAAGAACCTGCTCTGACGTCGAACGAAGTGAGCTCGCGCGCCGGACGAAGTAGGCGCCTATGAGCGCCTGGCACGATCTCGGTTGCTCACCGGGAGGAGGTCGTCGCTGTAGATCGGACCGAGCACCATGAGCCGCACTGGGCTGGGTCGGGCGAACATGAGCGCGGCGATCCCGAACGTGAGGAAGGCGACGGCGATGAAGGCGAGCATGCGCGTGGCGTTGTTGCCGGTGGTGGCGAGCGCGCCGGTGCGCGCGCCGGTGGCGCCGACGGTGACGGCCGTGGTCACGCTGGCGGCGTCGACGGGACCCGCGACAGGCGTCGTGACAACGATCCGGCCGCTCATCTGCGGGTAGATGGCGTCGTGATAGGTGATCGTTCCGGGCCGGTTGCCGACGATGACGCTCCACGTGTGCGCGGGTTGCAGGCCGTGCGAGTCGAAGCCGCCGTTGTCGGCGACGACGCGGTGCAGGACCCGCCCGTCGTTGCGGAAGATCACGACCCCGCCGACGGGAACATTGATCTGCGCCGGCGCGAACGAGTAGTCGATCACGTCGATCGTGGTGGTGGGGCCGGGTTGGGAAGCCTTGGCCGCGGAGAAGAAGCCGCACGCGGCGGCGACGCCGAAGAACAACACCGCGATGAGCTGACCGGTGCGCGCCAAACCTTCTTGTTGGTGCGGCTCCGCCCCAGACGCACGGCGCCTGGGTGTGTCGCTCACGAGCATGGCTCTCCTCCTAACGTCGGAGGGTACCAACGTCTGCAAGCTGCATGACGCCTACACTCGCCGCGTGCGCATCGCCATCGGCGGCGACCATGCCGGTTTCGACCTGAAGGTGCATCTCGCGGCGTTCGTGCGCGCGCGCGGTCACGACGTCGTCGATCTCGGGACTCATTCGACCGACCCAGTCGACTATCCGCCGTTCTGTGCGGCAGTGGCCCGTGCCGTGGTCGCCAAGGACGCCGACTTCGGCATCGTGCTGGGCGGAAGTGGGCAGGGAGAGCAGATCGCCGCCAACAAGGTGCACGGAGCTCGTGCGGCACTGTGCAACGACCTTTACACCGCGCGCATGGCCCGCGCGCACAACAACGCCAACGTGCTGTCGATCGGCGCCCGCATCG
>JADGOO010000188.1 GCA_017882905.1 Acidimicrobiia bacterium | reverse complement strand
CGGCGCCGAGGTCATCGGCTTCGAAGCGCTGCTGCGTTGGGAGCATCCCGAGCGGGGCTTGATCCTGCCCGCCGACTTCATCCCGCTCGCCGAGGAGACCGGCCTCATCGTGCCGATCGGCGCGTGGGTGCTGCGCGAGGTGTGCGACCAGGCGGCGCGCTGGAACGCGCTGGCGCCCAAGGGTGAACCACCCCTCGGGGTCTCGGTCAACCTCTCCGCCCGCCAGCTCGCGCATCCGGATCTCGTCGGCACCGTCGCGGAAGCGGTCGCCCAGTCGGGCATCGAACCTTCGTCGCTGATCCTCGAGATCACCGAGACGGTGTTGATGAGCGATCCCGTGGTCGCCACCACCATCCTGCACGCGCTGCGGTCACTCGGTGTGCGCCTCGCGATCGACGACTTCGGCACCGGCCACTCGTCACTCGGATACTTGAAGGCGCTCCCCGTCGACTGCCTGAAGATCGACCGCTCGTTCGTGTCGGGCCTCGCCACCGACCCCGACGACCGCGCCATCGTCGCGGCCGTCGTGCACATGGGCCACGCACTCGGCCTCGAGGTCACCGCCGAAGGCATCGAGACCCCGGAGCAGCTGGAGCACCTCGAGCTGCTCGGATGCGATGTCGGCCAGGGCTTCTACTTCGCCCGGCCGCAAGCCGGCCACGTGGTCACCGCGCTCGTGCGGCACCGGCTGCGCTGGCGGCGCCACGACGTCGCGAGCTGACGCTCAGATCCCGTCGGGGTCGTCGGCCCAGCTCGAGAGCACGCTCCACGAGAAGATGCCGGTCTCGTGGCCGTCGTTCCAGCGGATCAACAGCCCCCAGTTGCCCACCAGCTCGGCATCGACCGCGCTGAGTGGCTGTGGCGAGTGCGGGCCCGGGTACGCGACCTTGCCCTGGTCGCGGAGGCCCCGGCACTGCGCGCAGGGACAGCGGCGCCGCAGTGTCTCGAGCGCGAAGGTGGTGATGCGCCCGTCGGCCCATTGCAGGCGGAGGTGCTGCTCGCGTTCGAGCTCGATGGTGGCCGGTGCTTCGGCGTGCGGGATCTCGAACTCCACGCGGCAAGTCTGGCCCGCCGCACCGCGTACGGTGGAATGGTGCCCATGCGCCCCACTCGCCTCACCGACGCCGAGGTCGCAGCGGCGCTCACCACGCTGCCTGGTTGGGAGCGCGACGGCGACACGATCCGCAAGCACTTCGATCGAGCCGGCTTCGCCGACGCGATCGCGTTCGTGGTGCGCATCGGGTTCCTCGCCGAAGCCGCCGACCACCATCCGGATCTCGACGTGCGGTGGCGCACGGTGCATGTGGCCCTCAGCACCCACGACGCCGGTGGCCTCAGCTCGCTCGACTTCGACCTCGCGCACGGCATCGAGACTGCCGCGGCATCGGGGGCCTGAACGGTGCCGCTGATCGTCGCGCTCCTCATCATCGTCGGTTTGATCGTGGTGTTTTGGATCGCGGTCGGCCACGAGCAAGGTCCGAGTGCCTCCGACACCGCGATCAGCTACGCGCTCGCCCGCGCGCGCGGCGACTGGTCGATCGCCTACGACCTGTCGAGCAAGGAGCTGCGCGGCGGTCTCAAGCGGGCCGAGTTCATCGCCGCCCAACGCGGCAGCTACGTGCCCAGCGCGAGCATCCCGAGCCCGCATGTGCAGGTGGAGCAGTCCACCGCGTTGAGCGATCTCGCGGTCGTCGTCGTGCGAGTCGAGGATCTCGACCTCGCGTTGCGCGTCGACTGTGAACGGCGAGAAGGCAGCTGGGTCGTCACCGCAGTCGCGGAAGCGTGACCCGCGGGCCGCTCGCCGGCGTGCTCCTCACCGGCGGTGCGAGCCGGCGACTGGGGACCGACAAAGCACAGCTCGTGGGCGCAGACGGCCGCACGCTCGCGGCGCGTGCGGCATCGTTGCTGGCGGCCGTGTGCGATCAGTGCGTCGAGGTCGGCGACGGCTGCAGCGACCTGCGCGCCGTGCGGGAGTCACCGGCCGGTGCCGGCCCGCTCGCGGCGCTGGTCGCGGGCGTCGACGCGCTCGAGGCCGAGGGTCTGGTCGACGTGTCGGTCGTGCTGCTCGGCTGCGACTACCCGCAGCTCGAACCCGGCGCGCTGCGCTCGATCGCCGAGACGGCCAGTCGATCAGCGACGACGGTGCTCGCGACGGCAGCCGGCCGCGCCCACTACGTGTGTGCGTGTTACGACGCGTCGGTGATCCGCGAAGCGCGCCGGCGCCTCGCGCTCGGCGAACGGGCGCTGCGCTGGGTGGAGACGCGGCCGCACGCGTTGCTCGCGCTCACGCCCGATGCGCTCCACGACGTCGACACGCCCGACGATGCGCGCCGGCTCGGTCTGCGCGCGCGATCCGACTCGTAGCATCAGCGACATGGCCCGGCGATCCGATGCACCCGTGCGCCGCGCCACGCAGCCCGTTCAGGTCACAGTGCTGGACGCGGGTGGCGCTCATCAACGTCCCGACCAGCTCGCCACCGAGGAACCGATGGAGATCCGCCTCCATGGCCCCGGCGAACCGCCGCGCCCCGTTGCCGTCACGTTGCGCACCCCGGGCAACGACTTCGAGCTTGCCGTGGGGTTCCTGCACGCCGAGGGCCTCGTGGCCGGAGCCGACGACGTGGCGTCGGTCGCGTACTGCCTCGGCCCCGAGGGTGAGCAGGAGTACAACGTCGTCACGGTGCGGCACCGCAACAAGATCGCGGAGCAGATCACGCCGCGCTCGTTCGTGGCGAACAGCAGCTGTGGCCTGTGCGGCAAGACCACGCTCGACGACATCGAGCAGCGCTGCCCGTCGCTCGCCGGGCGCGGCCCGTTGGTGGCCGAGTCGGTCGTCCATGCACTCGCCGACCTGCTCGCGCCCCGCCAAACGGTCTTCGCGGCAACGGGTGGCATCCATGCGGCCGCGCGCGTGACACCGGCCGGTGAGGTCATCGCGCTGCGAGAAGACGTCGGGCGGCACAACGCGCTCGACAAGCTGGTGGGCCACGCGGTGCTCGAACGCGCCCTCCCGCTCACCGACGAGGTCATCGTGGTGTCAGGCCGCCTCGGCTTCGAGCTCGTGCAAAAGGCCGCGCTCGCCGGTGCCACGGTCATCGCCGCGATCGGTGCACCGTCGAGCCTTGCGATCGACGCCGCCCGGCGCTTCGGGATCACGGCCGTCGCGTTCGTGCGCGCCGATCGGGCCAACGTCTACACGCATCCCGAGCGCATCGCCGCGGGCCGCTGACGGTCTCCGGCGCGGTGTGGGCCGCCGACCCATATCGTCGTTCGCCGCGCCCGGGTGCGAGAATCCCTGCCACATGACGGCACCTACGCCGACCGAGCTGCTCGACGCGTTCTCCGCCGCCTCCGTCGCGGCCCGCGAGGCAGTCGCGCGTCTCAGCCACGATCAGAAGCACGCCAAGACGGGCCGCGCCGGCCAGTACGGCCTCGACATCGTGGCCGACATGGCTGCGCTGAAGGTGCTCCGTGACCTCGATGTCGTGATCGTCAGCGAGGAATCGGGGTGGAGCGGCAGCGAGACGGCCGCGATCACGATCGTGCTCGACCCGATCGACGGCTCCACGAACTGCGCGCACGGCGTCAGCTACTACGCGACGTCGATCGCCGCGCTCGATGCCGACGGTCTGCTCTGCGCATGCGTGGTGAACCAGGCCACGCACATGGAATACCGCGCCGTGCGCGGCGAAGGCGCCACACTCGACGGCACGCCGTTGCAGTCGAGCGGTGTGAAGTCGATCGAAGACGCGATCGTCGCGCTGTCGGGCATGCCGTCACGGTTGCTCGCATGGCGGCAGTTCCGTGCGCTGGGGTGCGCGTCGCTGGCGCTCTGCGACGTCGCCGCCGGTGGGTTCGACGGATACATCGACGGCGGCGCGTGGCATGCGCCGTGGGACTACCTCGGCGGCGTGCTCATGTGCCGCGAGGCCGGCGCCGTGGTCGTCGACGCGCGCAATCACCCGCTCGACGTGTCGGATCCCACGCAGCGGCGCGCTTTGCTCGCCGCAGCCACCCCTGAGCTGCTCGAGGCCCTCCGGCCTGCGGCGGCGCGCCGATGAAGCGATGAGCGAGCTCGACACGCTCGCCGACGCCGCGCTCGAGGCGGCGATCGCCGGCGGTGAGATCGTCAGCGCGCACTTCGGCGCGGCGCGCGAGGTACGCGAGAAGGCACCCGGCGACTGGGTGAGCGCGGCCGACATCGCCAGCGAGCAGACCGTGCGCGACGTGCTCGCACGACTCGCGCCCGATGTCGCGTTCTTCGGCGAGGAGAGCGGCGGCGACGCGTCGAGCACGCGCGGTTGGTACGTCGACCCGCTCGACGGCACCGCCAACTTCCTGCACGGCTTCCCGGCCGTCGGCGTGTCGATCGGCCTCGTGCAAGACGGCGAACCCGTCGTCGGAGTGGTGCACGCGCCGTTGCTCGGCACCACCTACCGAGCCGTGCGCGGTGGGGGAGCGTTCCGCGACGGCCGCCGCCTCGCGGTCAGCACGCGCGCTCCGGCGAGCGCGATCCCCGCCACCGGCTTCCCGTTCCGGCGCAAGCACCTGCTCGATCGCTACATGCGAGCCTTCAACGGCGCGCTCCACGAGTTCGAGGACCTGCGCCGGGTGGGCGGAGCCAGCCTCGACTTGTGCTGGAGCGCCGAGGGCGTGTTCGACGGCTTCTTCGAGCTCTCGCTCGGCACGTGGGACGTGGCCGCGGGCGCCGTCATGGTGCGCGAGGCCGGCGGGATCGTCACCGACTGGGCCGGCGACCCGAACGAGTGGCTCTGGTCGGGCAACATCGTGGCCGGGCCGCCCGCCGTGCACGAGCGACTCCTGGCCCTCTGCCGGGCCTCCGAAATAATCAATTGACGGCGCCGGGTGTGCGATGATTCGATGGCAGGGCTGCAGCAGGTCTTCAAGCTGCCGATGAGTCTCGAACCCGCACCCACCCACTCGCGAAGGACACAGCCCACGATGCAGGCCACCCACCAGATGCACGAGATGCACATGGCCGGGTCCCGCTCGCGCGCGCTCCTCGCGGTCGTGTGCTCGATCCCGGCATTCAACACGGCCGTGCTGGCGGGTTCGTGGTCGTACACCGATCTCACGAGCCGTAAGCCCGGTGCCCCGCCCGGCTGACCTCGACGTCGGCGACGCAGCCCTCCAGCTGCTCGCTCAGACCTCGCAGGGCCGCCGGGCAACCGGCGGCCCTTTTGTTTTGCCCGAATCCACCACCAAAGCCCAACCCAGACCAGCGATCAGCCGGCACAGACCCAAGCGAATCCGCAAGCCGAACGAGACAGGAGCAAGGCGATGTTCGCCGTCGAGCCCACCGACACCGACATCCTGACCGCGTTCTCCGCCGTCGACCTCAGCGCCGAGGCGCAGTGGCGAGCGCTCGCGCGCTGTGCCACCGGCACCGGCACGCTCGTCGAGCTGTTCTTCTCGGAGAACATCGACGACATCAACCGCGCCAAGGCCTTCTGCCTCGGCTGTGAAGTGCGCACGCAGTGCCTCGAAGGCGCGCTCGATCGGCGGGAGCCGTGGGGCGTGTGGGGTGGCGAGCTGTTCCTCCACGGCAAGGTGCTGGCCCACAAGCGCAAGCGAGGCCGGCCGCCCAAGGTCCGTCCGCCCGAACCCGAGCTGCCCAGCGATCCGTTCGAGGGGCTGATCGGCGACGAGAAGACGGCCTGAACGCGCACCATCGGCATCGCGCCGCGGTGGCCCGCTCCCCGAGCGGGTCGTGACCAAGGGTGCGGGCCGGGACAACGGGTCGGCGGTTCCCCCCGCCGCCGACGACGCGAGTCCCGGCCCGCTGGACACTCCACCGCGCGCCCCCGTCTGACCTGGGGGTTCGCCGTCAGACGGGGCGATCGCCGGCCGCCGCCGACCCGCGGTGCGGGTCGGCCGCGATCAGCGAGCGCACGGGCCGGTCGTAGCGGACGTAGTACCAGGCCCAGCGGAACATCACGACCAGGCGGTTCTCGAAGCCGATCAGGTAGTAGATGTGCACCACGAGCCAGACCAGCCAACCGGTGAGGCCGGTGAAGCTGAAGGGCCCGACCTCGCCCACCGCCGAGCGGCGGCCGATCGTGGCCAGGGTGCCCTTGTCGCGGTAGCGGAACGGGCCGCGGACCCGGCCGGTGATCTGGGCCGCCACGTAGCGCCCGGCCTGCATCGCCGGCGGCGACACCATCGGCAGCGTCGTGCCGTCACGATCGCGGGCGGCCGCGCCGTCGCCGATCGCGTACACGCCGGGATGACCCACCACCCGGAGGCACTCGTCGACCTCGACTCGGCCGCGGCGGTCGTGCTCGAGCTCGGCCGAGGCCGTGATGTCGCTCGGGCGCACCCCGGCGGTCCACACGACGGTCGCGGTCTCGATCCGGTCGCCACCGCGGAGCGTCACGCCGTCGTCGTCGACGGTGTCGACGAGCGCACCGAGCCGCACATCGACCCCGAGGTGCGCCAGCTCGCGTCGCGCGTACTCGCCGAGGCGGGCGCGGAACGTGGGCAGGAGCCGGTCGCCGCCTTCGAGCAACACAATGCGAACGGCCGACGGCCGCAGCTCGGGATACTCGTAGGGGAGCACGAGGCGAGCGAGCTCGGCGAGCGCACCCGCGTACTCCACGCCCGTCGGCCCGCCGCCGATGATGCAGAAGGTGAGCAGCTGCTCGACGTCGATCGACGCGGCGACGGTCGCGCGCTCGAGCGTCGCGAGCACGTGGTTGCGCAGCTGGAGCGCTTCGCCGAGATCCTTGAGCCCGAGCGCGCGCGACGCGATCGCATCGTTGCCGAAGTAGTTCGTCGTGCTGCCCGCGGCGAGCACGAGGTGGTCGTAGTGCACGGCCTCACCGTCGGAGAGCTGCACCGTGCGCGCCGCGAAGTCGACGCCCACCACATCGGCGAGCCGGAAGTGCACGTTGCGCGCGCGGCGGAACACCTTTCGCAACGGCGCCGCGATCTCCGACGGGCTCAGCAGACAGCTCGCCACTTGGTAGAGCAACGGCGTGAACAGGTGGTAGTTGTGCCGGTCGATCAACAACACCTCGACGGGTTCGTCGCGCAGCGCCCGTGCGCACTGCAACCCGCCGAAACCTGCGCCCACGATCACCACCCGAGGCACGGCACGCATGGCGGCGACGCTATCGAGGCGGAAACGTCGTCCCTTGCGCGATTGCGCGAGACTGGCGGGTCGAGCGCGGGCCTGTAGCTCAGTTGGTAGAGCGCTGCTCTTACAAAGCAGAGGTCGTCGGTTCGAGACCGGCCGGGCCCACTGTGTCTCTTGCGCCTGCTGTGTCTCTTGCGCCTGCTTCGCCCGGCGCGGCGAGTGGCTGGCGCCGCATCTCGCTCGTTCCTCGCTCCTGCGCTCGCTGCGCCACCGCGTCCCTTGCGCCTGCTTCGCCCGGCGCGGTGTCACTCTCTGTTGTCAAGCGGCGGGCGCACCGTAACGCTCGGTGGATTTCCCTCCACTTTTCTTCCAAGTAGGCGCGTAGAACCCCAAGGTGCGGCGCCGCATCGCCGAGCATGGCGGAATGAAGATGCAGACGCCCTCTCCTCGTCGCGCCTCCAAGCTCCTCCGTTCGCGCACCGTCCACATCACGCTCGCCGCTTCCATCGTCGGTGCAGTCGCGCTCGGCGTGACCATCGGTGCAGCCGACCCCGGTGCCGAACCCGCCACTGCGAACGCAACATCGGCCACGGCGGCAGCGTCGTCGTCGAGCACCGCGCTCAGCAGCACATCGACCGTGCGCGCCACCACCACCACCCACGAGACCACCACGACCACGGGACACAGGCCGTCGGCGCTCACGTCGCCGCCGACGCACGCGGCGCGCATGAACGGACCGTCGAACCCATCGGCGAGCTCGCCGCCGCCGACCGCGCCCGCACCGCCCGTCGTGATGCAGCCCGGTGGCGTGCAGGTGTTCTGCGGTGGATGGATTACTCGCCGCCCGCCGACCGGCGGGATCGTCGTCGACGACAGCACCGGTGGTCGCATGCCGACCGCGGCCGACTGCGCGAACGCGCACGCGTTCTACAACGCGGTACGGGCCGCCAACGCGAAGTACGCCAACATCGCCGTGGCGATCGCGGCCGGTTTCAAGCGCGGGGGCGACCCGGCGAGCCAGGTTCCTCAGCACTACGTGCAGTGGGGGCCGTCACCCGGCATCCTCGACCCGAATCACCCCGAAGGCCTCGTCTACCGCATCGATTCCAGCGGGAACGCGACGCTCCTCGCGGTGATGTTCGTGGAGTCGGGCGGCAACCTTCCGCAACCGGGCGGCCCGCTCACTGTGTGGCACCACCACACCACGGGCAACGCCGGCCACATGCTGCACGTGTGGCTGTTCCCCGGCGCGATCGACCCGTTCGCGCTGATGTACAGCAACGCGCTCTAGCGGTCCTGTCGGTCGGCCCGGGCGGTCAGCTCGCGAGCACGAGCACGCTCTCGAACGGTCCGCCGGGAACGTTGTAGGAGCCGACGGCGAAGCAGCGCGTGGCGGTCGCGCAGGCATCCGCTTCCAACCCGCTGACGTTGCCGGGCAACGACGCGCTCGCGACGGACCAGCGCGTGCCGTTCCAGGTTTCGATGAGCGCCAAGTCGCTCGTCGAGTAGCTGAGACCAGCCGCTACGCAGCTGGTCGAGCTCGTGCACGCAGCGCCCGCGAACAAGTTCGACATCCCGACGTTGGGGCTGGCAACGACCGACCACGTCGCGCCGTTCCAGCGCTCTACGAGCGTCTGGCCGCCGCTGGTGGCTTGGTCGCTTCCGGCAGCCGTGCAGACCGTCGTGCTCGCACAGGCCACCGCGGCGAACGCGCCGTCGTTGCCCCTGGTCGGGTTCACGACGAGTGACCACTTGACGCCGTTCCAGTGCTCGACGAGGGGTTGCGTGATGAATGTGCCCGGTTGGACGGAGGCCGCGCCGACTGCGGTGCACCAGACGCTGCTCAGACACGAGACCGAGCGCAGGTCGTTGTTGATCTGGCTGCCGCCGCGGTTGGGGCTTGCGACAACCGACCAGGTTGCGCCGTTCCAGCGTTCGACCAGCGTCTGCGCGGCGTTCG
>JADGOO010000187.1 GCA_017882905.1 Acidimicrobiia bacterium | reverse complement strand
TGGCGCGCCCGGCACCGAGCGCGGCGACGCGGCGACGAAGGCCCGCACTGCGTAACCAGCGACGATCAGCGACGCCAGACCCAGGACGAGGCCGGCCGCGACGTCGGTCGGGTGGTGCAAGCCTCGGTACACGCGGGCAGCTCCGACGGTCACGATGAGAAGTGCCGCCAGCGCGACGGCCGCGCGGCGCACCGTGTGGCTCGCGGTGTGCCGCAGCGCAATCACGGCGAGTCCGGCGAACAACACGGTCGCTGCCGCAGTGTGGCCCGAAGGGAAGCTCGATGTCGACGGTGTGAGGTTCAGGCGCGGAACGTGAGGGCGGGGCCGGGCGACGACGAAGGTCACCGACAGGAAGACCGTGATCTCGAGCGTCAGGGCCAAGGCCAGCATGGCCGCGTCGTGACGGCACCGCTTGAACCACAACACGACGACGGCGACCAATGACATCACCACGACGGGTGTCGCGTTCAGCGCCCATGGCGCGGCCTTGAGAACCGGATGTGGCTCGGAGCTCCGCACGGCGTCTGGGGCGCCGCCGAGCGGTCTCGCTTGCGGGGTGAGAGCCGCCTCCGAAGCTGAGTTCGTCATACGGTTCTCCTCGAGGTCGATGGGTCGCAGGAGGTTTTCCCCGTTCCTGACTGGGCAACACTTGAGGGACGACGAGCAAGGGAGCGAAGAACGGTCATCGTGGTGGTGCTCGCGGTAGCGGCGATCGTGGCATCGCTCGCGGGCGCGGTCGCGCGCCGCGTTCCCGCGTTCGATCCGGCGGCGCCGCGGGCGTCGGAGCGTGCGATTGCGGCCGAAGTGCAGAGCGAGCCGCGGCTTCGAGCCTTTCTCCGTACCCGTGTCGACCCCGACGCCGCCACGGGTCTCGCGCTCACCGTGGCGTTGAGCCTGCTCGTGGCCACGGTCGTTACGACGGGTCTGCTGCTCATCATGGCCCAACACAACGCGGGGCTGGCTCGCTATGACCTGAGTGCGGCGCGCTGGGGGGCATCGCACGCAACGAACGGGTCGACGCGGTTCTTGCGCGACGTGAGCCTGCTGGGTGGAACGCCGATCATCGTTGCGGTTGCGTGTGTCGTTGCCGTGTTCGCGTACTGGCGATCCCGCACGTGGTCGGTCTTCGCGTTCATGGCCACGGTCGTCGTGAGCGAGTCGGTGATCGTGGCGCTGACGAAGTGGATCGTGGGCCGCGCCCGACCCGACATCGATCGCCTCACTGGGTTCTCGGGCTCCTCGTTCCCGTCGGGTCATGCCGCCGCGGCAGCGGCCACCTTCTCGGCGGCCGCACTCCTGATCGGGCGAGGCTGCTCGCCCCGCGCCAAGGCGTGCTTGGCCGCGCTCGCCGCCGGGCTTGCGGCCGCCGTCGCGAGCACCCGTGTCCTGCTCGGAGTGCACTGGTTCACCGACGTGCTTGCGGGGCTTGCGGTCGGCTGGGCGTGCTTCGCGCTCGCTTCGATTGCCTTCGGCGGCCGTGTGCTGCGCTTCGGCCACCCGGTCGATGTAGCCGAACGCATCGCCGATGTCTCACCGGCGCGCCGGTGATCGCGCTCGAGACTCTCGGCTGGTTCGTCGTCGCGATCGCCACCGTTGCAGTGGTCACACGCGTCGGGCGGGTGTCGCGGTCGACGGTGGCGGCCGTGCTCCACGACGCGCTGCCACAGATCTTGGCGAGCGCGTGGCTTGCACTTGGTGTCGGTCTCTTGGCACGAAACCCGTATCTTGTGATCTCGGCTGTTCCCTTCGTGGTCCTCCATGTGGTGCTGGTCGTGCACGAGCGCCGAGCCGCCCACGTGCCCGGCTGGGTGGGCCACTCACCAGTCGTGCGCATCTGCGTGGCCAACGTGTTCGTCGACAACGAGACACCCGACGACATGGCGCGGAATCTCATCGATGCCAAATCCGATGTGATCGTGATCGTCGAGCGCAACAACCGAATGATGCATGCGTTCGACGCTGCCGGTGGTTGCGACGCGTACCCGCACCGCATCGACGACCCCGACGACCATTCCGACTACGCGGTCGCAATCGTCGGTCGTCAGCCGTTCCGCAGCTCGCAGGTGTGCCGGCTCGGCGACTTCCGGATCGTTCAAGCCGAGCTCGATGTCGATGGCGTCGGCCTCACGCTCATCGGCGTCAACCCTTGGGCGGTCGTCGACCCCGGTGGCGCGCCGCGTTGGGCGGACCAGACCGCGGAGCTCGAGCGCTACCTCAGAGGCGTCGCGCCGCCGACGGTCGTGGCCGGCGACTTCAACAGCACGACCTTCCGCCCCGCCTTTGCGCAACTGCTTGATCTCGGTTACGCCGACGCGCACGATCTACTGGGCAGGGGACTGCATCGCACGTTCAAGCTCGGTGCCGACGGGCTCGCCGGAGCGCTCGGCCCCGTGACTCGGCTCGATCATGCGCTCGTGAGCCGAGGCGTGTTCCCCGTGGAGATCATCGATCTCGACGCGGCGGGCAGTGATCACGTGCCGTTCATCGCCGCGGTTGCCGTGAAGCGACCAGCGGTCGCCCGTCGGCTTCGCCCGCGCCTGCACCGGCGTCGCGCGGGCGGCTGATCCGCTCGGTGCGTGACGGGCAGGCGCCCGCCACGCACCGCGCGACAGTCATCGGGTGCAGGGGTTCGCGACCACCTGTCGGAAGTCGTTGTACCTACCGACGGTCGCGCCGCCGGGAGCGAGGTATGTGAGCTTCAGCAGCGAGCCGTACTGCGCCGTCTTGCCGTAGTTGTTCGCGGTGAAGCCGCCGACGTCCTGGCCGATCGTCCACGCGCAGCCGCCGAGCGCCTGTCCGCTCGAGAAGTACGGATAGAAGACCGCGGGTGCGCCGCCGTCGGCGAGGGGCGTGCGCAGGCATCCCGTTCCAGTGTCCCGGTTGCAGTTGTTGGCCGGACTCACCGACGGATCTTCGATGCGCGGTGTATCGGTCTCGAAGCCGACCTGCGGGTAGTTCGTGTCGTAGCGCGGACCGGTGAGTGGGCTCGTGAAGATGATTGGCGTCGGGCGGTTCGCCGTGGTGCCGTCGGGCCAATCGTTCTGATACGACGCGCCGTCGAAGCCCGAGTTCGTGTCTTCACAGCCCCCTACCTGCACGAGCGTCGACGCCCAGGGCGCGAAGCACAGGTTGTCGTCGGGGTCGGCGGGCGCGCCGTGCGTGCCCTCGGTGCCGGTGCACGACGCGAACGGCTCCGCCACCTTGCTGCAGTAGTCGAAGTGGCCGATCTCGTCGTCGAACGCGATGTTGTACGAGTGCGCGGCCCAGGGCACGCGCGTCGCCGGGCTCGAGGTCGAGTACATCGGGTGGAAGTCGTAGGGGAGTGCGGTGCACTCCGTCGACGGGCTCGGCGCGAACTTCACCTGCGCGAAGCCGTTGGCGGCACTCGCCGTCATGAAGCCCTTTTGGCCCGTGGTGACGTCGTCGACCTCGGTACGCAACCCGTGCGCGGTGTCGTGCATGTTCACGGTGAAGCGGTCACCCTGGTTGAGGAAGAACACCTTGTGCGGGTCGGGTACGCCCGACTTGACGAAGTCGAAGTGCACGGGGTCGGGTGGGCCCTGCGGCTTTCCACTGCGCGTGAGGTAGGCGAAGTTCACCGGCTCCTGGCCGACGAGGCCTTGCCGCTGGCACGTCTCGTTGATGAGCTGGCCCGTCTCGGCGTTCTCCGCAAGGCTGTCGATGTTGAGCGCGACGCACCACTGCGTGGCCGAGCAGCTCGACGCGTTGAACTGCTGGACCCAGCCCGGCGGATAGAACTGCAGCTCCATGAACGCGGTTCCCGCGTGGTTCGGATCCTTCGGAGCCTTGATGTTCGTGTCGCTGTTCGGCGTGCAGGTCTTCACCTGCAGAGGGAACGATTGCGTGTCGCACATCGCCATGCCGAACCAGAACGCGGGATTGAGCTGGAACTGATACGACCGCACTCCGGGTTTGGCGGCGGGCGACGGGTCTTTCGGCACCACGCCCGAGTACTGCATCTGGTTTCCCGAGCCTGGCTGGTTCGAGTAGAAGAGCAACGAGGGTTCGTCGTGACCCACGTAGTGCCCCTCACCGAAGACGGCGTCGGAGTCGTTCACCTCGGTGCACAACAGCCGTCCTTGTGCGCAGTTGACCGGCGCGTGCTTGATGGTCGGTGTCGTCGTGCTCGCGGCTGTGGCCTTACCGACCATCGGTGCCGACAGCATCGCTACGGCACCGAGCGCGATGAGCACTTTCGGACTCCTCATGCGAACCTCCGCTCGTCTCCCCAACATTGTTCGAGCCGCATCGGTCGCATGGAACCGTCCAGGTGCGGCGCGCGGACGATACGCCCGCGCCACGGCGCCGTCCAGGGCTCCTCGCCCTCCGGCGGGCGAGACGCTCAACGTTGCGACAACGGCAGGGAACTCAGCTTCTGTTCGAGCAGGGCGCGTTCGGCTGCGTTGGCGGTGAGCGCGCGTGCCCGCTCGAATGCCTCGCGAGCGGCGTCGTACCGACCTAGACGAACGAGCAGCTCCGCTCTCGTGGCGTGGAACAGGTGGTAGCCCTCGAGGTCGAGCGAATCGACGACGGCCAGCGCAGCCTCCGGCCCCGCGACCTCGGCGAGCGCCACCGCACGGTTCAGTGCCACGATGTCGTTCGGGTCGACCGCCATGAGCTGGTCGTACAACGCGAGCACTTGCTGCCAGTCGGTATCAGAGGCTGTGTCTGCGTCGCTGTGCACCGCGTTGATCGCCGCCTGGATCTGGTACGGACCTGGTTGATTGCGGCGCAGACACGCGCGCACGATCGCCTGCCCCTCTGCGATGAGAGACCGATCCCACAGGGTGCGGTCTTGATCGGGGAGCAGCACGATCGCGCCGTCGGGCCGGGTGCGCGCCGCGCGCCGCGACTCGGTGAGCAGCAGCAGCCCGAGCAGGCCGGCTACCTCCGGCTCGTCGGGCATCAGCTCGGCGAGCAGGCGTGCGAGGCGAATGGCCTCGGTGCAGAGATCGGCGCGGAAGAGCTCGTCGCCCTCCGACGCGGTGTAGCCCTCGTTGAAGATGAGATAGATGACGGTGAGGACCGGCCGCAGCCGGCTCGGCAGCTCGGCGTCCCTCGGAACGCGATACGGGATCTTGGCATCGCGGATCTTCTGCTTCGCGCGCACGAGTCGCTTTGCCATCGTGGCCTCGGGCACGAGGAATGCCCGCGCGATGTACGGCGTCTCGAGTCCTCCGAGCAGCCGCAACGTCAGCGCGATCTGCGCCCGTGGATCGAGCGCAGGGTGGCAGCACGTGAAGATGAGTCGGAGCCGGTCGTCGTGCACGTCACTCACCGGTTCGGCCTGCGATCCACTCGTCGCGGCGCCCGTCGATCCGGTCCCGCTGACGTCGGCGTGGAGGAGCGCGGCCTGGGCGTGACGGTCGTTGCGTGACGCTTCGCGCCGCAGACGGTCGATGGCCCGGTTGCGGGCCGTGGTCGTGATCCATCCACCCGGGTTCGGTGGGAGACCCGTCTGCGGCCAGCGCTCGCTCGCGACGAGGAACGCCTCCTGGACCATCTCTTCGGCGATGTCGATATCGCCGAAGAGACGGACCAGGGTGGCAACGACACGGCCGGACTCTTCACGGAAGATCCGTTCGAGATCGGTGGCGTCGATGCTCGACACTGGACCGGTCAGGCCTCGGGCTCGTCTTGGAACGGACGGACCTCGACCGGGCCCATGCACGCAGCCGAGCCCTTGGCCGCCCACTCGAGGGCGACGTCGAGGTCGGGTGCCGTGATGATCCAGAAGCCACCAAGCTGTTCCTTGGTCTCGGCGAACGGGCCGTCGGTCATGATCGGGTCGCGCTCGCTGCTCCGCACCACGGTGGCCGATTCCGGCGGTTGGAGGCCGCCGCCGAACACCCACATGCCCGACGCCTGGAGCTCGGCGTTGAACGCGTCGACCTGTTCGAACGCCTTCTGCATCACCGCCGGGTCGTCGGGAATGGGATTGCTGGGGCTGTGCCATACCGACAAGAGGTACTGGGTCATCGTGTGGATCCTTTCGGTGGTCGGGCGAGAGTCTCGCCCATGGAAGTGACAGGTGGGATGTCGATTGCCCGAGCCAGAGCGGCGCACGCCGTCATAGCTGTCATCGGAGTGCTCCCTCTCGTTCGGGCTCGGGACGGTGCCGGCCTCTCACTCCTGACTACGAACGAGGTCGGCTCGAGAGGACACCTCCACGGAACTTCTTTGCGGGCGCGCGCGATCTCTTCGTGAATGCGCTCGGAGGCGCGAACGGCTCAGCCGGCGTCTTGCAACGCACTGCCCGGCCGCGCCGAGAGCTGCAGCTCGAACCAGACCGTCTTGCCCACCCCGCGGCGCGACTTGGTCACGCCCCACTCGTCGCTGAGCGCCTGAACGAGCATGAGGCCACGACCCGACGGCTCCGATGGGTCGGGCGATCGAACGGTGGGCGTACCTCTGCCGGAGTCGGTGACCGCCACACGCAACCGCTTCGCGGTCTGGTCGACGTCGACCGTGAACTCGGTGCCTGCGTACCGAACGCAGTTCGTCGCCAGCTCCGACACTGCGAGCGCCACCGTGTCGACCGTTGCGCGCGGCAGGTTGCCAACGGCTTCGACGGCGAAGCGACGGGCCGCGGTCACCGCGGCGGTCGTCGCAGGAAAGGTCTTCGACGTCATGGTGCAATCCGCAAGACCGTGTCGAGTCCGGTCGCTTCGATGATGCGCCGCACGACGTTCGTCGGATTGCGAACCTCGACCGACCGGGCTCTTCCGGCAATTCGCAACAGCATCGCCAGACCGGAGCTGTCGAGGAAATCGAGTGCGCTGAGGTCGAGCGCAAGCACATCGGTGGAATCGGCCACGACGGCTTCAAGCGCGCTTCCGAGCGTGTCGGCGTTCGAGATGTCGATCTCGCCGATGACGTTCACGACGAGCGCACCCGAGGCGTCGGGCCCCGACTCGATGCGGGCCTGCGCGCTCATGTCGCCGTCAACGCGCACCATCTCACCGCCAATGCAGCAACATCGTCGTTGCCTCCGTTCGGAATGAGCGCGCGCAACAGCTCGTCGAGGAGCAGATCGAGCACGCCATGTCCGATCGCTGCCTCGCGCAACCGCGCCAACCCTTCGTCGATGGTCTCGCCGCGGCGCTCGAAGAGCCCGTCCGTGAACGCCAAGAGTATTCCCTCGTGGGGCACATGGACGGTTGTGTCGCGGTATGGGGCTCCTGACACACCGACCGGAGGCCCGACGGCCGTTGCGACGAAGTCGGCGCCCGAATCCGCGATCAACAGAGGGCGGGGGTGCCCGGCACTGGAGAACGTGACGGCGTGCTGCGTGACATCGACGAGGCCACAGAGCACCGTCGCGAACTGACCGTCTCGTTCCACGTTGATCAGACGCGAGAGCTTCGTCAGGATGTCGGAGGGCAGATCGCCTTGCACGGCGTACGCGCGAGTCGCGTAGCGAAGAGAAGCCATCACGGTCGCGGCGCGCAACCCTCGTCCGGACACGTCGCCTACGACGATCATCACGCGGCTGTCATCGACGTCGATGACGTCGTACCAATCGCCGCCGACGTCGACACCGTCGACGCCCGGGACGTATCGAGCCGCGAGATCCAACCCGGCAAACACCGGGCGCTGATCGGGCAGAAGACTGTGCTGCAACGTCTGCGCGACGCTGCGCTGCTCGCTGAACAACATCGCGTTCTCGGCCGCGAGCTCCTCGGCGTGCCGTCGGCCGCGCGCCAGGCGCTCGGTGAGTAACGCCGCAGCAATCGCGAGAGCGGTGCCTGCGGAGCCGATGAGCCACGGGAGCCGCGCCAGCAGGCTTCCGCCGAGCTCGCCGCGGGGCGTCATCACGATGTCCAACGACGTGTCGCCGAACGCCACGATGTCGGATGCCGTGCGGCCGTTGAATCTGGGGTCGGCCACGCTCGCGGCGAGGAGCCGAGACGGATCGGCGGCTCGTCCGAGATAGATCGCGTAGTCGAGGTTGGAGAAGGCGGCGTTCGAATCGACGCGTGACCGGCGGTTGCGTGGGAGATCGACTTCTGCGTACACGACGTAGCGCGCGGAGCCGCTGGTCGCCACGCCGTACCCGAGGCGACGTTGCGACTCGTCGAGGAAGTCGAGGATCGACACGCCGGAGTGGTTCACCACGTGCTCGAGGAACGAACGGCGGGTCGCGACGGCTGCCCGGGCGAGGTCGGGTGCCGTTCCCACGACCGCGAGGGGCCGCGGGTCGGCTGCATGCGTGGGCCACACCGACGCGGAGACGAAGGGCCGGCCCGTCGCGAGTGGCGTCATGAGTGCGCGGAACTCGCCGGAGTTCGCGTTGGTCGCCTGCATCAACACGGCGCCCGAGATCAGCGGGGTCTGGGAGCTCGGGATCGCACCTTCGAGCACGGCGCCCGCTTCGCGGACACGCTGGCCCAGGAGGCGGCTCTCGTTGTCGTCGTGGAGCGACCATGATGTGACGGCAAGGGTGGCGGTGATCGCGAGGGCGAGCACGAGCACGAGGACCGATACGGCGTGCACCGAAGCCCGACGGCGCGGCGAGCGCGCGGGCACGGCGGCCGCTGGTCGATCTTGGTCGCCCAGCAGTGGCGTGGGGTCCATCGCTATGTCTGGATCGTGCACGGTGTCGATGCCGGCCACGACGGTGCTCTCCCCTTGCCCGGGTGCCAGAGGTCGGAGACGATGGTTCGGGCGTCGGCTTCCGGCGAGGGATGAGTGATCGTCTGCGACGTGCCCTGCCCGCAGCCGTCGTACCCCCGGCCGGCGCACGCCAACCGCATGCCCACAACAGTCCAAGGGCAAGGCCAAGGAAGCCGAGGCGGAGAAGGCTCGGGCCGAGGCCGACGCCCGCGAGGCGGAGCAACGTAGCCATCAGCACTGAGCGTCGTGAACGAAGGAGTCGCCGGCAACCCTCAGGGGTTGCCGGCGACCTTCATGTTCCGATCTTGTGGCTCAGTGTGGTGAGCAGCGAGTCGTAGCCCGGTTTGTGCGTGCCGTTGAGCCGCTCGACGCCGCTCGTGCAGAACCAGCTCGACTGATCGTCGCACTTGTCCTGGAGCTCGTAGACGATCATTGGACCTGCGTACGAGAAGTGGAACCACGTGTTCACGAGCGCGGGGAGCATCAAAGCTTGGAAGCGCTCGGTGCCGACCTGCGTGCCGTCGTCGCGAATCGTCTGCGTGCCCGTCGACGACGTGGGCCAGCCGAGCTCGGTGGCCCAGATCTTCTTGTTGCCGACCCCGGCGTTCACCATGGCGTTGTGCATGCGCGGCACGATGCCGATCATCGGGTTCCACACCACGTTCTCGTTCGGCCAAGCGGGGAACGTGTACGGGTGGATGCCGACGGCGTCGACGACGCTGAGTGCGCCCGTGGTCGCGAGCGCCTTCAGGAACGTGTCGGGTGCGATGTTCTTGTTCTTGTTGGCCGCGGGGGCGAGGCCGCCGCTGATGACCGTTGCCTTCGGGTCGATCTGCTTGATCGCGGGCGCGGTCGCACGCAACAGTGCGGCGTAACCGGCGGGGTCGGGCGGGTTCCAGAACCCGGGGATATTGGGCTCGTTCCAGAGCTCCCACAGGCTGACGGATCCGCGTACGTTCGGCGGTCGTTGCTTGCCGACAGGGGAGTAGCGCTGTACGGCTGCCTGGACGAAGTTCGCGTAGTCGCTCGCGTGCACCGGGGGGACGTGCGATTCGATGGAACCGGGCGGCAGCGGCTTGGGCTCGGCCCACGGCGGCGTGAACTGCGGCACGAACAGCACGGCGACACCGGCGTCGTGCGCGACGTTGACGGCGTTGTCGTAGATCTCCCAGTGCGCGGCGGTGGGGCCGGTGTCCTGCACCGTCCACCAACTGAGGTCGCAGCGGATCATCGTGACGCCCGTGGCGACCACCGCGTCCATGGCTGCGGCGACGTTCTGCAGGTTCGTGTCGCCGCAGGCGCTGTTGGCCGGAGTGATGCCGACCTCGGTGGCGTAGCTGCCGGGGATGGCGTGCACGTGCAGGTGTTTGCCCGGAGGCAGCGTGGTCGACGAGATGGGCGGCGTCGTGGTGGCCGAACTGGTCGTGGCGCTCGCGTCGGCGTGGCCCGATGACCCGTCGGAGTTGCCGACGATGCGAGTCTCGACGGCGAGGCCGCCCGCAAGCAGCGCCGCGAGCGCCACCAAGCTCGCGACCTTGACCCGTACGGACGCGCGCCTTCCTGTTCGCCCGAGCACATCTCCACCGTACCGCCGCGAGTCGCGTTTCTCACTTCGCCCGTACCCACGCCGAAGTGTGGGCCAGTACTGCGCCCGAGAGCTCGATTATCAACGCTGAGTGTTGATATCGCAGTGACGCTCGATGTGCCGGACATCGCAGCGATGGGCGCGGCCGGGCCTCAGAGACGGTCTTGGGTCGTGCACGTCCACCGCAGGTCGAGGGCCAGGGACGCGTGCCCGGTCGCCTGCAGGTACCCACGAGCAACCGCCCGGATCCGTCGGCGCGCACGGTGAGCATGGCGTCGGACGTCGCGACGCCATGCCAGAACGTGAGCGCGCGGCGCGTTTTCACGAGAGAGGCATCGTCTGCACCGCTCACCAGATTGAGCCGGGTGGGGCCTTCGGCGTGGGCGTCGCGGTCGCGGTGTGACTTCGGGCCCTGGTCTCCGGGCGGTGCGGCCGGGCACGATCGAAAGGAAGTCAACGCGAACACGCCCGAAAGGGGACGGCGCCGTGGAAGCACTCGAACAGCACGAAGATGAGACCTCGGCCGTGACGGTCGGCAGCCGCAGGTCTCGGGACGGTGGCCGTCGGCACGCGTGGCAGACCGACGCTGCGTGTGTGGAGTACCCGCCCGAATGGTGGTTCCCCGAGCAGTACGACCACGGCAACCTGGCCGAAGCGCGCGCGGTATGTGCGCGCTGCCTCGTGCGCCGAGAGTGCCTCGCCGACGCTCTCGCGCAGACGCGAACACCGCCGGGCTTGTGGGGCGGCCTCTCCGAGCGGCAGCGTCGCGTGCTCCGCCGCACGGCCGCGAAGCACGCGACCGGAAGCGTGCGCGCCGATCCGACAATGTGATCGAGGCCTGTGAGACGCGCGATCTCTTAGAATTTCGAGCGTGCGGTCGAGTCGTATGGAGGCGTTCAGCGACGGCGTGATCGCCATCCTCATCACAATCATGGTGCTCGACCTGCGTGTGCCGAGTGGGCACTCGGCACACGCGCTGCGGCCCGTCGTCCCGGTGTTCACGACCTACGTCTTGAGTTTCGTGAACCTCGGCATCTACTGGAACAACCATCACCACCTTCTGCAGGCGACCGAGCGCGTGAATGGCGCGATCCTCTGGGCGAACCTGCACCTGTTGTTCTGGCTGTCGCTGTTCCCGTTCGCAACCTCGTGGATGGGTCAGAGCCACTTCGCTCGATTCCCGACCGCGATGTATGGCGTCGTGATGCTGCTCGCCGCGATCGGCTATTACGTGTTGCAGACCGTGATCGTGGCGAATCAGGGCCGCGACGGCGTGCTCGCCTCGGCGATCGGCAGCGACCTCAAGGGACGCCTGTCGCCGTTGGCGTACGCGATCGCGATCCCGTTCGCGTTCGTGAATCGGTGGATCGCGGTCGCGCTCTATGTGTCTGTGGCGTTGATGTGGCTCGTGCCCGATCGCCGGCTCGAGAGCCGTCTCGCCGGCGACGCGGCGGACGGCAACGCGTCGCTCTGAGCGCGTCGCCACGCCGGTTGTCTGTTCTCCAGCGGGTACCGGTCACGTAGGCGGCCGGTGGAAGTAGTGGCCGAGGTCGAGATCGGCGAGCGGACCCGCATGGGTGGGCTGCCATCCGAGCAGCTCGCGCGTGATCGTGCTCGAGGCCGGGCTGTCGGCTGCGAGGAATCCGGCCAGCCACGTGAAGTGCTGGGTGGCGTCGCCGGGCGGGATCGCCACGACCGGGATGTCGAGGTGCCGTCCGATCAGCGCCGCGACCTCGCGGATCGGCACGCCTTCCTCGGCTGCCCCGTGCAGTGCGGTTCCGCCCGGTGCCGCTTCCAACGCGAGACGGAACAGGCGCGCGGCGTCGCTGCGGTGCAGGGCCGGCCAGCGGTTCGCGCCGTCGCCGATGTACCCGGAGACACCTTTGGCGCGTGCGATCTCGACGAGCGTCGCGATGAAGCCGTGATCTCCGTCGCCGTGCACCGTTGGGGCGAGGCGCACGATCGACGACCGAATACCGCGAGCGCTGAGTGACAACGCCATCTGGGCCGTGGCCATCCGAGTCGGCGCACCCGTGATCAGACGCCCGCGGCCCGGTTCGGGACTGCGACCGTCGAGCTCGGTCGAGACACGCCCAGGCGCGAGCGGCGAGCGCGGTTTCGAGAACACGACGGTCGCCGAGATCGCGGCCCGCGCGGGGTTGACGGAGCGCACGTTCTTCCGGCACTTCGCCGACAAGCGCGAGGTGCTGTTCTGGGGTGCGGCCGCGCTGCAGGACATCCTCGTGACCGCCGTTGCGGGCGCGCCCGAGTCGGCCGCGCCGATCGATGCGGTCGCCACCGCGCTCCGAGCCGCCGCGGCGATGTTCCAGGACCGTCGCGATCACGCTCGGCGGCGCCAGGCCGTCATCGTCGCGAGCACCGAGCTGCGGGAGCGTGAGCTGATCAAGCTGGCTTCGCTCGCGTCGGCGCTCGCCGACGCGTTGCGCCGGCGCGGTGTGCCCGGACCGGCCGCAGCGTTGGCCGCGGAGGCGGGCATCGCGGTGTTCCGAGTGGCGTTCGAAAGTTGGGTCGACGCGCGCAACGAGCGCGACCTGTCGCAGCTGATCGCAGAGTCACTCGCCGAGCTGAGGGCGGTGACCGCCGGCGGGTGAGCAGCGGCGACGCCGTCGTCCGGCCCTCAGCGCGCGGCCTTCAGAGCGCGGCGCTCAGAGCACGGCGCTCAGAGCACGGCGCGCAGCGTTTGGGACGCCCGGCGATCGTGGCGTTGGAACGCGACCTCGACCGTCTCCGGATCGTCGCCGAGCAACGCGTTGTGCACGACACGGCCCCTGAGCACGACCGGGCCGCTGTCGAGATGCGCGGTGATGCGAACCTGGGCGCCGGCGCGCGGCGTGTTGCCGAGAACGAGCTCGCAACCGGTCATGGAGAGGCGGCTGAGCGAGGCGAAGTAGCGGCGCCGGATGAGGCTCCCCGACACGAGCACCTCGACCGCGCCGACGATGCTGGCATGGCCATCTTGGTGGCGTTGGAACCGCGCGCGAGGCGATGGCGTTGCCTCGCCTCGGGTCGCGTCGCCCGCGCCAGGATGCTGTCGCTCGATCGCCGGCGGGACCGGCACTCCGTCGGTTCGGCGCGCTTGCACGCGCGACGTATCGGCGCACCGCGCCCTGGTCTGTACCCCTGACCCGCAGGCTTCTCGGAATGGATCCTTGGCTTCCGGCGGAGGTCACTGCAGGGTGAACGGCTGGATCCAGCCGATCGGGCTGAACTGGTTGTTCGGGTCGGTCTCGCTGCCGACCCCGATGCAGGTGGAGGCGCTCGGGCAGGCGAGGGCGTCGATGCGCTGCCCGGGTACGGGGAGTGTCACGCCGCCAGCGAAGTCGAACGGACGTCCCGTCATCACCAATGCGGGTCCGCCCGCGAAGACGCAACGTTCGCGGATCGGGCACGCTGCGTTCTCGAGCATGTCGCTGCCGAGCGTGAACTCTTCGAGGACCGCGCTCTGGTTCGCGGTGCTCGCGTTGAGGCGCACGGCATCGCCCTCCGTGCCGAGCAACGAGCCACCGGCGTAGCAGTACGGCTGGGCGATGCACGTGATGTGGTCGAACTCGACATCTTGATTCGCGAAGATCGCGTGCACTGGGCCGACGACGCCGTTCGTCATGGCCGCGAACGCCGTCGTGTGGATCTCGGGACCGACCGGGAGCGGGTTCACGCCGATGACCATGCATGCAGTGCGGTTGAAGCACGACACACCGAGCAGTGCTTGGAACCGATTCGTGGTCGACGTGCGTGTCGCGACGCCGTTGACCGTCTCGACGATGGTGTTACCGCCGACGACGTCGCACAGCGTCGTTGTGGGGCAGGCGATGCCGCTCGCCGCGGCAACCGGTTGCGGAGCTCCAGCGATACCGTTGGTGATGGCGACCAGGGTCGACGACGGATCGTTTCCGATAGCGAGGCAATGCGCGGCGTCGTTGCACGCAACTGCCGAGAAGCGCTGGACGGCGTTGATGACCTGTGGCGGGTCGGGGATGCGATCGTGCAGCGCGACCACCAGCCCGTGACCGGCGCCATCAGTACCCACCGCAACGCAGAACGAGACCGTCGGGCACGCGATGTCGGCGAGCGCGTCAGAACCCACGATCGCGGTGCTCCGCGCAAGCGTGATCGTCGGTGCGGTCGCAGCCGACGCAGTCGGTCGGCTCGCGCCGGGCCCCGCGATCAGCAGACTGACGACGACGGCGACGCGTCGCGCGTTCCGCCCCCGAAACAACTTGACCGAGCCCAACCCCGCCATCGCGCCGCCCCCGGTGCTTGTCGGCCGGTCTCGGCCGTGTGCGCAGCGAGTCTGCCATGCCGCTGCGCGGGTCGAAACCACAAGGCTGCATCTCGACTCGGAGGTCGTCGATGAGACCGATGGTGCCTCGCCGCGATCAGCTCGACGCGCCCGCCGCCATCGCTCGAGGCGGTGGAGCGCCGGGTACACCGATCGGCGACTGGCCGGACGCGTCAGAAGCAGAACTGCGACACTTGCGCGCGAAGGGCTGTCATTGTGGCGAAGGCTGCAGCAATCACGGCCAGCGCGGCCCATGGCCACGCTCGTTCGCCGAGACGCCAGATCAGCGCGGCGAGGGCAAGCGGCACCAGAGCTCCGAGCAAGCCGTACTTCAGCAACTCGACGCGATAGCCATGGATCTGTTCCGCCGTGGCCGGGCCGCACACACTCGTCCCGAAGGCAACTACGCCCATGATCGCCAGGAGGACCCACCAAGACCCGACCGTCACGACAGCCGCAACGACGTGGATCACGATGCGCCAGCCGATGCTGCGCCGCCCACCTGCTCCGTCTCGTGTCCGTCGTGCACTGCGCTCGTACGTCATACCGGAAACATCGGCGTCGCTGCTCGCCGACAAGAGGGTCGCGGTACAAGCCAAGCTGGCATGCCTCGATCCGGCCCCGTGACAGATGTGTGCCGACATGCACGTTCGCGCTGTCGCAAGCCCAACGGTGTGGTCATGATCATGAGCGCACGATGGGCGCACACGAACCGGAACGGCCGGTCGAAGTCCCAAGGGACTTCCGATGACCGGCGGAGGACGCCAACGTGAATGGCGACGCTTGATCGTGGGGTGCGCGCGTGGACCGAGACATTCGCGGGTGTCTCGGTCCACCGCGCAAACAGCGTGGCCGCGGATACCGGTGATGCCCTCTTCGCCGCCGATGCTGGGTGTCCCGGTCGATCGACCCGTGCGCGAGTAGTCCCCGTCGCCATGAGGCGGCGCATCGCTTTGTCGCGCAAACTCATCGTGCCCTTCCTCCCGATGCTCTCGAACATGAGCTGGGAGGAGTTCAATGACCACCACATCACGGCAGACCCAGCATCTTGGCCGGATTGCCGGTCTGCCGTCATGTACGGCCGGCGCGAGGGATCGGGCATTGTGTATGTGTGTCTGAGCCCGTTCGCGACACCGTTGTCGCTGCCATCTTGCGGCGCGGTGACAGATTGCTCCTATGCCACCGACACCGCGACCGCGAGTGGTTCCCCGACGTGTGGGACCTACCTGGCGGGCACGTCGAGACAGGTGAGGACCTGACCGATGCTCTCGTGCGGGAGCTTCAGGAGGAACTCGCTGCTGAACTTCGCACTCCTCTCGGATTGCCGTTCCAACAGCTCACCGACATAGCTGCAGCGGTTGACATGACGATCTGGCTCGTCGACTACGACGGCGCAGTCATGAACAACGCGCCCGACGAACACGACGAGTTGCGCTGGGTGACGGCCGATGAGATCGCCGGTCTCGCGCTGGCGCATCCCTCGTATGTCGACCTTCTGTGCCGTGCAATGGTCGCGTGAGATCAAGGCGGCGACCCTGATCAAGGCGATCTCGCCACCGCCCTCGCTGCTTACGCGATATGGGTAACGGCCAGACGCACCGCGCGACCGAGCGGCCGCTAGATCGGCCATGCCAGGACGGCCGCGTCGACGGCGCGCTCGACCGCGTTGATGAGCTTGTCGATCGAGCCTTCGCAGGCGGCGAGATCTTCCGGCCCGATGAGGACCTCGAGCCCGGCGTCGGACTCGGCCGCGCTCCGACGAAGCCTGTGGAACGGAAGTTCCTATGGTCGTTGCGCTGTTGTGGAACCGATTCGCCGCGCCCGAGCTGCCGCTCGGCCTTCGGGACGAGGGGGATGCAAGGTCACGTTGCGCGATCGATGTCGTGGCTGTCCTTGATCCACACTCGCAACGGTCCGAGCGACTCGAACCCTTGATCGAGGGCAGCGGCAAGTGCGGCCCCGGATTCGTAGCCGACCGCGGCAAGGTCCGCGAAGCGCGCCTGGATGGCATCGAGACAGGCTGACCACAGGTGGTCGTCGTCGTCGTCCCCAGTTCTTGCGAAGACGTTCGAGAGGCCAACGACGCCGCTCGCGACGTTGAGGATTGCACCAGCGACGATCTGATCGGCGACGTACTCGCCGAGAATGACGATGGCGTCGTCAGCCAGGAGCTCGCGAGAGAACAGTCCGACCGAGACACCCGCTTCGCTCCATGCGGCTTCCCACTGAGTGAGGTCGTCCGCCTTGGTGACTCGCGACAAGCGTTCGGCCGCCGACGCGCCGGTGTGCCGTGGTGTCGCGGGGCGGTAGATCCACTCGGCTTCGAAGAGCACACGAAACCCATGTGCCGACAGGTCGAGACTCGCGAAGCTGTCCTTGATCGTGCACCCATACGTCGTGTCGACACGTGTGAGCAAGCTGTCGATGGCGGCCGCGGGTTGCAGCGTCACCGCGTCTGGATAGAACGTCGGAGTACGACGACGGCTGGTCCACGCATCGAAGGTGAAGACGCCCGGCGTACCCTGCGCGCGACAAACGGTGTCACACCATTCGCCGTTGTTGCGAGCAGCCGCACGCACGAGGTGCTGATCCTGCAACGCCACCGTTCGAGCCTACGCAGACGCCATGCGACGCCGAAGCGCAAGTCGCTCACGATCCACCGCCGCATCTCGGCGCCATCGACCGGCCGCCCGATCGAACGTGGCACACCGCGGCTGACCAGCCGAGACGTTGCGGCACCGACCGCCCGGGCGGTGCCAGTGTGAGAACCTGTGCGGATGGATGTGCTGTGCATCGCGGATCTCGCTCCGATCGTCCCGAAGCTGTCGCAGGGGCAAGCGTTCTCGGGGCCGGGCATCCTCGCCAGGACGTAGCAAACCTGAAAGGCGACGAACATGACGACCGGCGCGGCCGGTGGGACCGGCGACAGACCGGTTGGCAGCAGACAGAACGGTCATCGCGCGAGCGGCCCGCGTCCGCGTCGGCTTGTGGGGAGGGACGCCGAGATCGCCGAGGTGATCGAACGCATGGCGTTGACACCGTTGACGACGGTGACCGGCCCGGGCGGCGTTGGAAAGACCGCGCTGGCGCTGGCCGTTGCTGCCGAGGCGGCGCCCCAGTTCCCCGACGGTGTGTTCGTCGTCTGGCTGGCCTCCTTGCGGTCAGCAGAGCACATCTCCGGAGAGGTGGCTGCCCAGGTCGGGTTGCCGAGGTCAGGCGGTCAACCCTACGAGGATGCGCTCGCCGACTGGCTCGCGGAACGTGACCTCTTGCTCGTGCTCGATAACTGCGAGCACGTGGTGTCCGCTGTGGCGGACCTCGTCGAGAGCCTCACCGCTCGGCTTCCGCGCCTTCGAGTGCTCGCGACGAGTCGAGAGCCGCTGTGGGCCGTGGACGAATTGACCTACCGACTTGCACCTCTGGCGGTCGTGAGCAGAGATGCGAGCCGCGTGGAGATCGACGCGAGTCCGGCAGTGCGTCTGTTCCGGGAGCGGGCAGGAACCCGGACACCGACATCGCTCGACACCGAGAACGCAAGTCGGCTCCTCGGTGAGATCTGCCGCCGCGTCGATGGGCTCCCGCTCGCCATCGAGCTCGCAGCCGCACGAGTTGTCGGGCTCGATCTGGCGGACATCTCCCTCCATCTCGATGATCTGTTCGGCTTGCTGCCACAAGCGACGCGGCGGGCCGACGGCGCGCAGCGGTCGCTCCGCGCCACGGTGGAGTGGAGCGACGCCATGCTCACTGAGGAGGAACGGTTCCTCCTGCGGCGAATGGCGGTGTTCGCCGGTGGATTCGACCTGGCCGCTATCAAGGCGGTCTGCGCGACCGAAGGCCAGACCGCGGCGCAGGTCGCCGACCTCACTGCTCGGCTCGTCGAGAAGTCACTTCTGCTGAAGCAGGGCGGCAGTGGCTCGTATCAACTGCTCGAGACGATTCGCCAGTACGCCGCCGAGCAGCTCGACGTCGGCGAGCTCGACTCCACACGCCGACGCCACGCGCGCTACTACCTCGGCGTCGCGCTGCGCGAATCCGCGGCGACGACCACTGGGCCGGAGCGCCCACACCTCGAGGTGCTCCGCCTCATCGAGGACAACACTCGAATCGCGCTTGAGGTTCTGCTCGGAATCGATCCTGAGGCGGCCTTGCGCCTCGCGGCCAGCCTCAATTTCTTCTGGTGGACGCAGGGCAAGCTTCGAGAAGGCATCGGCTGGCTCCAGCGGGCGCGCGCGGCCGCGCCGGACGCCCCGGCCGAGCTCCGTGCGACCAGCCTCTTCTGTGAAGCTTTTCTCGTCGCCCACGACACTGACGACTGGCATGCGGCGGCCACGCTGGTCGACGCCGGGCTCGACGCCCTCTCCGACGTCAGCGAACCTCCGCTGATCCTCGGCATGCTGCACTGCTTGCGGGGCGAGTGCGATGTCTTCAACGGCGACCCGAAGTCCGCCGTCGTCCGCACCCAAACCGGACTCGAGATCGCGTCGCTGTACCCAGGGACGTGGGGCCGAGGGTTCTGCTTGTGGAACGCGGCCTACGCAAGGCTGGCGGTCGGGGACGAGGACGCGGCCATCGCGCTCTTCGAGGAGGAGATCGATCTGGCGAGCACGCGCGGTTACGGCATCGGAGAAATGGTCGGATGCAACGTGTTGGGTGAGATCTGGGAGGCGCGCGGCGACCTCGACGCGTCCCGCGCCTGCCTGGAGCGGGCGCTCCGCCTCAGGCGGGAAGTTGGTGCGGTCGCGATCCCGACCTTGATGACGGCTCTGCCCATCGGCCATGTACACGGCACGATGCCAACGGCCCTCCTCGCCGTGGCGCGCGTGGCCGACAAACAGGGGGACCGGCTCACTGCGTCGGAGCTCTTGCGCGAAGGACTCCCGCTCGCGGAGGAGATGCGCGAGGTCGCCACGGCACAGCAGATGGTCGAGCTCCTGGGGAAGACGTCGCAAGGTGAGCCCACGCAGCGCGCCACGCTTCGGCCAGAGGGTGGCGTCTGGCGCATCGACTTCAAGGGCACGGACGTCCATGTGCCCGACCTGAAAGGGCTCTGGCATCTCCGCGAGCTCGTGTCTCGGCCGCATGAGTTCGTGCCGGCCCTGACGCTCATCGGCGCATCGAGTGAGCAGCCGATTCCGTGCGGCGACAGTGGCCCCCTGCTCGATCGCGAAGCGATCAGACAGTACCGACGGCGTCTTGCTGAGCTCGACGAGGAGCTGGACGACGCCGTGGTCCGGGGCGACGCCGAGCGGCAGGCGCAGCGGAGCGCCGAGCGCGACGCGCTGATCGCAGAGCTCAAGCGGGCGACGGGACTGGGCGGCAGGTCGCGGCGTTCCGGCTCCCCGGCCGAAAAGGCGCGCCTCAACGTGACGAGGACGATCCGCCACGCCATCGCCGATCTCTCCACCAAGGTCCCGGAGCTCGCCGAGCACTTGGACGAGTCGATCGTCACAGGTGTCTCGTGCTGCTACCAGCCGCTGTCGAACATCGTCTGGACGACATGACCTGACCCCATTGTTCGTTCAGAACGAACCAGGCAGGTGTCGGCAACGAACGCCTCTCCTTTGGTTGGCAAACCGCTACCTAGAGGAGAACGGACTAACCCATGTTCGTAACAGTCATCCATCGAATTCACGACCCCGAAGGCTTTCAGGCCGCCGAGGCCAAGGCACTCGAAGGCGGGATCCCTTCGCACGTTGCGTTGCCGATCCATGCAGCTACCAATGATCATGCACTCGGCATCTGCATCTGGGAAGGCGAATCGGTCGACGCTGTGCGCGAGGTGGTTGAAGGCGCGGTCGGACCGTGGGCGAACAACGAGTACTACGAGATGCGCGTGGATGGATTGACCTCGCAGCTCGTGAGGTAGCCCAGCTCACCAGACGAATCAGAACTGTCGTCGGCGCGGATCGCCGGCCGGGAACCTCGTTCCGAGATGGTTTCTGGTCGGCGATCTTCGCTGGCCGGCGATCTCGTAGATGCGCGAGCCACGACAGTGAGCGATCGGACGCCCGACCGGACACGCCGCGACCAGCGTGACCGGGTCGAACGGTGTGGTCTCGACAACCCGCTGGTACACCTCCTGAGACGTCTTTCGAACCCTTGCCCGGCGCTCGAGGTGGTGACAGTGCCGGACGTCGAGTTGTTGCATGACGAGCGATAGTGGTTTGTGTCTTGCTAGATTACTAGCATGCGAGTACCGTACGGACGCATGGCGCGCCCTGTCGACGATCCGCTGAAGCAGTTCAACGTCTACCTGCCCGTCTCGCTGATCCAGGCGTTGAAGCACTACGCCGTGGATAGTGAGCAGTCGCTCTCAGCGATCACGTCGGTCGCGCTCCAGGCATTCCTTGAGTCGCAGACTTCAAGCAAGCGGAAGGCATCTGGGCATGGCAAGTGAGGGCATCGTCGGGTTGTACGTGGGCACCGAGAACTACGGAGCGACCGCGTCGTTCTGGGCGTCGCTCGGGTATCGCTCGACGTTCGAAACCGGGCACGGTTCGGGACAGTGGGAACACCCTGCGGGTGGCCCGTACGTCTTTGTCGACGAGAACGTGGATGACCCGGTCGTCTATCCGATCCTCGGCGTCGCCGACTCGAACGCGTTCGCGCCGTCACGCGCGCCCGACTACGTGCAGGAGTTCACGCCGGAGCACTGGGGCGTGATGCAAGCCCTCATTCGTGATCCAGACGGCCGTGTCGTTTCCTTGCAAGCGCCGCTTCCACCCGGCATCGAGGTACCAGACGCAGCAGCGCACCACGAAGCCGTCTATGGCGAACACAGCCCATAGCACTGCGTCCGACTTCATGCCCCGAGGGTCCGGTGGGGCTCGTCGATGAGTGCGCGCGGTTGCCTTGTGACCTTGTCCCAGGTGGCGAGGACGAGCTTGTAGCCGTGGCTGCCGGGCACGCTTCACGGCGGCGGACTTTGCCCACGCACCGGGCGAGGTCGGCATCGATGTGGATGACCGGCTGGACATCCCATCGGACATCCGGTCGGACACGTGCCACTGCGTCTCACCGGCTGGAACGTTGTCACTTCGACAACCCGTTGTACGCCCCCCGGGACTCGAACCCGGAACCAACGGATTAAGAGTCCGTTGCTCTAACCAGTTGAGCTAGAGGCGCAAGACCGTGCAGCATACCGAACCCTGGAGTCGATCGCCGCTCGAATCTCGACCCCTCGGCTCTTCGCGACCGCCACGCGCTCTCTAGCCTCGGCGCATGCGTGTGCTCGTGACCGGTGCCAGTGGACTCATCGGAACTGCGCTGCGTGAGGCGTTGCTCGCTCGCGGCGACGAGGTCGTGGCGTTGGGTCGCGGCGATCAGACGCCATCGTGGGACCCCGAACGGGGAGTGATCGACGGCAGCCTCGAGGGCTTCGACGCCGTCGTCAACCTCGCGGGCGAGAACATCGGAGCGAAGCGCTGGACCGACGAGCAGAAGGCTCGCATTCGCGACAGCCGCGTGATCGGCACCGGCCTGCTGGCCCGCACGCTTGCCGCAGCCGACGCGAAGCCACGCGTGCTGGTCTCCGGATCGGCGGTGGGGTACTACGGCGACCGGGGGCGCGAGCATCTGCTCGACGAGCAGAGCGATCCGGGCGACGACTTCCTCGCGCATCTCTGTCGAGACTGGGAGGCCGCCACCGAAGCCGCGCCGGCTGCCGGCATCCGGGTGGCGCACATCCGCACTGGCATCGTCTTGACGCCGACGGGCGGCGTGCTGCAGCGACTGCTGTTGCCCTTCAAGCTCGGCCTCGGCGGCAAGACGGGCAGCGGTCGCCAATACATGAGCTGGATCACGCTCACCGACGAGGTGCGCGCCATCCTCCACGTGATCGATCACGACGACGTGGCGGGTGCCGTCAACCTCACCGCGCCGCATCCCGTCACGAACGAGGTGCTCACGAAGCTGCTGGCTGAGGTGCTGAAGCGTCCGGCCGTGCTGCCGACACCGATGTTCGCCCTGCGGGCCATCTACGGGCGCGAGCTCGTCGACACCCTCTTGTTGGCGGGCCAGCGCGTGTTCCCGAAGCAGCTCGAAGCGTCGGGCTTCGTGTTCGAACACGAGACGCTCGAGAAGGCGTTGCACGCGCTCCTCGACCACTAGCGACGCGAGCTCGTGCGCCTCTGGATCGACACCGATGTGGGCGACAACCCCGATGACGCACTCGCGTTGCTCTGCGCGGTGGGTCATCCGGGCATCGAGCTGGTGGGGGTGAGCACGGTGGGCGGCAATGTGCGCGAGCGGGCCGAGCTCGTACGTTCCCTGTTCGACGCGGTGGGTGTGCCGGTCCCGCTCCTCTACGCCGGCCCGCCCGATCCGCGAGCGCTCGCGG
The DNA here is from genome assembly GCA_017882905.1 of Acidimicrobiia bacterium. Taxonomy (GTDB): domain Bacteria; phylum Actinomycetota; class Acidimicrobiia; order IMCC26256; family PALSA-610; genus Chersky-683. The sequence goes on along the minus strand of JADGOO010000187.1, from coordinate 7,777 downwards.
TCGCCGAGGCCGTGGTCGCGATCGGGCCGCTCACGAACCTCGCCGCGTTGGTGCGACGCGGCGTCGACCTGCCCCCGATCGCGGCGATGGGTGGCGTGCTGCACGCGCCGGTGCAGCATCGCGGCGCCGGATGGCACGTCGACTCGAACTTCGCGGCCGATCCCGCCGCCGCGGCCATCGTGGTGCAGGCAGTCGACGACCTGCTCCTCGTGCCGCTCGACGTGACGGCGCAGCTCGCGCTCGACGACGCGCAGGTCGAGCGAATTTCGATGCTCGTCCCGCCGCTTCGCCGCGCGCTCGACAGCTGGCGCTCCGAGCATGACGCAGCGATCTGCGTGCATGATCCGGCGACGGTGCTGGCCCTCTGCGGCGAGCACGTCGTCATCGGCAAGCGCTCCGTGTCCGTTGCGCAGGATGGTGCACTCGTCGTCGGGCCCAGCGATGGGTCGTCACTCGACGCGCAGAGTGGTCGCGAGGTCGATGTCGTCGTTGACGCAGCGCGCGATGACCTGCTTCGCCGCGTCGGTGAGCTGGTAGAAAAAGCAGCGACGGCGCCGGTTGGACCGACGCCGCCGCACAAGGGTGACTGAGGGGACTTGAACCCCCGGCCTACGGGACCACAACCCGTCGCTCTAACCGCCTGAGCTACAGTCACCAGGAGGAACCGGTGAGTGTACCGGATCGCCTGCAAGGAGGCGGACGAGCATGAAGCGTTGGCTCGTAGGGCTCTGGGTCCTGCTGCTCGCGGCCATGCTGCTCGGCTCCTTCGGCCTCTTCATCTCGGGCCACGCCGCGTCGTCCGATGCCGATGCCGCCCGGGCCACGGCCTCGTCGATCGACCAGCGTCGCCACGCCCTCGACGTGGAAGCCACCGCCTTCTCGCGCCAGGCTGCCACGCTGCTCGCGCAGGCGAAGAGCGTCGAGGCGAAAGGGCGACCGGTGCAGCGCTCGGTGAACGCCGTCCTCGACGCGTTCGCGGCGTACTCCACCACGGTCCAGGCCACCCGAGATGCCCAAGGCCTGCGCACCGACGCGCTCAATCGCGCAGTCGATGCGGCGAACGCCGGGCACTCGGCCACGATGCGCAGCATCTTCGACACCCAGGTCACGCCGGCGGCGACCACGGCACAGAGTGCGCTCGCGCGCCAGACGGCCGCGCTCGCCCGAATCGACGCGGCCATCGCCGCTCTGCACAAGGCGATGGCATGAGCGGCGACGCACGCGTCGGGTCGTTCGACGACGACCCGTTCGTGCCGCCGGGCATCGACGCCACGATCCCTACACCGGTCCTCGGCCCGCTGTCGAACGCCGATCAGCGCGACGCACCGAGCCCGCCCGCCGAGACGCACGGCCGGAACGGCGTCGTGCGACGATGGATGCTCGCCTCGTTGCTCGTCGCGGCGGTGATCTTCGCGGCTGCCGTGGTGTACCGCACGTCGGCCGTCGACGACCGCAAGCATGCCGACAGCGCGCTCGCCAGCTCGCGTGCCCAGCTCGATCAGGCGCATCGCGGCCGTGATGCCACTGCGGCCCGGCGCGATGCCAACAGCGCACGGCTGAAGGCCGCAGGCGTCGCCAACGCCGCCAGCCGCGCGGCCGCGGCACGGGTAGCGGCCCATGCCGCCGCGGCCCGAGCCGCCGCGGCAACCGTGCTCGTCAGCTCGCGCGCCGAGAGCCAGCTCTCGACCGTGCAGGAGCTGTCGCTGCGGGCCGGCCGTTTCACCGACTACAACAGGAGCCGTGCCCTGTACAACGCCACGTACGGCGCCTCCGACGGGCCCTACGCGCAGCAGATCGCTGCACTCCAGCGCTTGATCCGCGCCCTCTCTCCCTGACCACCGTCGCGAACGGGTTCGCGAGCCGGTAGCGTGGAGCGCGAGAGAGGCGGCAGCATGACCGATCTGGCAACCGTGACGATGACGCGCACCTCGGCGGCCGGCGTCGCTCGCGTCGCCGGCGAAGTGGATTGCTCGAATGCGGAGCTGCTCTTCGCCGGGTTCGGCTCGCTCGTGGCCCCCGACGAAGACGTGCTCGTGCTCGACCTTTCGGCGTGCGAGTACCTCGACAGTGCCGGAATCCGCGAGATCCTCCTGCTGCACCGCGCCTTGGCCGAACGCCGTCAGCGCCTCCTGCTGGTGCTCGAACCCAGCGGGTCGGTCCACCGCGTGCTGTCGATCGTCGGCGCACTCGACCATGTCGCGTGGTACCGCACGACCGACGAAGCGCTCGGCGCGCAGTCCTGACGCGCCGCACCGTCAGGTGCGCGACTCGCTCGGCGCCACACGCGCATAGCGGATCGAGACGGTGGTGCCGTCGGCCGTATGCGCGACCTCACCGCCGCCGAGCAGGTCGATGAGGCGCAGCCCCATGCCGCGCTCGTCGCGCGCCGGGCGCCAACGCCCTTCGTCGCTGACCTGCACCACCACGGCATCGTCACCGGCGGTGGCCGACACGTGGATGGGACCGTTGTGTCCCGCCGGATACGCGTGGGTGATGGCGTTGGCGACCGCCTCGCCCGCGGCGACGAGCAGGTCGCCTGTCGCGTCGTCGGGTACGTGCTGCTCAGCCAGCCACCGCTTCAAGAGCTCACGCGCGGACCGCGCCGCGTGCGCGGTTGCGGGCAGCGTGACGCGCAGTGGCGCGTGGAGTGGCGCGAGGCGCACGACCAGCACGACGGTGTCGTCGCCGCGAGCGGCCGGGTCGAGGCGATCGAGGAGGGCCGCGCGCACCTGCTCGGGGGTCAGGTCCGCGAATGCGGCGCACTCGTCGACGAGGCGCCGCATGCTCTCGGTGAGTGATTCGTCGCGCCGCTCGACGAGCCCGTCGGTGTAGCCGATCAGGAGGCTTCCCGCCGGCAGCTCCAGCTCGTGCGTGGGATAGGTGGTCACGTTCACGCCGAGCGGCAGCCCGGGGGGAACGTGCAGCAGCTCGGCGCTTCCTTCCGGGCTCACGATCACGAACGGCAGATGACCGGCGTTGGCCGCGCGTGCCCGACCGGTGATCGGATCGAGCAGCACCACCGCGCACGTTGCCATGGTGCGGTCACGCGCACATTGATCGTGCAGTACCTCCAGCAGCCCTCCGGGTTCGAGGTTCGGGTTCGCGTTCACGAGCGTGCGCAAGCGACCCATGATGATCGCCGCCTCGCGACCGTGGCCGGCAACGTCGCCCACCACGACGAGAGCAGAGCCATCGTCGCGGGTCACGATGTCGTACCAGTCGCCACCGATCAGCATGCCTTCCGTGCCGGGCAGGTAACCACCCGCGGCGGAGACCCCGGGCGGCGCGACGAGCGTGCCCGGCAACATGCTTCGTTGCAGTGACTCGGCGAGATCGCGCTGCTCATGGAAGAGCCGCGCCCGCTCGAGCGCGAGCGCCGTGTGTGCCGCGATCGCCGTCACGTGCGCGCGTTCCTCGGTGTCGAACTCGTGCGACTCCACGTACAACAGCATGAGCACGCCCACGAGCTGACCGTGCGCCAACATCGGAACGGTGGCGAGCGACGCCGTGTCGGGGAAGGCGGCGGCCGCCTCGGGATCGTCGCGCTCGAGCTCACGACGCGTGGCCACGAACTCGGGCTGGCGGGCGCGCACCGCCCGGGCGGCGGGGTGGCCGCTGTTGAGCGTGATCGGCGATAGGACCGAGAGGTCTTCGCTTCCCGCCGCCGCGACGCGAACGAGTGTCGTGCGCCCTTCATCGAGCTCGAACACGCTCACGCGGTCGGCGTCGGAGGTGCGCCGCACCTCTTCGGCGACGGTGCGAGCGAGCTCGCGCGGCTCGCGCAGGTCGGCGATGGAAACCGCGAGGCGAGCGAGGACCTCGGCGTGACGCCGTGCCGTGTCGGCGTGACGCGCGAGTCGCATGCGGTGGAGGGCTTGCGAGACGGTGTTGGCGACCGTTCCGATCCAGTTGCGCTCCTCGGCGCTCGGCCGATGGGGTTGGGCCCACGTGAGCGTGAGCACGCCGTGGACGACGCCGCTCTCGATCAGCGGCACGCTCACCATCGCACCGACGCCGAGCGCGGTGAACTCTCCCGCGACCTTGGGAAACGCGTTCGTGATCTCCTCGGGCGAGAGGTGGAGCTGCCATTCGGCGGTGGTGAACGCTCGGCGCGGGTGGCTCTCGATCTGCGCCGAGATTGTGTGCCACCGGCGCCGCGACACCGGGCCCGCCTGTCCGCCGAGGTGCACTGTGTGGCGGCCGTGGACCTCTGCTTCGATCACACTCGCCGTCTGCACGCCGAGCACCATCGCGCATGCTTGCGCGGTCGCTTCGGCGATCTGATCGGTATCGGTCGCCTGCGCGAGATCGGCGGCGAGGATCCCGAGGTGCTGCGCGCGCCGGGCGTCTTCCACGTGATGGTCGACGAGCCGGGCCCGAGCGAGTGCCTGTGCGACCTTGCTCGCGAACGTTGCCATGTTGTCGCGCATCGCCGGTGGCAGCGGCATGGGCCGACGCCAGCACAGCTCGAGCGCGCCGAGGACGTCGCCACCGGCAAGAAGGGGCAGGCACGCGATCGCCTCGACGCCCTCGGCTCGGCGGGTGGAGGACAGGGTCGGGTAGTGCCCGTCGATCTCCTCGGCGCTCTCGTAGAAGCGCCCGATGCCATCACGCAGCGCATCGCCGGCGGGCCGGGAGGCGAGCTCCCGTTGGCTCGAGCCTTCGATGCGCTCCCAACCGTTCGTCGCCAACACGTCGAGTCGCGCTTCACCGTCGACGTGCAGGACCACCAGACTTGCGGCGGCGCCAAAGCGCGCGCCGCCCGCGTTGACGGCGACGTCGGCGACGTCTTCGGTGCGTGCCGCGGCCGCGAGCTGCGCCGCCGCGTCGGCTTCGGCGTGGGCGGCCGCCTCGCCGAGCACCTCGTCGGTGCCGTCGTACACGGTGCCGGCAATCGCCGCGCCGCCGCGCACGAGCGTCGCGTGGAGTCGCATCCAACGCTCGCCGTCGGGGTGGTCGTAGCGATAGGAGAGGATGGCGCGGCCGGCCTCGGCGCACTCGGCGAGCATGGCGCGCACTCGATCGAGGTCGTCGGCCGACATGCGAGCGCGCCATTGCGCCATGAAGTCGGGCGCCTCGCGATCAACGCCGAACACCTCGTAGGCGGCCGGAGACCACCACACTTCGCCGCTCTCACGCTCCCACGTCCAGGAGCCCACGCCAGTGGCCGCCGCCGCGAGCGCCGCGTGCGCGTCGCGCTCTCGCACGAGATCGGCCTGCCGCGCGCGCCCGATCGCTGCGGCCGATAAGGCGGCCAACGTCTCGAGGAGCGCGATGTGGTCGTGGGTGACAACCCGCTCGGCGTCGAACATGACGCCGAGCGAACCCTGCGCCGCTCCACTGTCGACGAGGGGAACGACGATGCACGACGACGCATCCGGAAAGCGGGCGGCGGTCACCGGGTTCGTGCGCTCGAGCGCGGCGCGGCCGGCGACCACGATCGTGCGCTGCTCCACGATGGCCGACGCGACCAAGGATTCGGCGTCGAGCGGGATCTCGCGCATCCGCGCCACGGTCTCGGGTTCGAGCCCGACCGACGCAGCCAACCGGAGCCGGCGCCGATCGGGTGATGCGAGGAAGACCACGCCGACCTCGGCGCCGAGCGCACGTGCCGCGTGCTCGGCCAGCTCGGCGGCGGCGCTCCGGAGCTCGGGCGCAGCCGCGATCGCGGCGGTGGCCGCCGCCAGCATCTCGTCGCGTTCGGCTCGCTCGAGCACCATCCGGTGTGCGGCGCTGCTGCGTCGCAGCGACACCATCGTGATCCCGGCGACGATGAGCGCTGCCGCGGCGATCGCACTCCACTCCGCGATGAGGCGGTCGCGTGCGGAACCGATCGCTGCGCTCCACGGTCGTTCCACCGTCACCAGCCAGCTCGACCGCAGGACGGTGGCGAAGCCGACGAGCTGACCGTGGCGGCCCGAGACACCGACGACATCGGAGCGGTTGCCGTTGTGTCGTTCGCGCAGCGTGCCAACCGCGGCGGCCGTGGGCGCGACCCGGATCCGTGTGATCGGGCCACGATCCCAGATCACCTGATCGCTGATGTCGAGCACGACCTCGTTGCCGTTGAACAGCTGCGCGAGCGTGCGCTGATCCAAGGTGAACACCGCGCCGAGCACCCCCGAGAGCGCGCCCGACGCGTCGTGGGTCGGAACCGCAACGCTCAGCAAGGGCGCATGAATCGCGACGCCGATGACTGCCGCGCCCACGTACGCCGGCGCGCCGTTCGCGAGCACGGCGCGTTCTGCAGGACGATTCGAGAAGTCGAAGCGGCTCAGGGACGGCAGATCGGCGGGCTTGGTACCAGTGAGCACGGCGAGCCGACCGTCGGCGGCGACCCAGCTGAGTCCGCCCGGACCGAGGGCTCGAACCGACGGTGCGGTGAACATGGCGAGGATCGCCTTGCGATCGCCGGATTGGATCGTCGGGGTCGCGGCGATCGCCTGCAATCCCTGGATCTCGCCGCTGACGAACGCGTCGGCCGCGTGCGCGGCACGTGCCGCTTCGGACGCGGCCTCCGTGCGAATGCGCGCCCGATCGAGCGTGTAGGACCGCCACGAGGCTGCGCCCATGCCGATGGCGAACGCGAGCATCCCCGCGATGAACCAGCTGGCGGGACGGAAGGGCGACGAGGCTCGGACCCGCCACGCGCTTCGCATTGATCAATTGTCGCGCGTCGCCACGAGGTCCGAATCGAGCGCCTCCGAGCCAGTCGTGCAGACGTTGGGCGTGCGCGAAGGCGACTCGGCAGGGCAATTCTGAAGCACGATGCGGCAGCTGTGACCACGGCCACATTCATTCGCGTCGCGCTCCAGATCTCGCATGCGTCCTGGTGAACCTGGGTGTTTCACGGGCTGTCTTCGACTACGGGACGCGCGCTGCGCTTGCAGGTCGGCCCAGTGACTTGCGCCCCCTCAGCAAAGGGGGCAATCTCGCCCAAGACGGATCGAACGTCACCCGCCGTGCCGGGATGGGTCGCACGCGACCAGCGGCACTCGGCGGATCTGACCGCCAATCGGGGAGACGAAGCCAGTGAGGCTCACAGCGATCACATCACGAGCAGGCGGTTGTGCCGCGTTGCTCGTCGGCATGGTCATCGGTACCGCGCCCATCGCGTCGGCCGGGACTGCCGGCGCAGCCGCGAGCGCTGCGGCGCCGTCGGTGCGACTCGAGATGGTGTCGCACGCCGTGGTCGGCCAGCGCCTCAGCGTGCGCGTGGTCGTCTCGGGAGCGGCGCACCTGGGGGCCATGCAGGGCGAGCTCCGCTACAACGGTCACGCGCTCGACGTGGAACGCGTGCAGAGCCCGAGCGCACTCGGGGGTACTGGCGCGCTCACCTCGCTGGGAGTCGCCGACACCACCGACCGCACCCCGATCGCGTTCTTCACCTGCGCGACAGCAACGTGCGCAGCCGGCGCCGCCGCCCCGACCGCGACGGCAACCGTCGCCACCGTCGACGCGGTTCCGATCGCCGGCGGCACGATCGAGGTGCGCCTCGACGGCATCTCGCTCGTTGCCTCCGATGGCACGCCCATCGCCTCGCCGACGGCAGCAACCGCGGTCGTGCACGTCGGTGCCGGCACCGCGACATGGGCCGCGCCCCACGGCCCCGCGTTTGCCACACGCGAGCGCGCCGCGACGCTGAACCTCGACACCGACCGGAACGGCACGGTCACCACGGCTGATCTCGCCACGTTGACGCGCTCGTGGGAGCGCGGCAACGAGGCCGACACGGCGTGTGCCACACCCGAGCCGGGCTCCGACGTCAACGGCGACG
>JADGOO010000186.1 GCA_017882905.1 Acidimicrobiia bacterium | reverse complement strand
CTCTTGGTACTCCTTCCACGCGGCACCGAAGAGGTAGCCGCGTACGACGCACTCCATGCGCAGGGGCCGCGTCGACCGTACGAGCATGGCGCGCCCGGCCATGCTCTCGCCGGCGATCTCGGGGAAGTCGGTGGGGTCGGCGGAGATCACGTGGTTCGCCACGATCGACGCCGTCTGATCGAACCAGAACGACGAGATCGCCGTGAGCACGCGGCCCTTGTCGGGCACCTCGTCGGGCAACACCACGTCGAAGACCGAGATGCGGTCGCTGGCGACCATCAGCATTCGGTCGTGGCTCACCTCGTAGAGCTCACGGACCTTGCCCGAGTAGAGGTGCTTCAGGGCAGGATCGGTCATGACGCGCCGACCGGCGTGGCTTCGAGCGCATCGAGCGCGTCGAAGGTGCGGCCCACGTGCGCGAGGGCGCGCTCGAGATCGAAACAAGCGTCGATCTCGTCGACGGTGAGGTGCTTGGTGACCTCCGGGTCTTCGCCGAGGAGGTCGCGGAACATCCGGCGCGTCTCCCATGCCGTGACGGCGTTTCGTTGCACGATGCGGTACGCCTCGTCTCGCTCCAGGCCCGCGCCCACCAGCGCGAGCAACACGGGTTGGCTGAACACGAGGCCGTAGCTCGCGTCGAGGTTCTCACGCATCCGTTCGGCCGATACGCGCAGGCCGTCGATGATGCGCCGCGCCGATACGAGCACGTAGTGCGTGAGGGTAAGCGAGTCGCCGAGCACGATGCGCTCGACCGAGCTGTGCGAGATGTCGCGCTCGTGCCACAGCGCGACGTCTTCGAGGCCCGCCTGCAGGTTGCCGCGCAGCACGCGCGCCAGCCCGCAGAGCTGCTCGCTCTTGATCGGGTTGCGCTTGTGCGGCATCGCCGAGCTGCCCTTCTGCTCGCCGGTGCGGAACGGCTCTTCGACCTCGCGCACCTCGGTGCGTTGCAGATGGCGGATCTCGAGACCGATCGACTCGCACGTGGAACCCATCGCCGCGCACACGTAGAGCAGCTCGGCGTGACGGTCGCGGGCGAGCACCTGCGTGGCCGGCACCGCCTCGAGACCGAGGTGCGTGCACACGTACTCCTCGACGCGCGGGTCGATGTTGCTGTAGGTGCCGACCGCGCCCGAGAGCTTGCCGACCGCGATCATGCGACGCGCGTGCACCAGACGCTCGCGGTCGCGCCGGACCTGCATCGCCCACAGTGCGAGCTTCGTGCCGAACACGGTCGGCTCCGCGTGGATGCCGTGTGTGCGGCCCACCATCGGCGTGGCGCGGAACTCGCGGGCGCGACGGATGAGGACCGCCTCGAGGTCGGCAGCGGCGGCCGCGATCAGATCGACGGCTTGCACGAGGACCGAGCACAGCGCGGTGTCGACCACATCGGTCGACGTGAGGCCGTAGTGCACCCAGTTTCCGGCCGGTGCGCCGATGCTCGACTGCACGACGTCGACGAACGCCGCCACGTCGTGGTCGGTGACGCGCTCACGTTCGTGCACGGCTTCGACGGTGAACTGGGCGCGGGCCCGGATCTGCTCGGCATGCTCGCGGGGCACCACGCCGATCGCAGCCCAGCCTTCGCAGGCCAGCAGCTCGACTTCGAGCCAGGCCGACAAACGCGCCTCATCGGTGAAGAGCGCGGCCATCTCGGGGAGCGAGTAGCGGGGGATCACGACAAGGCCTGCACGGCGATGTCGCGACGGTAGTGCACGCCGGGCCACGTGATCCGGGCCGAAGCGGCGTACGCCCGCTCGCGCGCGCCCGCCACGTCGGCGGCTACGGCGCTCACCACGAGCACACGGCCCCCGGCGGTGCGCAGCGCGCCGCTGTCGAGCGTGGTACCGGCATGGAACACGACCACTCCGTCCACATCTGACGCCGCTTCGACGCCTTCGATCAGGTCACCGGTGCGCGTTGCTGTTGGGTACCCGGGCGCGGCGAGCACCACGCTCACGCAGGCGTCAGGCGCCGCCGTGACCGGTGTGGTGAGCGCGCCCGCGGCCGACTCCACGCAGTGTGCGTAGAGGTCACTCGTGAGCAAGGGCACGATCGCTTCGCACTCCGGGTCGCCGAACCGCACGTTGTACTCGACGATCTTCGGGCCGGAGTCGGTGAGCATGAACTGCGTGAACAGGATGCCCCGGTACTCGATGCCCCGCCGGCGCAGCTCCGCGAGCGTGGGCGCAACACACTGCGCCATCACCCGGTCGAGCACATCGGGCGTGGCGAACGGCACCGGCGAGTACGCGCCCATCCCGCCGGTGTTCGGGCCGGTGTCGCCGTCGCCCACGCGCTTGTGGTCTTGTGCGGCCGGGAGCGGCACGGCGCGCGTGCCGTCGCACAACACGAGCAGCGACAGCTCTGGGCCGGTGAGGGCCTCTTCGATCACGCACGTCGCGCCCGCGGCGCCGAACGCGCGCCCCGACAGGTACGCGTCGACCGCGTCGAACGCCTCGGCGAGCGACTCGGTGACGAGCACGCCCTTGCCCGCGGCCAGCCCGTCGGTCTTGACGACGTAGCCACCCGGCAATGTGCTGAGGAACTCGCGCGCCGCATCGCGCTCGCCGGCGCCGAACGTGGCGTGCCGCGCAGTGGGGACGCCCGCGGTCACGAGCAGATCCTTCATCCACGCCTTGCTGCCTTCGAGGCGCGCCGCGTCGGCCGAAGGACCGAAGCAGAGCCGGCCGTCGGCACGGAGCGCGTCGGCGACACCGGCGACCAGTGGCCCTTCCGGGCCGACCACCACGAGCGATGCGTCGATCTGCTTGGCGAGCGCGACGACCGCGGCGGGATCGTCGCTCGCCACGTCGATGCACTCGCCGAGCGTGGCCACGCCCGGGTTACCCGGCGCGCCGACCACCTCGTCGACGGCGCTGGAACGCAGGAGACCCCATGCCAGCGCGTGTTCGCGCGCACCGTTGCCGACCACGAGCACGCGCGTCATCACGCCACTTCCTCACCGTGGATCATTGAGCCGTTCACCATGTCGGCGCGTCCAGTCACGCGGCGCGGGGCAGCACGACCGTTTGATCGCGCTCGGGTCCTACTGACACGAAGCTCACGTGCACGCCGGTGAGCTCGGCAATGAAGCGAACGTAGTCACGGGCCGCAGCCGGCAGGTCGTCGAGCCGCTCGGCCCGTTCGATGTCGACACCCCAACCGGGCAGCGACTCGTAGATCGGACGCACCTTGTGCAGGATCGACTGGTGATACGGCACGTGGTCGTAGCGCTTGCCGCTGTCGTCCTCGTAGGCCACGCACACCTTGAGCTCTTCGAGCGGTGACAGCACGTCGAGCTTCGTGATGGCGAGCTCGCTGCACGTGTTGAGCCGCACTGCGTGCCTGAGCATCACGCCGTCGAGCCAGCCGGGCCGGCGCTTGCGCCCGGTGTTCGTACCGAACTCGTGGCCCCGCTCCACGAGCAGGTCACCCACCGCGTCGCCGGGGAGCAGCTCGGTGGGGAACGGACCACTTCCGACGCGCGTCACGTATGCCTTCACCACGCCGACCACTCGCTGGATCGCGAGGGGGCCCACTCCCGCGCCCGCGCACACGCCACCCGCGACGGGATTGCTGGAGGTGACGAACGGATAGGTGCCGTGATCCAGGTCTAGGTAGGTGGCCTGCGCGCCTTCGAACAACACCCACTGCTGTGCGTCGAGTGCCTCATGCACGAGATGCACGGTGTCGTCGATGAGCGGCGCGAGACGCGGCACCATGCCGAGGTAGCGCTCGGTGAGCTCGTTCACGTCGGTGGGGAGCCGGTTGTACACCTTGGCCAGGATCGCGTTCTTCTCTCGCAGCACGAGATCGAGCTTCTCGCGGAAGATCTTCGGGTCGAGCAGGTCTTGCACGCGCAAACCCACTCGCAGCGCCTTGTCGGCATACGCCGGACCGATGCCCCGCTTGGTGGTACCGAGCTTGTTCTTGCCGAGGTATCGCTCGGTGAGCGCGTCGAGCTCCTGGTGGTACGGCATGATCAGGTGCGCGTTCCCGGACAGGCGCAGGCGCCGTGTGTCGATGTTGCGCGCCTCGAGCATGTCGAGCTCTTTGATCAACACCGTGGGGTCGACGACCACGCCGTTGCCGATCACCGGTGTGACCCAGGGGTACAGCACGCCCGACGGCACGAGCTGAAGCTTGAACACTTCGCTCTCGACGATGATCGTGTGCCCGGCGTTGTGACCGCCTTGATAGCGCACACACAACGAGGCTTCTTTTGCGAGGTAGTCGGTGAACCGACCCTTGCCCTCGTCGCCCCATTGGGTACCGACAATGACCGCACCCGGCATCAGCGGGCCGATCGCAAGAACGTGATCGCAGGCACGTTGGGAGCACTGTAGTGCAGTCGAGGATCCGCGTCCCGGTCTGATGTTCTCACTACCGTCGTGGCACCGCGGGCGGGGCGGGGTCACGGTGGCGTTGCACGGTTCGAAGGAGAACGCGATGCGTGACGAGGAGCTTGGCGCGCTGCAAGCCCGGATCGACGAGCTCGAGGCCGAGGTGCGCCGCCTCCGGCCCCATGACGGCCGCCTGACCCGACGCCATGTGCTGACGGGCGCGGCGCTGGCCGGCGCCGGCGCGCTGGTCGGGCTCGGTACGAGCGCCGGCCCGGCGCGTGCCGCGGCGAGCGACCCGGTGCTCCTCGGCGCGGTCAACGATGCCGCGGGCACGACCACCACGATCACGAGCGCCGGCGCGGCGACCGGCACCCTCACGGTGAGCAACGACACCGGTTCGGCCATCGTCGCCACCAAGACGGCCGGTACGAACGGTGCCGCCGTCGACGCCGACAGCAGCGGCACGAACGCGTCGGCGATCGCGGCCACAGGCGATGGCACCACACCGATTCTCACCGCCACCGCGTCGGGCTCCGGCGATGCCGTGGTGGCGAACGCGCAGACCGGATCGACGGGCCACGCCGTGAACGCGCAGGTCACCGACACCGCTTCGGTGGCCTCGGTGGTCGAGGTCGGTCATTCGGGACGCGGTGGCGGCGTGCACATCGTGCTCGCACAAGGCGCCAACGCCCGCGACGCACTCGACGCGATCACGTTCGGAACCGGGCGCGCGCTCTACGCCCGCGTCGCCAACGCGTCCAACAACACCGGCGCCGTTGTCGCGCAGCACGACGGCGCGGGCTACGGGATCATCGCGAGGGCCGGCACTGGCGTCGGCGGATACTTCGCCGGCCCCCGGGCGAACTTGCGCCTCGCGCCCGCCACGGCGGGCAGCCACCCGGCGGTCGGTGTGGTCGGCGACGTGTTCGTGGACCGCAGCGCCCGGCTCTGGTTCTGCAAGGGCGGCACGGCCTGGGTGCAGCTCGCCTGATCGGGGCGGCGCTCGAGGTCAGAAGATCCGGCGCTCGCTGACCCAACGCGCGAGCTCGTGACGGTTCGAGACCTGCAGCTTGCGCAGCACGGCCGACGCATGTGTCTCGACCGTCTTCACCGAGATCGTCAGCTCCCGGCCGATCTCTTTGTAGGTGAAGCCTCGGGCCAACAGGCGCATGACCTCGCGCTCGCGGGCGGTGAGCAGATCGAGCTCCGGGTCGGCCGCGTTGCGGGGCGCAGCCGCGAACGCGTCGAGCACGAACCCTGCGAGCCGTGGCGAGAACACGGCGTCGCCTTCGGCCACTCGCCGGATCGCGTCGGCGAGCGCGCCGGTGGCGATCGTCTTGGTGACGTAGCCGCGCGCGCCGGCGCGGATCGTGGCGATCACGTCATCGGGCGCATCGGACACTGACAGCGCCAGGAACCGCACGTCGGGGTTGGTCGCCGCGACCTCGACGATCACCCTCGGCCCACCACCGTTCGGCATGTGCACGTCGACGAGCACCACGTCGGGCGCGCGATCACGCACCATCTCGATCGCGGCGTCGACGTCGGACGCCGCACCGACCACATCGAACTCGGCGCCGAGCTCGCTGCGCACGCCCGCGAGGAACAGCTCGTGATCGTCGACGAGGAACACCCGCAGGCGCGGCTCGGAGCCTGCGGCCACGGAATCGGGAGCCACAGAATCGCTCATGAATCAGCCCGCCGCGGCATCGTCAGCTCGATCTCAGTGCCCTGACCCACGACGGACCGCACTGCGACGCGGCCACCGTGGCGGCGCATCCGGCCTTCGATCGATTCGGTGAGTCCCCGCCGATCGTCGGGAACTGCACTGCGATCGAAGCCGACACCGCGGTCGCGCACGTACACGCGCACCAACCCGGGCTCGACCTCGGTGTACACCGAGACGGTCGAGACGCCCGCGTGACGTTGCGCATTCGAGATCGCTTCGCGCGCCGCCAGCGCGACCGCGTGCAACGGCTCATCGAGCGGGCAGTCGAGCACGTGCACCACCTCCACCGCGACACCGTTGGTGTCTTCGAGCTCGGCCGCGTAGGCGTCGATCGCGGCGGAGAACGTGCGCGCGGGCGCGCCGGCGTCGCGGCCGCTCAAGAGCCACACACGCAGCTCGCGCTCCTGCTTGCGGGCGAGGCGCACGACCTCACCTGGATCCCCGGCCTTGCGCTGCACCATCGCCAGCGTCTGCAGCACGGAGTCGTGGAGGTGCGCCGCCATCTCGGCGCGCTCCTGGCTGCGGATGCGGGCTCGGCGCTCCCCCGCGAGCTCTCCGCCGAGCCGGCCGAGCCAGGGGCCGAACACGAGCGCAATCCCCGACGCGACCACCGCGATCGCGAGGAAGCCCGCCCGCAGCTGCGACCACGACGTGCTCGCGCCGAGCAGGGCCACGGTGCCGCCGAGCACGAGGAGCCCTCCGAGCAGCGCACGCAGCAAGAGGCCACGCCGGGTGCGCAGCACGCCGAGTGCCGTCGCCGCGGCGGGTGGCACCCAGTCCGGGAGATCGGCGGGCCGCTCCGGCACGTCGGCGTGCGGCCACGACACGAGCAGTGCGAGCGCCAGCACGGCCACCACGACCGGCACCACGAGCAGCGCGGTTCCCGTGGGAGCCAGCTCGCGGGTGAGGAGCACCCCACCGACCACCACCGCGCCGAGCGCCACCACATCGAGCGGGTCGGCCGGCCGCCAGCGAGTGGCGGGTGCCGGCGAGTCGTCGTCGCCCGGCATCACGAGCGATGCGGCGAGATAGACCACGATGCCCACGCCGAAGACGGCGGCCACCGCGAAGCCGACCCGGACCCAGCGGCGGTCGATGCCGAAGTGGTCGGCGATCCCCGCTGCCGCGCCGGTGAGCACGCGGTCGCGCGTGCGGCGCAGCATCGGCGGGCGGGTGGCGAGCGACATCGTCACCAGGATCGCACGACCGGCTCCCACTCCGGATCCGGCGCGCACCCCGGGCGGACCCTGACCTCCGACCGGTCATCTCAGGGACATCTCGGGGTCGCCACCGATGGTCGGACCGCGGCCGGCGGCGCACGATGCGAGCATGAGCACCACGATGTCGTCCCCCTCCGCCCCTCCGCCTCCCCCGCCCCCTGGCCCGCCGCCGGGCCGGCCGACCGGCCGGCGCCTCGTGCGCAGCCGCAACGACCGCATGCTCGGTGGCGTGGCCGGGGGGATCGCGCAGACCTACGGTTTCGATCCCGCGCTCGTGCGCATCGTGGTCGCCGCCGCCATGGTCTTCACGCTGGGAACCGGATTCGCGGCCTACGTGATCGCGTGGATCGTGATCCCCGAAGACGACGGCCGCGCCATCGTCGACGACTTGCGGACCCGTTCGCCGCGGCGCCATCGGCACTCGGGGCGCCGCACGCCGTGGCTCGGCATCGCGCTCGTGATCGCCGGTCTGTTCGCGCTCGGCGACGCGTGGCATCCCGGCCCGGCGCGCGTGCTCGGCCCGCTGGCGCTGTTGGCCGCCGGCGCGGCGATCCTGCTCTACCGACACGACCACGAACCCCCCGACGCGCCGCCGCCGGGGCCGTCGACACCCGATGCAGGCAGCACGTTCTCGCCCCCCGACGTCACCGCCGTCACCATCGACTCCGACGTCACCGACG
>JADGOO010000185.1 GCA_017882905.1 Acidimicrobiia bacterium | reverse complement strand
CGCAGCGCATCCACTGATACGGGCGTCGCGACGTTGCGGCGGTCCGCTGATCTGCATCTCGGGAATCGCCGTGGTGTTGAACGTCATCGCAAGGGGGTCCGCCGGCCAAGCGATCGCGACGATTCCGGAGTTCTTCTGGGAGCTGTCGCTCGGCATCTACCTGATGGTCAAGGGATTCAAGCCTGCGCCCATCATCGCAACGGGGGCTGGCTCCCTGGATCGCTGAGACTCCGCAGCGGTCACGGCGACGTCATGCCCGGAACACTCCTGATCAGCTCGTCGTACAGGGCCGTCGGGTCGGCCTTGCCGACGCCGTGGGCCGCGAACCAGCCGGCGATGTTCTCGCAGTCGCGCCGCAGGTACGCGAATCCCTGCGGATTGCCGACGAGGTCGACGGCTTGGGGCATGTCGATCAACACGAGGCGGCCGTCGTCCACGAGCACGTTGTACGCCGACAGGTCGCCGTGTGCGTATCCGGCATCGGCGAGGACGTTGAGCGCGGCGACGAGCTGTCGGTACAGATCGTCGCCGTCGGCGCGACTCGGACGCACCTGCGCGAGGCGCGGGGCCGCGACCCCGTCGGGCGATCCGATGAACTCCATCATCATCTCGGTGCCGATGAGCTGCACCGGATAGGGGACCGCGGCGCCCGCCGACCACAGGCGTGAGAGCACCGCGAACTCGGCGACCGCCCACTGCTGCGCGATCAGCTCCTTGCCGAACGCGGTCCGGCGCTGCATGGCTCGCATCTCACGGCTCTTCTTGACCCGGCGCCCCTCGAGGTAGCCGGCATCGCGATGGAACATGCGATGCTCGGCGCTGCGGTACTGCTTCACCGCGAGCAGGCACGAGTGGAGCGGTTCGCCGTCGATGTCGAGCTCGCGGCGAAGCAGCGACACGTCGGCTTCCTTCCCGGTCTTCACGACACCGAGATCGGTGTCGATGGCGCGTGGGTCGGTGACCACCCACGCGGGAACGGGTTCGGGACCTTTCGTCGCGTCCACGTACGTGGACCACGCCGGCTGGTCGGCTTCGCTGCTGTCGTCGTCGCCCTCTGCGATCTCGGGCGCGGTGGCGAGCAGGTGGGTGGTGAGCATGTCGGGTTCCCACTCGTCGTCGTCGAAGCGGCGCGAGCGAGAACGGTTGCTGCGGTGTGCAGCCATGGGTGAGATCTCCTCGATGCGGTCGGCATCGGGAGGGCGGTCAGCGAAGTGCTGTGCGATCCGCCGTGTCACCGATGCCGGGCGGCGTGCAGGCACACGCGCCGAAGGCAGGGACGTGAGTCATGTTCACGGGCCTCCTCCTGCGCGGTCGCGCTTCGAACCGGATCGGAGCCAACAGGATACGGCGGAGCCACGACGCGGCGCGTGCATTTTCGGCGGTCTGTGCAACGAGGCGCGCGAGAAGAAGATCAAGGGTCGCTCGAAGATGACCAAAGGCCCAGCTCGAACACGCGGTGGGTCGCTGACGTGGCCCACCCGCAGACAGGTAGTGAAGGGAAACGGTCACCCATTGCGCGCGGGCCGTTGACTCTGGTACTCAGTACACGCTCGGCTTCAAACAACGTGGCTGGAGCATCCTGGACGGGGGGTGCGACATGGTTGTCTCTCGCGCGCCAAGGCGATCGGACGCCAAGGGTCTCTTGACGGTGAGCGTCACCACCGAGGCGGCCGCCCGGTGCGTGTTGGTGTCGGTGGCGGGCGAGCTCGACGTGGCGACCGAGGGCCTCTTCACGGAGCACCTCGTCGACGTGCTCAAGACCGTGCCGCATGGCGCCGCTCTCGTGCTCGACTTCGGTGCGCTCACGTTCTGCAGCTCGGCCGGCGTGCGGGCCTGGGGTGCGCTCGCGACGACGGCCGAGCACCTGGGCGTGCCGCTTTGGATCGGCGCGGTCAGCGCGCCCGTGCGCCGAGTTTTCGAGATCGTCGGGTTCGGCGACTTCCTTCCGCCGCGAGTGTGAGCTCGGCCCGGCGCGGCTGCAGCAAGTCGGGACCGGCGCCCATCGCCGGTGCTCGTGGCCTTCGTGGCTGGCCGAGCAGGCGGTAGTACGGTCGCTGTTGCTCTGATCGCCACCGCATCCGCGCCCGAAGCCGTTCTCTCGCACGTTCCCAAACGCGCCGATCTCATCGTCCCGTTGTCGAACGGCGAACCGCGAACGTTGATTGATGCACTCGACGCGCATGCATCCGAGCTCACGAAGGTGCGCGTGCACCAGATGCACGCGCTGCACGACCATCCGTACCTGCACAACGCCTACGGTGACCACCTTCGCCACGTCTCGTACTTCTTGTCGGCGGTGACGCGGCCGGCCTTCGCCTCGGGCGGGTGCGATCTCGTGCCGGCGCACTTCAGCGAGATGCCGCTCTTGCTGGCGCGGGAGACCCGACAGTCGCTCGTGCTCGCGGCCGCGTCGCCGCCCGACCGACACGGCTACGTGTCGCTCGGAACGAATGCCGACTACACGGCGCGCTTCATCGGGCGGGCGCCGTTCTTCCTCGAGGTGAACCCGAACATGCCCCGCACGTTCGGCGAGAACTCGCTGCACCTCAGCCAGGTCGTCGGCTGGACCGAAGCCGACTATCCGCTCGTGGAGGTACCGCCGCCGAAGGTGTCCGACCGCGACCGTCAGATCGCGGCCCTCGTCGCCGACCGCGTGCCTCACGGCGCAACGATCCAGGTCGGGATCGGTGCGATCCCGAACGCGATCCTCGGTCTGCTCCGTGACCACCGCGATCTCGGCCTCCATACCGAGCTGATCTCGGACGGCGTGATGGATCTGTTCGAATCGGGCGCGCTCACTGGCACACACAAGGTGACGCGGCCGGGCAAGCTCGTCGCGACCTTCGCGCTCGGCACCAAGCGCCTCTACGACTTCATCCACGACAACAGCGCCGTCGAGTTCCTCCCAGTGGATTGGGTGAACGACTCGCGCGTGATCGGTCGAGAGAAGTGCTTCGTGTCGATCAACGCAACGATCGAAGTCGACCTCCTCGGGCAGTGCAACTCGGAGATGGTCGCCGGCCGCTACTACTCGGGCAGCGGCGGCCAGACCGACTTCGCGCGCGGCGCCATGTACAGCAAGGGCGGCAAAGGCTTCGTCGTGTTGCACTCGACCACCGGCGACGGATCGATCTCGCGCATCGTGTCCCGCTTGTGTGCCGGCGCGCCCGTCACGACGATGAAGAACACCGTGGATCATGTGGTTACGGAGTACGGCGTGGCCGAGCTGCGCGGCCGTTCGATCGCGCAGCGCACCCGCGCGCTGATCGCGATCGCGCACCCGAAGTTCCGACCCGCGCTGCGCGCCGAGGCCCGAGCGCTCGGCTACCTGCACTGAGCGAGGCGCGATGACGGCTGCGATCGCCACCCAGCGGCTGACGAAGCGGTACGGCCACACGATCGCGCTCGACGCCCTCGACCTCGAGATCGAGCCGGGCGAGGTGTTCGGGTACCTCGGTCCGAACGGGGCGGGGAAGTCGACGACGATCGCGTTGCTGTTGGGCTTGCTCCGGCCCACCTCGGGCTCGGCGCGCATCTTCGGGCTCGACGTGCGGCGCGACGCACCCGCAATCCATCGGCGGTTGGCGTACGTGCCGAGCGAGGCGAACCTGTGGCCGTCGCTGACGGGGGCCGAAGCCTTGCAGTTCCTGGCCAACATCCACGGCTCAGTCGACCGCAGCTACCAGCACGAGCTCATCGATCGGTTCGAGCTCGTAGCCGACAAGAAGATCCGCGCGTACAGCCATGGCAACCGCCAGAAGGTCCTCCTCGTGGCAGCATTCGCGAGCCGCGCCGACCTGTTGTTGCTCGACGAGCCGACCACGGGTCTCGATCCGCTGATGGAGCAGATCTTTCGGGAGTGCGTTCGCGAAGCGGGTGACCGCGGGCAGACCGTACTGCTCTCGTCGCACATCTTGAGCGAGGTCGAGGCCGTGTGCGATCGCGTTGCGATGCTGCGCGGTGGTCGGATCATCGAGACGGGGCACGTGGGAACGCTGCGCCGATTGGCCGCGATCCGGGTGCGCGCCGATCTCGACTCAGCGGTTCCCGATCTCGAACACGTGCCGGGCATCACCGACGTCGTGGTCGAGGGTCAGACCGTCGAATGCGCCATCGCGGGGCCGATGGAGCCACTGATCCGGCTGCTCGCCGACGCAGGCGTGCGCCACATGACAACCCGCGAGCCGTCGCTGGAAGAGATCTTCGTGTCCTACTACGGGGCAAGCAACGGCCGAGACGAAGCACGACCGTGAGCGTCGAGTGGGCCATCGCGCGCCGCTCGTTCGCGCAGGTGTGGATCGGAGCGACGACCTGGGCAGTGGTCTTCGGCGCCACGATCGCGGCGTCGGCACTCACGTACGTGAGCACGTTCGCGACCGCCGCCAGCCGGCATCAGATTGCTCTCACCACAGGTCGTGACACCGGGTTGGCGGTGCTGCTCGGGCCGGTATCGGCCATCGACACGGTTGGCGGCTACACGGTCTACAAGTGCTTCGTGTTCCTCACGTCGATCGGTGCGATCTGGGCGATCCTTGCCGCCACACGCCTGCTCCGCGGCCAGGAAGACACCGGGAGCTGGCTGCTCCTCGTCGCCGCCGGCACCCGGCCATCGCGCGCGACGGGGGCGACGCTCGCGTCGCTCCTGGCGGGTGTCTCGATCATCTTCACGGGCACCGCCGCGATCACATTCCTTGCCGGTCGTCATCGCGATGTCGGCTTCGGGCTCGGTGCATCGATGCTCTACGCACTGAGCATTGCGATCGCACCGATGGTGTTCGTGGCGGTGGGCGCGCTCACGTCGCAGCTCGGCCGCACGCGACGGGCGGCCACCGGACTCAGCCTCGGCATCTTCGGCGTGATGTTCGTGATTCGCATGATCGCCGACTCGGGCGCCGCCACCCGCTGGCTCTTGTGGGCCACGCCGTTCGGGTGGACGGAGCTGATGCGGCCGCTCACGCACAACGACGCGTGGCCGCTCGTTCCGGCCGTCGCGACGACCGCGCTGCTGTGCTGCACGGCGATGGTCCTCGCCGCGCACCGAGACGTCGGAGCGGGCCTGCTTGCGTCTCGCGATGTGGCGCCGCTGCGCGCGTTCGGGTTGGGCTCGCCGATGGGTCTCGCCGCGCGATTGGAGATGCCGGCACTCGCGGGT
>JADGOO010000184.1 GCA_017882905.1 Acidimicrobiia bacterium | reverse complement strand
TGCGCGAGCTTCGGCACAAGGTTCATGATCGGGTTGGCCGGCACGTTCTCGCTCGCGAACGCCGGGAACGAGTACGGGTGGATGCCGATGCCGTTGATCTTGGCGATCGCTCCCGTGGCCACCATCGCCTTCAGGCCGGTCATCGCCGAGTAGTTGCCATTGCCGTCGACCGCCGGGGCCATGCCGCCACTGATCACGGTCGCGCCGGGATCGACCGTCTTGATCGCGATGGCGGAGGCCGAAAGGACGTTGGCGTAGTTGGTCGCGTTGGCCGGGTTCCAGAAGGCGGAGAGGTTCGGCTCGTTCCAGATCTCCCATTTGCGAACCGAGCCCTTCAGCCCCGCAGGGCGCTGCTTGCCGATGGGCGAGTACCGCTGCGTCGCCGCAGTCAGGAAGCTCGTGAAGTCGCTGGTGCGCGCTGGCGGTACGTGCGACGGATCGACCGTTCCGGCTGGCAACGGGTTCGGACGCGCCCACGGCGGCGTGAAGCCGGGTACGAACAGCACGCTGAGGCCGGTCGTCGCGGCCGCGTTGACGACGTTGTCGTACGTCGCCCAGCCGAACGACGTACGACCGGTGGGTTGCACCGTCCACCAGTCGAGGTCGCAGCGGATGAACGACACGCCCGTCTTCTTGACCTCCTGCAGACGCGCGACCACGACCGCCGCGCTCGGGTCGCCGCAGCCGCCCGGACGCGGCGCGAGCCCGACCACGGTTGCGTAGCTGCCGGCAACAACCGCCGCGGTCCGTGGCTCCCGTGGCGCGGCCCCCGCACTGGCGCTGTTGGCCATTGCAACGATCGCCAGCAGCGACAGAACCCAACGCAAGCGCATCATCGTGTCCCTCACAGGCCGAGCTGAAGTCACCGCGACGCTAAGGCGCCGATCGCCTCGCGAGTCTCAACAGCCGCCCATCAATGCAGCGGCAAGGGCAAGGTGGCGCTCGCGCCATCGCGACGAGCATCCGACGCCGCGGCCTCCGCGCGCCGAGCAAGGCTCCGCGCGAGCGGCCCGAAGATGAAGCGATGGAACGGCGCGACCGTGTACCAGTACGCACGCCCCGAGAGACCCCGCGGTCGCAACAATGCTCGCTGGGTGAGCACGGCACCGTCGCCCGACGGCGCGATCGCCCACTCGAGCCAGGCGTCACCGGGCAGCCGCATCTCGGCCCGCAGCCGCACCAGTCGAGCGGGCTCGAGCGCCTCCACGCGCCAGAAGTCGACGACGTCACCCACACGAAGATCGGTCGGGTGCCGGCGCCCGCGTCGCATCCCCACGCCGCCTGTGAGCAGATCGAGCCAACCGCGAACGTTCCACAACCATGTCGCAACGAGCCAACCGTGATCGCCGCCGAGTGAGCAGATCTCCGCGTACAGCGCGACCGGCGTCGCCGCGGTCTGCACCTCTTGGCGATCGACGAGCACTGTCGCGCCGGCCCAGTCGGGATCGGCGGGCATGGGGTCGGCGGGAGAGCGCCCGTAGAGCTCGGCATCGGTCCAACGCGTCGAGAGATCGAGCTCGCCGACGCGTTGCATGGCCAGCTCGATCGCTTCGCGGCAACCGATCGGTTCGTGCGGGACGATCGCGTCGATCGCGTGATCGTGGACCACGACCTCGTTGACGAGACTGTCGATCAATGGTCGCGCGAGGTCGGCCGGTATCGGCGTGACGAGTCCGACCCACAGCGACGACAGGCGCGGGCTCAACACTGGAACCGTGAGGATCAGTCGCTTGCGCAATCCGGCGACCGACGCGTAGAGATCCATCATCTCGCGGTAGGTCACGACGTCGCGGCCACCGATCTCGAGGACGCGACCGAGTGCATCGGGGTTGGCGAGCACGCCGATGAGGTAGGCGAGCACGTCGCGCACGGCGATCGGCTGGACGCGCGTCTCGACCCATCGCGGTGTCGTCATGACCGGCAGCACCTCGACGAGATGCCGCAGCATCTCGAAGCTCGCGCTGCCCGATCCGATGACGACGGCGGCGCGCAGCTCGGTGAGCGGCACCGCCCCGGCCGCGAGCGCGCGGCCGACCTCGTGTCGGCTCGCGAGATGTGACGACAGCGCGCCGGCCGCGTCGTCACCGAGCCCACCGAGATAGATGATCTGCCGCGCGCCGGCGGCGGCGGCCGCGTCACGAAAGTTCTCGGCCGCGACTCGGTCGCGGGTGCGCCAGTCGGGTTCGGAGCCGATCGAGTGCACGAGGTAGTAGGCGGCACCGACGTCGCCGAACGCCGCGGCCAACGACGCTGGGTCGAGCACGTCGGCCGCCACCACTTCGACGCGGTCGCGCCACGGCTCGCCGTCGAGCTTGGCCGGCGTGCGGGCCATGCACCGGACCCGATGACCGCTCGCCACGAGCTCGGCGACCAGCCGCCGGCCGATGTAGCCCGTCGCGCCCGCTACGAGAACCCAGGTGTGATCTGCCCGCTCACGATCGGCCCGCTCACGATCGGCCTGGTCACGATCTCGAGGTCCTTGCGCCATGCGAGCCCTTCCCTGGTCCGGCCGACCGACCGACCCTACGGCCACCCCGCGTGCGCCCTTGCTGCGGCCCGGCACAGGCCCGGTGACCTGTGTCTTGGGGGGCCGGTCGCCTCAACGCACCCTCGACGCGGCCTGCTCTACCTCCTCCCGCTCATCGCGTTGCTGGCGATGCTCGAGTCGAACCGACGTCGTCACATCGACGAGAACGTCGCGCTGAGCGAAGCGTTCAGCGACACGCGGGATCTCGCGCGGCGCGACTTGCTGACCGGCGGGGCGTGCGCCGCCGCTAGACGGTCAGCCGGCGGCCCGCGCTCCCTCATGGTCGTGCCACGCGGTGAGGTCATCGGCCGGTCGATCGCCGATCACGTCGGCGGGCCTGGGCCGGCCGAGCAGGTAGCCCTGCGCGTAGTCGCAGCGAAGCGAGCGGAGCGCTTCGAGCTGTTCGGGCGTCTCGATGCCCTCGGCCACCACCGTGATGTCGAGCGCGTGCGCGAGGCTCACGATCGCCTCAACGATGGTCGTGTCCTCGGAGGCGATGCCGAGGCCGGCGACGAAGCTACGGTCGATCTTCAACGACTCGATCGGGAACCGCTTCAGGTAGCCGAGCGACGAGTAGCCGGTGCCGAAGTCGTCGACGCTGACCCGTACGCCGTGCGTGCGGAGCTTCTCGAGCGTCCTGACCGCCCGATCGGCATCGCGCATCAAGCTGTTCTCGGTGATCTCGAGGCAGACGGCCAACGGATCGATGCCACTGCGGCGGATCGTCTGAACGACGCTCGCCGCGATCGCCGCGTCGTCGAGCTGTCGAGGCGAGAGGTTCACGTGGATCGTGAGAGGGGTCCCGGCTTCGGGCCCGCGCGCGGCCTGCCAACGCGCCGTCTGGCGGCAGGCCGTCTCGAGCACCCATTCACCGATCGGCACGATGAGCCCTGATTCCTCGGCGACGCCGACGAACTCGTCGGGCGGCACGAGGCCGCGTTCGGGGTGCTGCCACCGCAGGAGCGCCTCGAAGCCGATCACACGGCCCGTGTCGAGTGCGACGATCGGCTGGTAGTACACGACGAGCTCTTCGCGCTCGAGCGCGCGATGCAGCGCGCTCGTGGTGTGGAAGAGCTGCGTGGGCGACGCCTGAGCACGCGCGCCGTACTTCTCCATGCGCGCGCGACCACGATCCTTGGCGCGATACATCGCGATGTCTGCTTCGCGGAGCAGCGCCTCGGACGACTCGCCCTGGCCCGCCGAGACGGTGAGGCCGATGCTCGCGGTCAGGAACGCTTCGTCAGTGCCCGCGTCGAAGGGCGCCTCGAAGCACTTGATCAGCCGGCGCCCGACCGATTGCGCGGCCTTCGCGTCGGAGACATCGGCGCACAGCACCGCGAACTCGTCGGCGCCGAAGCGGGCAAGCGCGTCGTCGGGTCGAATCGCGTGCGCCAGCCGCTCGGCGAGCTGCGACAGGACATGGTCGCCGACACTGTGACCGAGCGCGTCGTTGATGCGCTTGAAGTGGTCGAGATCCATGAGGAGCACCGCGACCTTGCGGCCGTTCCGCTCGGCTTCGTCGAGTGCGGCGGTGAGGCTGAGGGTGAAGCCGGCTCGATTGAGCAGACCGGTGAGTGCGTCGTGCGTGGCTTCGTAGTCGAGCGCGCCTTGCGCATCGCGGAGCGCCGCTTCGGCAGCCCTCTGCTCGGTGACGTCGCGCACGATGGCGGTGAACGTGGCGCCCTCCGCGGTCTCCACGAAGGACAACGCCACCTGAGCAGAGAACGTCTCCGCGCTGGCTCTGGTCAGCTCGACCTCGACGGACTTGCCGGCATGGTTCGCCAGCGCGTCGCGTAACGTCATCAAGGTCGCGTCGCTCATGAACTGGCCGTACGGTGTGCCGATGACCTCGCCACGCGTTGCGCCGAACATCGCTTCGGCCGCACGGTTGAAGGTGCGGATGGATCCCGTGCTGTCGACAGTGAGGATGGCGTCGGCGGCCGACTCGACGACCGCACGGCTGCGAACCTCGGAGTCGCGCAGCGCTTGTTCCGCAGCGCGCTCCGCCGTGATGTCGAAGGTCATCGCCGCGACCACATCGGCTTCGAGCGGGATCACCACGAGACGCCGCCACACTGCGGCGCTGTTCGGCACCGACAGGGTCGTATCCGTCTCCTGCCTCGTTGCCGTCGCGAGTGCGCGCCGAAACACCTGCGTGAGCGCGGAGTTGTCGGCATGCCGGTTGAGGCTCGACAGCGTGCGCCCCACAGGGTCGGCGCACACCGATCGGTATTGGGAACGCACGACGGAGTTCGTCTCGAGGATCTGCCAATCGGCTCGACCATCGGTCTCGACGGCCCGCAGAACGGTGAAGCTCCCGCCGAGACCGTCCATCGACGCCCGATGCCGCGCGAGCGAGTGCGCGGCCGGCGTCTCGGTCGAAGCCGCATCAGATGCCGCGCCGGCGGCGCCGTGCCGCTCGCCGTGCTTGCGCGAGTACATCGCCGTATCGGCTTCACGCAGCAGATCGTCAGGCCCGCGCGACCCGTCATGGTCCTCCACGATGCCGACGCTCGCGGTGATCGACGTGGGGCCGAATCCGATCCACGGCTCGGCCAGCGCGGCACGGACCCGTTCCACGAGCGAATCGGCGTCGACGCCACCCTCGAGAGCTCGGAACAAGATGACGAACTCGTCGCCGCCGTACCGGCCGACCACATCCTCGGCCCGGCCCGCTCCTCGGAGCCGCCGGGCCACTTCGACGATGATCGCGTCCCCGACCTGGTGACCGAACGTGTCGTTCACCTGCTTGAAGCCGTTGAGATCCACGAAGCCGAGGAACAGCCGCTCGCGGGCCGCGCAACACGCATCGAGCCGTCGGGCGAAGGCGGCGCGGTTCAACAAGCCGGTCAGCGGGTCGGTGTCGGCGAGTGCAGAGAGCCGCTCCTCGCGGCGGCGCACCTCGCTCATCGCCCAGGCCACGGTCTCCGCGACCACTCCTGCCACGGCCATCACCACGATCGAGTTCGCCAAGGAGACCTTCGATCCGGCGGACGCGGCGGCCAGGGCCGACACCCCGAGCGCGACCGGGATCGACGCGGCTCCGACGCCACGGGTGGTGGTGAGCCCGAGCCACACCACGATCATGAGGAGGAAGACCGGGAACACGATGGCGGCCTGGTCGGTGGTCACGTACTTGCCGATCGTGCCGGCAGCGACCAACAGCACCATGCCCCAGAGGGCCACGGCGAGTCGCACCGGCATCGGGAACCGCCCCGCATTGGCGCGCAGCACGACGACAGCCGACACGAGGCTGAGCGCGCTGGTGACCGACAGCCACCACGCGTCGATGCCGGCCGCGCCGAGTGGCGCCGCTGCGACCGAGTTCGCCACGCCGACGAGGCCCGCGCCGATGAACAGCGCCGCCGCGGAGCGACTCGCAAGATGGGAGTCACCGACCCGCCTCACCCGCTCTGACTCGGTCGGCGCGCGCGCCTCCTTGAGCCCGAACCGGCCACCATGTGGTCGCCTTCGGTCGCCGCTAGGCGCCGGGCGCGAGGGCCAGCGCCCCCATCTCGATGATCGCCGTGGCGGCACGGTGCGCCATCTCACGCACCAGGGCCGCCGAGCGGGGGTCGGTGAGGTCGAGCGACATCGCCTGGACCGGATACGCGAGGCAGAAGAGCAGGGTCCGGCGCACGTCGTTCCAGAACTGCTCGTGGGGGTAGACGATCCCCTCCGCCGAAAGCGAGCCGAGGTACGCAGCGACCAGATCGTCGAGGTAGCGGCGGCGATCGTCAGCCGAGAGGCTCTGACTCACGAAGTACGCGAAGTCGTAGCCACCGACGTTCTTCGTGGTGATCTGCCAATCGAGCGCCGTGACGGTGCGGCCGCCGTCGAAGAAGAGGTTGTCGAGCCGGAAGTCGCCGTGCGCGATCGTCACCGCGCCGCCCTCAGGAACCGACAAGAGATCGCGCGCCGCACCCGGCAACCAGTCGCCCACGGCCTTGACCTCGGGGCTCAGGTCGGGCCCGATGAACTCCACGAACGGTTCCCACGCGGCGGCGAATCCCTGCACGACCCCCTCAGGAATCGGCGCGTCGGATCCGAACGGGAGCCATGCGAGGTCGTCGCCGTGCAACCGTGGGTCGTTCCAGAACTTGGCATGGTGGCGCGCGAGGGCCGAGACCGCGGCGATGGCGTCGTCGCGCTCGCAACCGGCGACTTGATCCGCCGCCCGAAGGTGGCCGACGTCCTCCAGCACCAGCACGAAGTCGTCGGAGTCGAGATCGTGGGCGGCGAAGTAGACCTCCGGGGTGCGCAACGGCGTCTCCGCCGCCAGCTCGCGATAGAACGCGACCTCCTTCTCATAGAAGCGGTACGCCAGGGCGACCGCGCGAGTGGCGTCGATGAGCACCGGCAGCTTCACCACGACGCTCGAAGGCGCCGCCGGCCCGGGATCACCGCCGTACGTGATGGTCAGCCGGTAGAGCAGGCCCATGAGGCCAATGCCGGTCCCGATCGTGTCGACCGTGAACGACTCCACGGCGACCTCGCCGCCGAGACCCGACGACAGGGCAGCGCCGAGCCACGGGGGATCGATGTCGTCGATCGAGATCGGGATCGCGAGCCCTGACATGCGCCTCCGATTCGGTCACCGCGAACTGCGGCAAGGTACGCCTCCAAGGACGGCCTCGTCGAGGACCTCACGGACGGCGCTCCGCTCGCATCGGAGCGAGGCTGCCTCCTCACGCGGGTCGGGCCCGTCGCGCGGTCGCCGCGCACGCGGACGCACCCGCGCGCCACAATGGCGTCATGACCTACGCGCAGGGTCGTCGCTTCCTCGACGCCGACAGCCACGTGATGGAGCTCCCTGGTTGGCTCGACCAGTACGCCGAGCCGGCCATTCGCGATCGGATCCGGCCGCTGCACCTCGGCGGCGCGGGAGCCCTCGCCGACAACGCGGTGGCGCAAGCAGAGGCACGCCGCGGTGATCCTGCGCGTGCAGCGCATCTCGAAGACGCGTTGATGACGAGCAAAGGTTGGCACGCGCTCGGTGCGTTCGACGCGGCGGAACGCAGCCGGGCACTCGACCTGCTCGGCTTCGACGCGCAGCTCGTGTTCTCGACCTTCGCACCGACGCAGTTCGCCGGCGACGACCTGGAGCTCCTGTACGGCGGTACGCGCGCGCACAACCGCGCGATGGCGGAGTTCTGCGCGTCGGATCCCCGATTGCTCCCCGTCGGGTTCGTTCCGTGGAACGACGCGGAGCTGGCGACTCGGGCCGTCGAAGAAGCGATCGACCTCGGATGTGCAGCGATCCTGTTCCCTTCGCGTCCACCACGCCGCGCGCAGTCGATCGCACACCCCGACTTCAACCCGATGTGGCGGACCTTGGAAGCGCGCGACGTTCCGTTCGTGCTCCACGTCGGCGGTGCCGGACGCCTCGCGCCCGCCGAGCTGCACGACAACGGCGCGCCTGTGACCGACTTCCTCGGTGGCGGCGAGAACATCCGCGCCAAGGACTACATGGGCATCGCGCACATGACGGAGCTGTTCCTCGCCGCGCTCATCTTCGACGGCGTCCTCGAACGGTTCCCCGCGCTGCGGGGCGGGTCGATCGAACAGGGCGCCATGTGGGTCGTCCCGTGGTTGCGCCGACTCGACCTGGCCCAGCAGTCGTTCGGCCGCAACGAGCCGACGTTGCGCGACCTACCGGAACGCCCGAGCGACTACGTGCGCAACCGGCTCTTCTTCACGCCGTTCCCCGGTGAGCCGGTCGGATGGATGATCGATCAGTGTGGAGACGAGCTGTTCTGCTTCAGCTCGGATTACCCGCATCCCGAAGGCACGAAGGACCCCATCGGCCGGTTCGAGGCCACGCTCACCGACACGTCGGAGCCGGCGAAGGAGCGCTTCTACAGCGCGAACCTGGCCGAGATGCTCGGCCGCGACTTCGCCCGCACCTGACGGCTCGGCCCACGCCTGTACAGGGAAGTCACCGAAACGAGTCATCCGCGGCGCACGGCAGTGCGAATGAGTCGCACGGGCCAACCGAGAGTGGGAGACAGACATGACTGCCGAGGCGAACATCGAGACGATCAAGCGCGTGTACGAGGCGTTCGGTCGCGGTGACGTCGACTACATCGCGAGCTGCGTGACCGACGACGTCGACTGGGCGTCTGACACGGCATCCGATGCGGCGCCGTGGTACGGCGCACACAAGGGCCGCGACGGCGTCGGTGCGTTCTTCTCCGAGTTCGGCGAGGCAATGGCCGTGGAGGACTTCACGCCGCTCACGTTCGCGGCGAACGACAACGACGTGTTGACCGTCGTGCGGTTCCGAGCCACTTCACGCCAGACGGGCAAGGTCGCGTCGATGCAGCTGCACCACTGGTTCCGATTCGACGGTGTGAAGATCGCGTACTACCGCGGCACGGAAGACACCGCGATCAGCGCGGCTGCGCTCGCGCCTTGACTGACTGCACGTGGTCGCGCAGCGCGTCGAGGACGGCAGCGATCTCGCCGCGCAACGCAGCGTCGGCAACGATCCCGTCCTCGATCATGGTGCGCGGCACGGGCAGGTGAACGCACGCGTCGTCGGCGATGTCGCAGCCGGTGTACGTGAGCACGACGCGCAGCATCTCGTGCGTTCCGGCCGCGCCATTCGGCGACATCGACACGTTGATCCAGCCGACCGGCTTCTGCTCCGTCTCGACGCCGCCCACGGTCCAGTCGAGCAGGTTCTTGAACGCGCCCGGCATGTCGCCGGCGTACTCGGGCGTGCAGATCAGGAGCGCGTCGGCGGCGGCGATCCGGGTCCGCAGCATGGCGACCTCGGGGTGCAGCGGCTCGCGGTCGTCGTCAGGGTTGAAGTGCGGGAGCGCCGCCAGCCGGTCGTGGTACTCGGCCTGGTCGTGGGCGAGGGCGGCCAGGCGCTGCGCCGTGAGCAGTACAGCCTCGTTCGTCGAGCCGACCCTGAGGCTCCCGCAGAGGAGCAGCACCTTCATCGGCTGCGACAGTATCCAGCCAGGTTTGTACCAGTGTGACCGACGACCCATTGCCCCGCGGCCCTGCGATCCGTACAGTCTCGCCATGCTCAGGGCGGCAGCGGGCAGCGCGTACTCCGACGACGGTGTGAGGATCGACACGCACTGCGCGTGCGGCCTGCCGCTGCACTACGACGACCCCCTCGTGCAGGGTGTCGTCGAAGCGACGATCCGTGAACGCGGGACCCACGTGATCGCCACGATCGAGGGCCGGGCGTTTGCGATCCCCCGCCATTACCTCGCACTGCACTGCGCCGCGGGCCTCGACGGCCTCGATCCGGCCCAGCTCGGCTTCGCCGAGATCACCGCGGCCGCGAACCTCGTCCGGTAGCGCGCCCATCGCCGGGCAGGACGATCGTCCTCCTGGGGCGGCTGTCGCGACGCGGCCTGCGGGCAATCGGCATGGCACAGGTGACCTTCGGCCCTAGGTGCCCATCGGGCGGCGCGACACGATGAGCGTGTGAGGCACCGTCCGAACGCGAGCGTCGGCGGCGCACGGCCGAGAACCGGGAGCACGACATGAGCATGAACGAGATCGACGCCGAGCTACGGGCCCCGGCGGTCAGCGCGTTCGACGAGACCATTCTCGAGTACCTGACCGACCACCTCGCCGGCGAGGAAGTGGTGCTCGAGGAGTACCGGCGCCTGGCCGAGTCGCACGACCCTCCCGTCGCCTACCTCGCGCAGCTCATCCTCGAAGACGAGATCCGCCACCACCGCGTGTTGACCGAGCTCACGAACCAGTTCCGCTCGGCGACGACGATGGCCGACCAGGCGCCGCACGTGCCGTGGCTCACCAAGAGCACCGACCGGCACGGCTTGGCGCGCACGGTGCGCCGGCTCCGAAGGTTCGAGCGCCACGACCTTCGACAGCTCAGGAAGCTCGCGCGCCGCCTACGGCCGATTCGCGCCAACTCGCTCGACCCGGTGATCGTCGCGACGCTCGAGATGGACACGCGCAAGCACCTTCGCTACCTGCGCGAGCTGAACCGCATCGCACACCGACGCTGATCGGCCGGCGCGTCACACAGCGCCCGCTCACCGCGCGACCAGGTGGTCGAGGAACCAGTCGCGCGCGAGCTCGGCCGCGACCGCGAGGGTTCCCGGCTCCTCGAAGAGATGCGTTGCTCCGTCGACGATGCTCAGCTGCGACTCGCAGCGCATCTGGAAGCGCGCGTCGCGATTGAGCTCGAGCACCACAGGATCGTCGCCACCCACGATCAGCAGCGTGGGTGCGCGCACGTCGCGCAGCCGCGCGCCGGCAAGATCGGGCCGCCCGCCGCGCGACACGACGGCCGCCACCGTCGCATCGGGCTCGGCCGCGGCCCACAGCGCGGCGCCCGCTCCCGTGCTGGCGCCGAAGTACCCGATCGCCGCGCTGCATGCCTCCGGCTGCTCGCTCAGCCACGCCGTCACATCGCCGAGCCGCTGACCGAGCAGGGGAATGTCGAACACGTTGGCTCGGTCGAGCTCCTCGTCGGCGGTCAGCAGGTCGAACAACAGGGTGCCGATTCCTGCCCGCTGCAGCACGGCGGCAACTTGGCAGTTGCGGGGGCTGTGCCGGCCGCTCCCGCTGCCGTGCGCGAACACGACCACCGATCCGGCCTCGGCGGGGATGTAGAGGTGCCCCGCGAGGTGCACCGCCCCCGCGCGCACGACCACCTCCTCGTCGCGACCCGGCGAGAATCTCGTCGGGTTTCTGGACCGTTGCGCCGCGACCGCCTGCGCCTGCTCGAGCAGGCGGACCACCTCGCCGTCGGAGGTCGGCGTGAAGTCGTCATAGAAGCGGCCGATCGCGAGGAACGGCTCGGGCGTGTGCAGCGCGATGACCTCGTCGGCATCACCACGAAGCGCCCGCACGGTGTCGGGCGGCGCGACCGGTGTGGCGACCACCACACGACGCGCGCCGTGGGCTCGGGCCACCTCGCAGGCGGCGCGAACTGTCGATCCCGTCGCGATGCCGTCGTCGACGATGATCGCAGTGCGCCCGACGAGGCTCACCCGTTGGCGCTTGTCGCGCAACAGCGACGCACGTCGATCGAGCTCGGTTCGTTCGCGCGCCTCCACGGCGGCGAGCTGCGTCGCGGCAACGCCGGCGCCGCGCACGATCTCCTCGTCGATGACGTAGACGCCATCTTCCCCTATGGCACCCATGGCCAGCTCGGGTTGCAAGGGAACGCCGAGCTTGCGGACCACGATGACGTCGAGCGGAGCGCCGAGCCGCATCGCGACCTCGAACGCCACGGGAACGCCACCGCGCGGGAGCCCGAGCACCACGGCGTCGTCGGGCGGCGAGGCCGCCAGGCGCGCGCCGAGCCGGCGGCCGGCGTCGATGCGATCGGCGAACAGCACCATGCGTCCCTCCTCGATCAGGTCACGCGAACCGTCGGGCGGGTTCGCGCGTGCTCGGCCGGGATCAGCGTCCATCGTCCGGGCCGTGTGGGGCCAGGGCCGAACGACACATGGGTGCACGCTCACGATGCGCTCGTGCCTGGCGCACTGCCCCGGTCGCTCATGACCTTCGGCCCTATGAGCCGCCGACACCTGGATGGTTCGCTCGACACGGAACCTGGAGCAACGAAGGGAGTCACCATGCGTGCCGCAGTGGGCGACCGTCTGATCATCAAGGGTCACAATGTGGGCGACCACGACCGCGACGCCGAGGTCCTCGAGGTCCACGGCGAAGACGGCGGGCCTCCGTGGATGGTGCGCTGGAGTGACGACGGGCACGAGGGTCTGTTCTTTCCCGGACCCGACGCGGCCATCGAGCACTTCCAACACCACCACCACAATCGCACAGCACCGTGAACGAGACGACGCTCGAGACGCGACCCCGCGCCGACGCCGTCGCGCCCAACCTTGCGAGCTACGACGAGGCGCGGGCCGCGTTCAGTTGGGTCGCGGCCCGAAGGGCACTCGACGGGTTGCCGGGTGGGCGCGGGGTGAACATCGCACATGAGTGCGTGGACCGGCATGCCGCTGGCCCACGAGCCAACCATGTGGCGCTGCGCTGCATCGGCCGTCGCGGGGAGATCCGTGACTACACCTACGGCGAGCTCGCCCAGCTGACGAGCCGGTTCGCCAACGCGCTCGACGCGCTCGGCGTGCGGGCAACGGAACGCGTCTTCTTCCTGCTCGGCCGCCAGCCCGAGCTCTACGTCGGTCTGCTCGGCACGTTGAAGCACCGGTCGGTGGCGTGCCCGCTGTTCTCGGCCTTCGGCCCGGAGCCGGTTCGCCAACGCCTCGAGCTCGGCGATGCGCGCGTGCTCGTCACCACTCGGGCCTTCTACGGCCGCAAGGTCGCGCCACTGCGCGACTCATTGCCCGGCCTCACGCACGTGCTCCTGACCGACGCCACACCCGACGACGCACCCGAGGGCACACGCGCGCTGTGGCCGCTCCTCGATGCATCGCTCGACACCTACGAGATCGAGCCGACCGACAGCGAAGACATGGCGCTGCTGCACTTCACGCGCGGCACCACGGGCACGCCGAAGGGCGCGGTGCACGTGCACGACGCGGTGGTCGCGCACCACGCCACGGGCTGGTTCGCGCTCGACCTGCACGCCGACGATGTGTACTGGTGCACCGCCGATCCGGGATGGGTCACGGGCACGTCGTACGGGATCATCGCGCCACTCGCGCACGGTGTCACGAGCATCGTCGACGAGGCGGAGTTCGACGCCGACCGGTGGTACACGATCCTCGCCGAGCAGCACGTCAACGTCTGGTACACGGCACCGACCGCAGTGCGCATGCTCATGAAGGTCGGCGCCGACGCGATGGCTGGCCACGATCTCTCGGCCCTGCGCTTCGTGGCCAGCGTCGGCGAGCCGTTGAACCCCGAGGCCGTGCTCTGGGGCAGTGAGCACCTCGGGATGCCGATCCACGACAACTGGTGGCAGACGGAGACCGGCGGGATCATGATCGCCAACTACCGCGCCTGCGCGGTGAAGCCGGGCTCGATGGGCCGACCGCTCCCCGGCATCGAAGCCGCGATCCTGCGCCGCGACGAACACGGCGAGATCGTCATGCACGGTGAGGACGCAGAGCTCGTGACAGCACCCGGCGAAGAGGGCGAGCTCGCACTCCGACCCGGTTGGCCGTCGATGTTCCGCGGCTACCTGCACGAGGAGGCGCGCTACCGGAAGTGCTTCGTGGGCGGGTGGTACCGCAGCGGCGACCTCGCACGTCGCGACGAAGACGGCTACTTCTGGTTCCTCGGCCGCGCCGACGACGTGATCAAGTCGGCTGGACACCTGATCGGTCCGTTCGAGGTCGAGAGCGCGCTGATGGAACACCCGGCCGTCGCCGAAGCTGGCGTGATCGGCGTCCCCGACCCGGTCGCCGGCGCCGTGGTGAAGGCATTCGTCGTGTTGCACACGGGCACCGAGCCGAGCGAGGCACTGCGCAAGGAGCTGATCGGGTTCGGTCGCAAGCGCCTCGGAGCAGCCGTCGCGCCGCGCGACATCTCGTTCCGCGACGACCTCCCGAAGACGCGCAGTGGCAAGATCATGCGCCGTCTGCTGCGGGCACGCGAGCTGGGTCTGCCCGAGGGCGACCTGTCGACCTTGGAGCGTGGCGCATGAGTGCGATGTCGAGCGATCACGCGCGCGAGCTCCTCCATGCGATGTTGCGCATCCGCCGCTTCGAGGAACGATGTGTCGAGCTCTACAGCGCGGCCCGAATCCGCGGGTTCGTGCATCTGTACAACGGTGAGGAGGCCGTGGCCGTCGGCGTGATCGGGTCGCTCTCCGCCGACGATGCGATCGTGGCCACGTACCGCGAGCACGGCCATGCCCTCGCGCGCGGCTTGCCACCGCGGTCGATCATGGCGGAGATGTTCGCCAAGGTCGACGGTTGCAGCCGCGGGCGAGGCGGATCGATGCATCTCTTCGACGTGTCCCGGCGCTTCTACGGCGGCAACGCCATCGTCGGCGGCGGCCTGCCTGTCGCAATCGGCCTCGCCTTGGCCGACCAGCTCTCCGGCCGCGCCGGTGTCACCGCATGCTTCTTCGGCGAGGGGGCAATCGCGGAAGGCGAGTTCCACGAGTCGATGAACCTCGCCGCGCTCTGGCA
>JADGOO010000183.1 GCA_017882905.1 Acidimicrobiia bacterium | reverse complement strand
CACCCGTCTAGTCTCGGCCGCGTGACCGAGTCGGCGACGCTGCCCACCGTCGCCGCGTTCGTGCACTCGCTCGCATCCGACGACCGTGTTCGCCTGCGCTTCGCAGACATGTCGTGGACGGGGCGCGAGTGGTTCGCCGAAGCGGCGCGCCGCGCCGCGTTCTTCAGCGACCACCTCGAACCCACGCGCCCACCGCATGTGGGTGTCCTCCTCGACAACGTGCCCGACTACGCGTTCGCGCTGGCCGGCGCGGCCCTCATCGGCGCCGCGGTCGTGGGCGTGAACCCCACGCGCCGCGGGGCCGAGCTCGCACGCGACATCGCGCACACCGACTGCCAGATCCTCATCACCGAACGGTCGATGCTCGCCCTGTTCGACACTGCGGCGATACCAGTGCCCCCTGATTCTCTTTTCTGCGTGGATGATCCGAGCTGGCCCGACGTGCTCGCCGCGTACGACTCGCCGCGCACCGAGTGGCCGGCCGTGGATCCGCGCAGTCTGGCCTCGTTGATCTTCACCTCGGGCACCACGAGCGCGCCGAAGGCCGTGCGCATGACCCAGGTGCGGTGGGCCGGATACGCCATGAAGCTCGCCGAGATCAACGACCTCGGCCCGTCCGACGTGATGTACGGGCCGATGCCGTTGTTCCACTCGAACGCGCTGATCACGGCGTTCGCACCGTCGATGCACTGCGGCGCGCAGCTCGTGCTGCCGCGGCGCTTCTCGGCGACGCACTTCATCGACGACGTGTGGCGCTACGGCGTCACCTACGCCAACTACGTGGGCAAAGTGTTGAGCTACGTGCTCGCGCAACCCGAACGGCCCGACGACCACGATGTGCCGTTGCAACGCGTGTTCGGCAACGAAGCCGCGGCGATCGACTGCGAGCGCTTCGGTACGCGGTTCGGGTGCGTGGTGCGCGATGGCTACGGATCGACCGAAGGCGGGGTGGCGATCACCCGCACACCCGAGTCGCCCGACGGTTCGCTCGGCCTGCCGTCGTACGGCACGATCGCCATCATCGATCCGGAGACCGGCGCCGAATGCGTTCGGGCCCGCTTCGACTCCGACGGCCGGCTGGTGAACGCGGAAGCGGCCATCGGCGAGATCGTGGGCCTCGACACCGCCGCCGGCTTCGAGGGCTACTACCACGACGCGTCGTCGACCGAAGCGCGCGTGCACGACGGGCGCTACTGGAGCGGCGACCTCGGCTACCGCGACGACGCAGGGTTCTTCTACTTCGCGGGTCGCACCGGCGACTGGTTGCGGGTGGATGGCGAGAACTTCGCGGCCGCACCCGTGGAACGGATCCTCGATCGCTACGCACCGATCGTGCTGAGCGCGGTGTACGGCGTGCCCGACGCGCTCGCCGGCGACCAGGTGATGGCCGCGCTGTTGCTCCGGGGCGGCCCGGCCGCGTTCGATCCGGCCGACTTCGCCGTGTTCCTCGACGCGCAGGGCGACCTCGGAACGAAGTGGGCGCCCCGCTACGTGCGGCTCGTTTCGGCCTTCCCGCAGACCGAGACGCAGAAGATCATCAAGCGGGTGCTCCAGGGCGCGCAGTGGGCGGTGAGCGACCCGGTGTGGTGGCGGCCGTCGGTGCGTGAGCCGTACCGGCTGCTCGACGACGACGGCCGGGCGCGCATCCGCGAGGAGTTCGAGGGCCATCGCCGCGCTCACCTGCTCGCGGTCACTCGGTGACGGGCAGGCCCTTGAACACCGACTCGCGGTAGTAGCGGAGCTCGGCGACCGACTCGAGGATGTCGTCGAGGGCGCGGTGCGTCTCGTTCTTGGCCGGCCGCTTGCGGTACTCCTCGGGGTACCAGCGCCGGCACAGCTCCTTGATCGACGACACGTCGATGCTGCGGTAGTGGAGGTACCGGTCGAGGTCGGGCAGATAGCGGTCGAGGAAGCGCCGATCGGTGCCGATGCTGTTGCCGCACAACGGCGCCCGCCCCGCCTCGGGGACATGGCCGGCGATGTAGGCCAGCGTCTGCGCACCGGCGTCGGGGAGCTCGACCGTGGACGCCGCGATGGCCGGCAGGAGGCCCGACTTCGTGTGCATCGTGCGCACGTAGTCGTCCATCGCGGCGAGCGCTTCGGGCGGCTGGTGCACCACGATGTCGATGCCTTCGTCGGCGAGCTCGAGGTTCGAGTTGGTGACGACGCAGGCGATCTCGACGATCACGTCGCCGATCACGTCGAGGCCGGTCATCTCGAGATCGATCCAGACGAGCAGATCGCTCTGGGCCGGGGACGACATCGGGCGCACGCTACCGGAGCCGAGCGGCGTGAGGTGGCTGGCGAGCCCGTACAGTTACGCCCGATGGCCCGGCGGACCGACTCCCTCGAGCTGATTGGTGCGCGAGCGCTGCTGCGCCCGTTGCGCGCCGACGACTGGGACGCGTGGCGCGGCGTGCGCTTGCGTTGTGGCGCCTGGCTCGAGAAGTGGGAACCGCGAGCCGAGGTGGGAGCACCCGATCCGGCGCTCGACCGTGAGACGTTCCGCGCGCGCTGCGCGGCTTGGGAACGTCAGCGCCACTTCGATGCCGCGTACGGCTTCGGGCTGTTCTTGCGCGACGGCCGCTTCGCCGGCGAGGTGAGCCTCGGCAGCGTGCAGCGCGGTCCGTTCCAGATGGCCTATGTGGGCTACTGGATCGACGAGGCGCTCGCCGGGCAGCGCTACGTGCCCGAAGGCGTGGTGCTCATCATGCGCTACGCCTTCGACGTGCTGGCCCTGCATCGTCTCGAAGCGGCGATCGTGCCCCGCAATACGGCGAGTCGCAGGGTGGCCGAACGTCTCGGCCTGCGCGATGAGGGGATCGCGGTGCGGTTCCTGCAGATCCAGGGCGTCTACGAAGACCACGTGCGCTACGCGATCACCGCCGAGGAGTGGCGAGCCCGCGAGCACGAGCTCACCACCGCCTGGCTCGTCCAGCAGTAGACCTCAGCGGCGGGTGAACCAGCCTTGTCCGAACGACCAGGTCTGGCGTTCGAGCTCCATCGCCACGGCCGCGTCGAAGCCGGGCTGCCAGGGCGCGTGGCGCAGCGTCGACTTCGCCAGTGCGCTCAGCGCCTTGGGCGCTTCGGCCGCGCGCGCTGCGAGCGCCACCGATGCGTCGATGAGCATCTCGTCGGGCTCGCATGACCAGGCGAGCCCCCGGCTGACGGCAGCGTCGCCGTCTAGCGCCTGGCCGAAGAGCGTGATCGCCGCGGCGGTCTGCGGGCCCACGGCACGCTCCAACAGCCACAGGTGACCGCCACCCGGATGCAGCCCGATGCGCAGGAATCGCGCGTCGAACCGGGCTGACGCGCCGGCCACCCGGAGGTCGCATGCCAGCGCCAGGTTGAAGCCGGCGCCCACGGCCGGTCCGTTCACAGCCGCCACGGTGGGCAGCGGCGAGCGCAGCACGCGCAAGAAGCCCTCGTACACGTTGACGACGGTGCCGCGCTCGGCGTCGTCGCTTGCGTCGCTCGACAGGCGTCCGAGCGTGGAAGTGTCGGCACCCGAGCAGAACGCCGGCGAGGCGCCCGTGAGCACGACCGCGCCAATGTCGTCGTCGGCTTCGAACCGATCGAACGCGTCGACGATCTCGCTCACGAGCGGTCCGGTGAGCGCGTTGCGGCGCTCCGGGTCGCTGAGCGTGAGCAGCGCGACGCGACCGCGCGTTTCGATGAGGAGCGGCATCGGGCGATCTCCGGGATCAGCGGCGTACGACAGCCGGGGAGTGGCGGAAGAAGTCTTCGACTTCTCGTTCGTAGTGGTATCCGGGGTGACGTTCGCCGGTGGCGCGCTGCAGGCGCAACCCGCGTGCGAACGTCTCGACGGTGCCAGCCGTGGTGTGGCCGTAGCGATAGCCGGCGCGCTTGAAGCGCGTGTTGTCGATGCTTCGCCCGAAGCGCAGCAGGTCGAGCAGCTCGGGCGGCAGGTTCACGAGCCGCGCCAGGCGCAGCGGTTCCGCGGCGAGGTTCGTGAGCAGGGGCGGCATCGGGATCCGTCGCTTGCCGACGATGGCGCACACCTCGCTCCACGGCAGCACACCGTCGCCGGCCACGTTGAACACGCCGGGCACGTCGTGCGTGGTGGCGTAGAGCAGGCCGCCGACCACGTCGTCTTCGTGCACGAACTGCATCCGTGGATCGAAGCCGAAGATCTCGGGCACGACTGGGAGGCGCAACGCTTGCGCGAACGGCGTGTCGAGCTCGTCGCCGAGCACGTTGGCGAAGCGCAGGAGTGTGACCGCCACGTGCGGGTTCTCCTCCGCGAAGTCGCGCAGGAACGCTTCGACTTCGAGCAGGGAGCGCTCCACGTTGGTGCGCGCCGGACCGGTGCGCCGGTGGTCTTCGCGGAAGCAGTACGGATCGGCACGCGCCGCGCCGTAGATGTAGGCGCTGCTCTTCACGATCACCTTGCGCACCGAGCTGCCCGGCGCGCCGGCGGCGGCGAGCAGGTTCATCGTGCCGATCACGTTGATCTCGTGCACGGTGCGACCCGACGCGAGCGTGGAGTCGACGATGAGGTGCGTGTGCAGGATCGTGTCGACCTGCGTGGCCCGCACGATGCGCTCGAGGATCGAGTACGACGCGTCGGAACGCACGAACTCGGTGCGCTCGAGCGGCACGCGCGGCGGGCGCGTGTCGAGGCCCACCACCACCTCGACGTCGTCGCGCGCTTCGAGCGCGGCGGCGAGCTTCCCGCCCCAGAAGGTGGACAGGCCAGTGACAAGGACGCGCATCGGCGTCTCGTCCCGTCTCAACCGAACCACACGCTGCGGCGCGTGCGGAGCATGTCGTAGAGCGCGGCTTGGATCTGGCGGCGGATGCGCTCCGACTCAGCCATCACGCGGCTGCGTGAGTAGCGCTCCTGGCCGGCGTCGACATCGAAGTGCACCGGCGGGAGCACGCGGATCTTGAACTTCGTGGGGAAGTACGTGACGAGACCGAGCGGACCGAACGCCAACATGTTCGCGGTGACGGGGAAGTAGGGCAGGTTCGCGAGCTTGGCGAGGCGCCCGTGCTTCCACAGGATCGGCATCGACTCCTCGGCGCCCACGACCGCGAGGGGCACGATGGGCACGCCGGCGCGCATGGCGATCTCCACGAAGCCACCGCGCCCGAAGCGTCGCAAGTGGTAGCGCTCGCCGAAGGTCTTGCCCGTGCCTTTGGTGCCTTCGGGGAACACGAGCACGAGCTGATGCTCGTCGTGCAGGAGCCGGTACGCATTGTCGGGGTTCGCCGTGACGCCCCCCACGCGTGACCACATCGTGCCCACGACCGGCAGCGCGCGGAACAGGTGCTCGGCCAGGCCGTAGATGGGACGCCCGAGCTGCGTCTCGATCCCGTGCATGATCGCCGGCGCATCCGACGGGATCGCGCCCGCGTGGTTGGCCACGAGCAACGCGCCGCCCTGTGCCGGGAGGTGTTCGAAGCCTTCCCACTCCACGCGGAACCAGTAGCGGTACATGGGGTCGTAGAGCGTGCGGAGGAGCGCGCGCATGCGCTCGCTGCGGCCCCAACGGTCGACATCGGAGCGGCGCAGGTCGCTGTCGGCCGGTTGGTCGATCGGTGTCTCGGGCCGGCGCGGCAACGGCACGAGCGCGCGACTGGGCGCCGCCGGGCTGGTCAGATCGATGGTGGCCTCGTCGGCTGGTCGGGTGCGCTCCGCCACTCCAGCCATCACACCGTAAGCAAGGGCAGGTTGCAACTCGTGGGGTGCATCTTTGTTGTGTTTTGTCGGCGGGGTTCGCGCCGGACGGTGCTGTCAGGTCATTCGATCGTCGCGCCCGGGAGCGCGGCGCCGGTGACGAGCCATGCCGCACCTCGGTACCGACGCCACATGCCGTAGAGGCGCGCGAGCACGAACACGTAGAGCGCGCCCCACAGCTCGAGCAACGTGCCGTGCCCGAGCAGCACAGCCATCGCGCACGGCAAGAACACGGCGGTCGCGGCCGCCATGGCGAGCGCGAGATAGCGGGAATCGCCCGCCCCGATGAGGATGCCATCGAGCACGAACACGAGCGCCGCCACGGGCTGCATCGCGGCCACGGCCCACAGCACTACACCGGTCGCGTGCTGGACGGCGTGGTCACTGGTGAAGATGGCAGCCAGCCACGGTCGGGTTGCGATCACGATGGCGCCGAACACGACGCCGGCCCACCAACCCCATTCGAGCATGCGTCGGGTGGAGGCGCGCACGCCGTGCTCGTCGCCGGCGCCCAGCGCGCGTCCCACGATCGCCTGGCCCGCGATCGCGATCGCGTCGAGGCACAGCGCCAAGAAGAACCAGATCTGCCACGCGACCTGATGGGCGGCAACGGGCACGTTGCCGAGGCGGGCCGCGATTCCGCCCGACACCACGAACGCCAGGAGCAGCGAACCAGTGCGCACCACGAGGTGCGCGCCCACGACGGCGGTGCGGCGGATCGTGGGCGCGTGTGGTCGGACCGACGCTCGCGCCGCGCGCGCTTGGCGGCCGACGATCGCGAGGTACCAGCCCGCGGCGATCACCTGCGCCACGACGGTGCCCCACGCGCTGCCCGCGATGCCGAGATGCAACGGGTACACGAGCACGAGCTCGAGCACGAGGTTCAGCGCGTTGGCGGCCAGCGCGATGACGAGCGGCGTGCGCGTGTTGTGCGAGCCGCGCAGGTAGCCCGTGCCGCCGAGCGCGAGCATCACGAACGGCGCGCCGAGCATGCTGATACGCAGGTAGGTGAGCGCGTACGGCCGTACGAGGCGCGACGCACCCATCGCGCTCGTGATCGGTCCGCTCAGCGCGAGGCCCACGACCATGAGCGCCAGACCGAGGCCGAGCGCGAGCCAGAGTCCGGCGATGCCCTGTTCGGCCGCTTCCTTTCGCTCGCCCGCGCCGAGGCGGCGCGCCACCGCGGCCGTGGTGCCGTAGGCGAGGAAGTTGAAGATGCCGAACACCGCGTTGAGCACCGTGCCCGCCACGCCGAGACCGCCGAGCGGGTGGCGGCCGAGATGCCCCACGATGGCCGTGTCGGCGAGCACGTAGAGCGGCT
The DNA here is from genome assembly GCA_017882905.1 of Acidimicrobiia bacterium. Taxonomy (GTDB): domain Bacteria; phylum Actinomycetota; class Acidimicrobiia; order IMCC26256; family PALSA-610; genus Chersky-683. Next base: position 5,459 of record JADGOO010000183.1, on the reverse strand, counting down.
CGGCGGCCAAGGCCCCGAAGGCGGGGATGGCGAGGCGCAGGATCTCTCGGTCTCGGTCCCGCCGGTCGCGGCGGCGATCTCCCGCCTCGGTGTGTTCCATGGCTACGCACGTGTCCCGGGGATTGCGCGCCTCTCGGCGCGTCCGGGGACACTGTCACACCTGCGTGCGACAGTGGCCACGTGGTGGTCACGCCTGCACTGCACTTCGCCCGCTCGGCCCGTCGGCTGGGGCTGGCGGCGCGGGCGGCCGGCCTCATCGTGCCGGCGTTCCGGAGCCCGCCCCGCCGCGCCGATGTGCGCCGATCGATCCGGTCGCTGCCCGGCGGAGCGGTGGTGGCGGTGCAGGTCGCGGGTCGTGCCTTCGACGAGATCGAGGCCGACATGGTCGATGGTGTGCTGGCCGCCAACCACCTCACCGGTGAAGCTGCCGACCGCATCCGTCACACGCTGCTCGCCGCGCTCGCCGACGTGGCCGATCCCGCCGCCGCGTAGCCTTCTCGTCGCACCCGGCCCGGGTGGCGGAATCGGCAGACGCAGGTGGCTTAAACCCGCCGGCTCTTGATTGGAGCGTGAGGGTTCGAACCCCTCCCCGGGCACGCCGACCGAGCGAATGTGCGTGACTGGATAGCGCAGAGCGCTATCCAGTCACGCTGGTTGGAATGTCGCACCGGCGCGACCAACCTGGCGACAACTTCCGGTGGGCGCCCCTGGATCGACGGCTCGCGCGCCGTAGCGTGACGCCGTGCCTCGTTCGGGCGGTCGTGTGCGCAGCCTCGCCGTTGCCGACGTGGTGCTCGCCGGGTCGCTCGCCGCGTGCTGCGCCGCGCTGCTCGGTGGCGACGGCCTGAAGCCCGCCGAGCTCACGACCGGGTTCATCTCCCCGACGCGGGGCCAGCAGCTGCTCCCCATGGGCGGCGTCGTGATCATGATCCTGGCCGTGCTCGCCGTGCGCTGTGTCGCGCGTCGCGGCCTCGACCGCGCCGCGCTGCTGTTCGTGTTCCCGCTGCTCGTGGTGGTGGCCGACGAACGCGTCAACGTCGCGTTGCTCTGGGTGCGCCAGCTCGGTTGGAGCAAGCTGGCGCTCGGAGGCTGGAGCGATCTCGGCGCCGGTCTGCTCGCCATCGTGGCCCTTGCGAGGGTGGCGTGGGCGCTGTCGCGCGACCGCTTCGAGCCGGTGCAGGTGTCGTGGCCGATCGTCGGCGCGGTGCTGGCTGCGGTCGGGTTCGGTTCGGCGCTGCTCGGTGACCGCTACCGGATCGGGACCGGGCCGCTGTCGTTGACCGAAGGCGGCTTGTTCCACGGCTCGCATGCGCTCGCGTCGCTCGTCGGTGCCGACGCCGTGCTGGCCACGTTCACGGTCGGAACGATCGTCGTCGGGATCCTTGGGCCCACGCGGCGGGCCGCGCTGGCGTATGCCGGAATCGGGTTCGCCGCCCTCGCGCACGACAACGTGCGCCTGCACGACTGGCTCATCAGCCGCGGGCCGGTGGGCGCGCGCACACCGCTGTACGTGGGCGCAGCGAGCGTGGTTCTGGTGTGGTTGCTCGCCGCTGCGATCGCGAGCGCGCCGCGCTCGGAGTCCGTGCGCCCACCTCGGGCCGCGGTGGAGGCGCAGTCGGCGTAGCCGCTCGAGTGCGCTACTTCGCTTCGAGCGCCTCGACACGCGCCGCCAGCTCACCGATCACGGCAGCCAGCTCCGCGGTCACTTCGGCCACCACCGCCAGCACCACGGCGGTGATCTCCACGAGCTCTGCTTCGGTTGCCTTGGTCCCGCCCCGATGGAGTGCATCGTGGAGTCGCTGGCGCACGTGTTCCGTCTGCATGCGAAGGAACGTATCCGACGACACGCGGGCCTTACCCCCGGGGCATGTCGCTCGCTGCTCCGTGTCTCGAGGGCCCGGACGGGTCCACACCAGCGCCTTCGTCGGACAGAGGCACCACGAGCCACATCCCTGCCACGTTGTCTGGTATGTGGTGGTTCGCGCGGGTACGTTCGGCGGCGAGCTCACACAGGAGATCGAGATGTCCCGCTTGCTTCCTCGTGCCCGACTCATCGTCGCGCTGATCATGGTCGTGGCTGCGTCGAGTGTGGCAATGCCGCAGGCCGGCGCGGCGCAGGGCAACCACTCGTTGCTCTTCTACCGCTACACGGGTACGCCGAACGCCTACCGCTCGACGTTGAGCAATGGCACCTACGCGGGCAAAGGGCCATCGAACCTGGCGAAGGGTTGGTCACAGATCGCGATCAGCCGCGACAGTGTGCTGCTGTACAACTCGTCGACGGGCGCCGGCGCGAGCGGCACGTTCATCAATGGTGTGTACACGAAGAAGGCCAGCTACAGCTTCTCGCCGGGCTGGGAGTACGTCGTCGCCGGCTGCGACACCGCCCTCTTCTTCGACCTGAACACGCAGACGAGCGCGGAAGGCACGCTGAAGAACGGGATCTTCACACAGATGGAAGTGCGCCACTGGACGAACGTGACCGCCGTTGCCGCGTCGTGCGACACGCTCCTTGCGTACAACTACACGGGTGGCGGAGCGCTCACGCTGCCGATGACGGGTGGGCAGGTGCTCGGCACGGGCACCGTGTATCACTTCAGCCCGAAGTGGCTCTGGATCACCGCCACCGACGACAGCGTCCTTTTCTACAACCAGGGCACCGGAGTCGGCGCGTGGGGCCGGCTCATCGCGGGCACCTTCACACAGACTGGGTCGAGCACCGGGTTCTCCAAGGGCATCACCAACATCGCGGGCACGAGCGACACGCTGTTCTTCTACACACTCGGCAGCAGCACTGCTGGTATCAGCACGCTCAAGAGCGGCGTGTATCAGTTCGTCGGATCGACCAGCAGTCTGAGTAACAACTGGGCCATCATCGAAGGCGCCAAGTAGCGCGCTCGCGGCGCGCTGGCGTCAGCGCAGGAACTCGACGAGCGCGGCAACGAACTCGGGCTTCGCCACGGCGCCGAGATGGTCGCCGGGTACGACGCGCAACGTGGCGCCGCTGATCGCCGCGGCGAGCACCTCGGGCTGCACAGCAAGGTCGTCGGCCGCGCCCACGAGCACGAGCGTCGCCGCAGTGATCCGCTCGACCGGAAGCGGCGACCGCGTGCCACCCCGAGCGACCGCGGCAAGCGCGCGGAGGTCGGCGCCGGTCGATCGTGCGAACGCGCGGAACGCGCGCCCGGAAGCATCGGTGACCGTGGCGTCATCGTCGGCCTCGAGCGCTTCGACCACGCGTCCCATCCGCCGGACTTGCCGCGCCACGAGGTCGGGCTCCACGGTTGCACCACCGATCCCGCCGAGCACGAGGCGCCGGATGCGGGCGTCGACCGCTCCGGTGCGCGCCGAGACCATCCCGCCCATCGAGTAGCCGACGAGGTCGTACTCCGCGAGGCCGAGGTGATCGACGAGCTGCATCAGGTCGCGCGCCATGCGGTCTTCGCCGTAGCGCGCTTTGTCGTGCGGCTTGTCGGACCGGCCGTGGCCGCGGGCGTCGAGGGCGAGGATGCGCCGGCCGAGCGGGGCGAGCCCGTCGACGATGCCGGGCCGCACCCAGTTCGCGGCCGCGTCGGCGGCGAAGCCGTGGTGCAACACGATCGTCGGCTCGGTACCGCTGTTGCCCCACGTGTCGTACGCGATGCGGATGCCGTCGTCGGTGGTGAGCTCGTTCACGGCGCGGCACCGTACCGCCGCGCCGCTCGCGCGTCACGTGGTGCGCGGCGTGCCCTCAGGCTTCGGGTTGGTGACAGACCGCTTCGACGTTGTTGCCGTCGGGGTCGCGCACGAACGCCCCGTAGTAGTTGGGGTGGTACTCGGGCCACACCCGCGGTTCGTGCAGCACCTCAGCGCCGGTCGCGACGGCGGCCTCGAAGCACGCGCGCACCGCGGCGCGGTCGGGTGCCTCGAAGGCGATGTGCACCTCACGGTTCGGCTCCCCGGTCGTGAGCGGCCCGACCCAGAACGTTGGTCGTTCCGGCCGCCCGTACCCGACCACCGCGCCGAAGTCCATCACCCGCCCGCCACCGAGCGGCGCCAGCACGGCGTCGTAGAACGCCTTGCTCACATCCACGGAACCGCACTGGATCGAAAGATGATCGAGCATGCCGTGAGCCTACGGAGCCCGGCGGGTGCGCCCGTCACGCCGAGCCAGTGACGCCGAGGAGCGCCGCGACCCGGGGGCGGAGCAGACCGGCTTCCAACGCCGGTCGGGTCTGCCCGTGCACCATGACGGTCACACCGCCGCAGTACCCGACCACGGCGACGAGATCGGGGCTGGCGGTAGCCGTGCGGCTGAAGTCGAGCTCGTAGAACGGCGTCGTCGACGACTCTGCTGGGCAGAACCGTATGCCGGGCACCGCGACCGGGAGCGCGTTGAACTCCGCAATGAGGTCGGCGGCGACCTTGGCGTCGGCCACGACCTTGCTGCGCGCGACCGGCGCGGCGGCGCTCCCGAGACGTTCGCGCACTGTGACGACGCGGTCTGTCGCGGGCACGATCTCGTCGGCGGCGCGGCGATCGCGCCACACCACTTCTCCATCGGCGCGCAGCCAGGCACCGCCGCCGTCATGGGGAGCGATTGTGATGACGAGTGCCGAGCTGGCGATGGTCGCGGGCAATGGCCCGGGGAACGTGATGACGATCCCGTAGGTCTCGATCACCCCGTACCGGCCCGATGAACCGGCGCCGCTCTGTACCGCACCGGCGGGTACGTGGGTCTTGATGAACGACACCACGGCATCGGCCGTCTGCGACGTGGTCCACACCTTGTCGTGGTCGACGAGATTTATCTTCTGGGGCTGTTCGAACGGATCGTGCAGGATCGGCGGCAGCGCACCGTGGTATTCGCGCGCTCCGTCGGGCAGCACTACTCGTGCGAGCAGCCGATCGGCGAGGGTCTCGGCCTGCGCGACCGGGGTCGGCGCGAGATGATCGGCGACGGCCGTCGTGCTCGTCGCTCGGCTCGACGGTGTGCTGGTGCTCGCGGCCACGTTGATGCGCTCACCCTGGTGGCCGTGCACCACGAGCGCGCCGACGACGGCGATCACGAGCACCGAGCACGTTGCGGCGATACCGGCGCGCCGGCGGCGATCATGGCGCGCCACGAGAGCACCGCGCGCCATGACGGCTTCAGCCGGTGTTGCGTCGATCACCGGATGCTCGTTGAGTGCGCGGCCGGCGGCTTCGAGATCGATCATTGGATGCCTTCTTCTGTCATCTGGTCGGCCAGCGCGTCGGCGAGCGCGGCTCGCGCTCGCGACAGGCTCGACGCCACCGTTCCTCGCTTCACGCCCAGGACCCGCGCGATCTCCGCCTCGGGCAGATCGCCCACGTAGCGCAGCACGATCGCATCGCGCTGCGGGTCGGGGAGTGCCCGCACGGCCGCCCAGAGCTCGGGCTGCGGCATCACCGGCTCCGGCGTCACGAGCGCGTCGCCGCGTCGGCTCGGGGCGTCGGCT
>JADGOO010000182.1 GCA_017882905.1 Acidimicrobiia bacterium | reverse complement strand
TCCACGTGGGCTCGCAGTTCGGGATCATCGCCACGTTGCGGTGCCGCACGAGCACGCCCTTGGGCAAGCCCGTCGTGCCCGACGTGTACATGATGTCGGCCATGTCGTCGGGGCCGACGGCCACCTGGATCTCGCTCGAGTCGAGCTGGTCGAGCACGGGCCATTCGTCGACGCCGGCATCACCATGGCTGTCGTCGGTGGTGAGCACGCCCGCGATCGGCAGCGCGGCGCACACCGCAGCAGTCGAGGACAGCAGCGCGCCGCACGTGATGACTGCTCTCGGCTCGGCATGACGCAGGATCGTGAGCACCTCGTCGACGGAGAGCCGGGTGTTCACGGGCACCATCACCGCGCCGGCCTTGTGGATCCCGGCGTACGCGCAGATCCACTCGAGGCAGCGGTCGCTGTGCATGTAGAGCGCGACGCGGTCGCCGGCCTGCACAGAGTGTGCGCCGAGCCATCGTGCGATCTGGTTCGAGCGGCGCTCCCACTCGCCGAACGTGATGTCGCGCACTGCGTCGAGGTCGCGGTACGCGAGCGTGTCGGCGCGCGTCTCGGCCATGAACCGGAGCTGGTCGACGAGCAAGGGTCCGGCGGGAGGCATGGATCTCCGATGTGACGGCCGGCCGGACGGACCGGCCCGCGGGAGCGTGAGTCTCGCCGTGACGAGGCCGCTGTCTCAAACGGGCAGCTCGACGATCTCACCGGGGAAGATCAGGTTCGGGTTGCCCGATCGGAGGTGCGGTCGGTTCCGTGCGATCACCCGGCCCCAGTACGCGGCGACGTCTCGGTTCGCGACGGTCGCGGACGGCGACGCCGCGCGGCGCTCGACTTCGTGGCGAGCGATCGACCAGAGGTTGTCGCCCGCGCCGACCACGACCTGACGGGGCCTGGCCGACACAGCCGGGGGAGGCGCCGACGACGCGGCCGGAGGCGGCACCGACGACGCGGCCGGAGGCGGCACCGACGACGCGGCCGGAGGCGCCCGCACCACCGCAACGTCGACGATGTGGCTGGCCGGTGTCGACGCCATGGCCGGCGTTGCCACGATGCCGGCGCCCAATACACCGCAGAGCAGTGCGTCGAGCAGGCGGCGCACGATCGGGGCGGTCAGGCGATCGAGGCCGTCGAAGCGCGCCAGGCCGGGCACGACCCGGCGGGCCAGAGAGCTCGCGGTGCTGAGCGCGAGCCAGGCCAGGAGCGCGACCGCGAGCGCGTGCAGCGCGCCGTTGAGCGCCGCTTCGGCTGCCATCGATCCACGTGCATCGCCCATGCGCCCAGTCTGGGTTGAATGTGGTGCATTGTCAAGATGTGTGAGATTGTCTAACAATGCAAAAAGAGGATCCGGATGTGATCGACCGACTGCTGGCTGCGGCCCGGGCCCGAGCCGCGGTGGCGCCGACCTCGTCGAGACGACACCCGCCGGGCCGCAGGCGGGTCGTCGCCGGGGTCGCCGCTGCGCTGGCCGTGGCGCTCGTGATCGCCGCCGTCTCGACGCGCCACTCCGACGGCGGGGCGGCCCGCCCCCTCGCATCGGCGCCGCAGACCAACGGCCCCGACACCACCACACGCCGCGCCGCGCCGGCGCGGCAGCCCTCCACGCAGTCCACCTCGCGCGAAACGGCCCTGATCGACCTCGTTCCGGCGCCGTGGCGGCCGCGCTGTCGCACGGCGCCGGCGCTCGACTCGCACGCCCTCGAGGCCGTCGTGTGTGCGCCCGGAGCTGCACCCACCGACGGCGGGCCGGCCACCGTCGATCTCCGGCGCTACGCCGACGCGGCGGCCTTCGGCCGGGCCTTCGCCGTGCTGGCGGGCGACTCGCCGCGCGGCGGCGACACCAGCACCGCGCGCTGTGCCCGCGGCGAAGCGGAGAATCGAGCGTGGCGATCGCCGTCGTCGCCGACCGAGAGCGGGCGCTACGTGTGCCGCCGGGATGCGGCCGGGGTGCATCTCGCGTGGACCGAACCGCGCGGCCTGTTGATCGTGCAGGCCACGCGGCCCGACGATCGCCTCGACGCGTTGTTCGCCTGGTGGCTTCGGACCGCGCTCTGAGCAGTCCGCCACCCGCCCGAAGCAACCTGGTATGTTCCGCCGCGAGTCACGTCGCAACTAGGGGAGACCAGATGTTCCTACTGACAAAGGCCGGACTGGATGGCGCATTCCGCTTCCTCCACGTGCTGTCCGCCTTCATGTGGATGGGTCTGCTGTGGTTCTTCAACTTCGTGCAGACACCGGCCTATGCCGAGCTCGATCCGGCGGCGCGGAACAGCGCCTTCGACAAGCTGACGTGGCGAGCGCTGTGGTGGTTCCGCAACGGTGCACTGGCCACCCTCGGCACCGGAATCCTCGTGATCCTGTTCAACCTCGGGAACGACGGATACAACGGCGACTTCTGGAAGTCGGGCCCCGGAATCATGCTGTCGGCCGCGATCGTGTTCGCGTTCATCATGGCCTACAACGTGTGGATGGTGATCTGGCCCAACCAGCAGATCGTCATCGCCAACGCGCGCAACGTGCTCGCCGGCGGCGAAGCCGACCCCGCCGCACCGCCCGCGGCCCGCAAGGCGGCCATGGCGTCGCGTCAGAACACCATCTTCTCGTTCACCGTGATCATGGCGATGCTCGGCGTGGACCACTTCTTCGGCGGCTACGACCAGCCGAACGCCGCCTCGCGCGTCATCTTCTACATCCTCGTGCTCGCCATCGCGGTGGGCTTCGAGATGAACGCGCTGGGCAAGTTCGGTACCGAGGCGGGCAAGCCCAACACGATCATGTACGACACGCACCAGATGGCGATCTGGTTCGCCAGCGGTATGGCCGTGTTCTTCGTGCTGTTCTTCGAGATCGTGGTGACGAAGGCCGGCTAGACGCCGACGAGATCGGCAAGTCGCGCCCGCGATTGCGCGGCGCCACCGAAGAACGGCTCGTTCGCCTTGGCGCGCTTCACGAGCAGCTGCATGTCGTGTTCCCACGTGTAGCCGATGCCGCCGAGGATCTGGATGCCCTCTTTGGCGAAGGTGCGCTGCGCGTCACCGGCGGCGGCCTTGGCGGCCGCCGTGGCCATGTGCCGACGGTCGTCGTTCTCGGCGATGCACAGCGCCGCGTAGTAGCCGACGCTGCGCGCCCGCTCGAGCGCGATCATGAGATCGGCGAACTTGTGCTTCATGGCCTGGAACGATCCGATCGGCACACCGAACTGCTCGCGCTGCTTGGCATACTCGAGGGTCACATCGAAGATCGTCTGGCACGCGCCCACTGTCTCGAGTGCGAGCGCCACAGTCGCTTCTTCGAGCGCGCCGTCGAGCCCTGCGCCGGTGAGGACACGGTCCGGTGAGATCGTGACGCCGTCGAGTGCGATGTGGGCAAGGGTGCGCGACGCGTCGATCGAGCGGACGGGTGTGATCTGCACCACGTCGCCCGGGACGACGGCAACCACGACAGCCCTGTCGAGCCGAACGACGACGGCGATCTCGTCGGCCCCGTCGGCCTCCATCACGAACCGCTTCGTGCCCGCCAGGGCCACGCCGCCGTCACGCCGTTCGGCTCGGGCCGTGGCGTGCTGCGGGTCGAAGCTGCCACCGGTCTCGGCAATCGCCAGCGTGGCGCGACAGCGTCCTTCGGCCACCGGAGCCAAGAACGCGGCGCGTTGATCGGCATCGCCGCACGCGCGCACCACCGGTACGAACTGCGACACGGTGGGCAGGAGCGGACCGGGAGCGATCACGCGCCCGAGCTCTTCGGCGAGGATCGCGGCTTCGATGACGCCGAGCCCGATGCCACCGTCGGCCTCCGGCACCGTGAGCGCAGGCCACCCGAGGCTCGTCATCGTGGCCCACAACGCGTCGGGGCGCTCGCCCGTCTCGACCACGTGCCGGGCGAGCGAGATGGGAGACTCCTTGGCGAGCACGGCTCGGATGCTGGCGCGCAGCTCATCCTGATCGGCGTCGAAGTCGAGATCCATGTCGTGCTCCTACATCAACCGGCAGCGCGGGCGACCCTAGGGGGTCGGGGGCTCGTCGAGCATCTCGCGCAGCGCGCGCCGGTCGATCTTCTCGCCGGCGGTGAGAGGCAGCGCGTCGAGGAGCTGGATCGCCTCGGGGAGCTTGTAAGCGGCGACGGCTTCGGCGGCGTGCTCGCGCAGCGCGGCGAGCGACGGCGGGCGCGCGGGATCGCGCGGCACCACGCACGCCACACCGAGCTCGCCCATCACGGCGTCGGCCCGCGGCACGACCGCGACCGCCGCCACGCCGGGGTGCGTCGACAGCACGCCTTCCACCTCGACGGGGTACACGTTGTAGCCACCACGCACGTACATCTCCTTGCTGCGACCCACCAGGCGCAGCCGGCCGGCTTCGTCGATGTAGCCGAGATCGCCGGTGCGAACGAAGCCGTCGGCGGTGAATGCGGCGCGCGTAGCCGCTTCGTCGTGCCAGTAGCCCGTCATGCACGCCGCGGACCGCAGGCAGACCTCACCGATCGCTCCCTCGGCCAACGCCTCGGGCCGATCGGGATCCTCGGCGTCGCGCACCGACAACGCCACCGACGCGTGCGGTCGACCCACCGACACGATGGCGTCTTCGTCGGGATCGTCGAATGCGGTACCGAGCCCGATGCCGGCTTCCGTGCACGAGTAGCGGGTGGAGAGCTTGGCCGCGAAGCGCGTGCGTGCTTCTTGCGCGAGACCCGGTGTGATCGGGCCGCCACCCACCACGATGAACTGCACGCTCGAGAGGTCGTAGTCGTCGAAGTCAGGTTGGCGCAGCATCAGCGCGATCTGCGTCGGCACGCCGGCGACCGAGGTCATGCGCTCGCGAGCCAACAAGGTGAGCGACTCCTTGGCCCGCCAGCGGCGCATGATGAACGTGGTGCCGCCCCGCTGCAGGTTGCCCGGCAGCTTCGTCATGAAGCCGAGGTGTGCGAACGACGTGCCGCTGAACGATCGTCCGCCGGCCCCCCACGCGTCGCCCACGTCGGTCTGGGTGATGAAGGACAGCTGGCGATTGCCGTAGCGCGCGCCTTTCGGGAGCCCGGTGGTGCCGGAGGTGAACACGATCGCCACATCGCGATCCGGGTCGGGAGGCAGTGGTGGAGGCGTCTCGCCGGCGCGTGCGATCTCGGAGACCGATTCGAGCTCGACGGTCGCGTGCGTGGTGCTGCCCAACCCGGGCGCGGCGAGCACGAGCGCGGGTTCGGCCCGGTCGAGCACGGCGTCGCGCTCCCGGCTCGAGAGCCGGTCGTTCACGCCTGCCGTGATCGCGCCCAGCTTCGCGGCGGCCAAGTAGGCAAGGAGGTAATCGACTCCCGGGCCGAGCACGAGCGCCAGCACCGAACCGGGCTGCACGCCCATCGAAGCGAGCCCGACCGCCACCTCATCCGACGCACGGTCGACCTCCGCGTAGGTGATCGGCCGGCCGTCGTCGTCGATGTAGGCGATACGATCGCCGAACCGCCTCGCGGCCTCACGAACGGTGTCCGCCAGCATGCACGAAGCGTACGGGAAGTCCCGGTGACGGGCGGCTCCGCCTCGAAGCGCCCGCCCGCGGGCGGCACGCCCACCGAGCAGCGCGAGCTCCGCGCGCAGGGCCGGCGCACGATGCAGCGGCTGCGCACCGCGGCGATGAAGGTGTTCGCCGAGCGCGGCTACCAGGCCGCGCGCGTCGACGACATCGTGCGCGCGGCGCGCACGTCGCATGGCACCTTCTACCTGTACTTCGCGAACAAAGAAGACCTGTTGCGCACGCTCGCCACCGAGTGCGCCGGCGAGCTCAACGCGCTCGCCGCGGCCATGGGCCAGATACGTCCCGACGTCGCGGGCTACGCCGAGCTGCGCACCACGCTCGAAGGCTTCCTCCGCACCTACGAGCGCTACGGCCCGGTGATCCGTGCGTGGATGGAAGGCCAGGTCGACGACCGGCACGTGAACCGGCTCGGGCTCGACGCCTTCTTGGCGATCGCCACGAGCTTCGGGCGCCAGCTCCGCGCGTCGGGCTGTCGGTCCGACGAGGTCACGGTGGGCGCGCTGATGGCGATGCTCGAACGCTTCGCGTACTACCTCGTGTCACGAGGTGTCGACGTCCGAGCGACAGCCACGCTCGAGACGCTCACCACGGTCGTGCACCGCGGGTTCTTCGGCGCGCCGGTCGTGCTCGCCGCCTGACCAGGACCGACCAGTTGGGTTGACTCTCGGCCCGGTGCGGCACGACAGGACGCGGCGCTCAATCGCGGCGCCCCCATGCCGATAGGAGTCCAACGGCGCATGGGGTGGCTCGTGCGGGCCACCCCGGGCGCCTCAGGGTCGCTCCCTCGGCGGTCAGTCGATGCCGAGGATCGCGGTGGCGGCGCTCGAGAACCAGCCGCCCGTGCCGTTCACGCACGCGAGGTGCGGATCGCGTACCTGGCCGCCCGGGGCTTCGGCCCGCAGCTGACGCACCGCTTCCACGAGCAGGAACATCGCGCGCATGCCCGGATGGCAGTGCGACAGCCCGCCGCCGTCGGTGTTGGTGGGCAGGCGGCCGTCGATGCGCATCGTGCCGCCCTCGAGGAACGCGCCCGCTTCACCCTTGCCGCAGAAGCCGAGACCTTCGAACGACAGCAGCGCCATCGTGGTGAACGCGTCGTAGATCTCGCAGAAGTCGATGTCGCTGCGCTCGACGCCGGCCCGTGCGAAGGCCAGATCGCCGCTGCGCTTCGCGGGCGACTCCGTGAAGTCGTCCCACTCGCTCATCGTCGTGTGGCTCGTCGCCTCACCCGTGCCGAGCACCCACACCGGGCGCTTGGCGCAATCGCGTGCCCGCTCCTCACTCGTCACGACGATCGCGCCACCACCATCGCTGCGCAGGCAGCAGTGCAGCTTCGTCAGCGGATCAGCCATCATCCGCGACGACTGCACGTCGTCGACCGTGATGAGGTCGCGGTAGTAGGCCTCGGGGTTGAGGCTCGCGTTGTAGCGCGTGTCGACCGCGATGTTGGCGAGCTGTTCGATCGTCGTGCCGAACTCGTGCATGTGCCGCACGGCCGCCATCGCGTACT
>JADGOO010000004.1 GCA_017882905.1 Acidimicrobiia bacterium | reverse complement strand
GCATCACGTCGAGGTGTTCACGGGACCGCCGTACAGCGACGTCGACTCACCGGTCACCAAGGTCGAGGTCCCGAGCATGGACCTCTACCCGCGCCACAACCCGTTCCGCACGCCGTGGCCCTACGAGTTCGAATCGCTGGTCGACGTGGGCGAATGGCTCTACATGTGCTCGGCCGGCTTCCCCGAGCCGTGGGCGTTCTCGCTACGGGCCCGCAAGCTGCTCAACGCACGGCGCGCCGACTTCGACGTCGTGCACGACAACCAGTGTCTCGGTAGCGGCATCAGAGGCCTGCTCGACGACGGCTGGCCGATCGTGCACACGCTGCACCACCCGATCACCGTCGACCGCGACCTCGATCTCACCCATCCGCAACACCAGCGGCCGTGGAAGCAGTACACGCTGCACCGTTGGTACGGCTTCCTCGGCATGCAGATGAAGGTCGCCCGCGCGCTCCCCCGCCACGTGACCGTGTCGGAGAACTCCAAGCGCGACATCGTGGCGCAAATGGGCGTCGACCCCGCACGACTGCATGTGGTGCCGGTGGGCGTCGACCAGCGTCAGTTCCGGCCGTTGCCGCACATCAAGCGCGTGCGCGGCCGCATGCTCACCACCGCGTCGAGCGACGTGCCCTTGAAGGGACTCACGTTCCTCATCGACGCGCTCGCCAAGGTGCGCGTCGAGCGCCCCGATGCCCATCTCGTGGTGATCGGCCGCCCGCGGCACCGCAGCGCTATACCGAAGCAGATCGACGCGCTCGGCCTCGGCGATGCGATCGAGTTCGTGAGCGGCGTGAGCGACGAGCGCATCGTCGAGCTCTACAACGAGGCCGAGTGCGCCGTGGTGCCCTCGCTCTACGAAGGGTTCTCGTTGCCGGCGATCGAAGCGATGTGCTCCGGCACGCCGCTCGTGGCCACGCGCGGCGGTGCGCTTCCCGAGGTGGCCGGACGCAGCGGCGAAACGGCGATCCTGTGCCAGCCCGGCGATCCGCACTCGCTCGCCGAAGGCATCCTCACGATGCTCAACAACGACGAGCTGCGGCACCGCATCGGTGAGGCAGGACGGGCTCGCGTACTGGACCGCTTCACGTGGCGCCGCTGTGCACGGGGCACGCTCGAGCACTACTACCTCGAGCTCGAAGACCACGCGCGCCGAGCGCGCGACGGTCAGCAGTCATCGGACCGCGCGACCCGAGGTGCGGCCTAGGTGCTCACCGTCGACTTCGAGCGGCTCGCGTTCCAGCCGGGTGACCGCGTCCTCGACGTGGGTGCCGGCGGTGGTCGCCATGCGTTCGAGGCCATGAAGCGCGGCGGCATCGTCACCGCGCTCGATTACTCGGCTGCCGACCTCAAGGACGTGATCGGAACGTGCGGCGGCATGCTGGCCGCCCACGAGATCGAATGGTCGAGCTACGCCGGTGTCGCCAACGCCAACGCGCTCGATCTTCCGTTCGCCGACGCCACATTCGACCGCGTGATCACGAGCGAGGTACTCGAGCACATCTGGGACGACAACCGGGCCATCACCGAGATGGTGCGCGTGCTGCGGCCCGGCGGCCGCCTCGCGGTCACGGTGCCTACTCGCTGGCCCGAGCGGGTGAGCTGGGCACTCAACTGGCGCTACCACGACACGCCCGGCGGCCACGTGCGCATCTACCGGCAGCACGAGCTCGAGAACAAGCTCGAGTCGGCCGGCCTCTATCTCAAGGGCTCACATCACGCGCACGCGTTCCACTCGCCGTACTGGTGGCTGAAGAACGTGTTCGGCCTCGAGAACACTGAAGCCGCGCCCGTGCGCACCTACCACGACTTCCTCGTGTGGTGCATCGAGCACCACGACTCGCCGGTTGCGCGCGCCGAACGCTGGCTCAACCCGCTCGTCGGTAAGAGCTTGGTCGTGTACGGCGAGAAGGTCGCGCCTGAGATGGCGCGCCACGGACGGCGTCCCCTGTCATGAAGGATCGGCGATGAGGTACTCGGTCCCATCGGTTCCGGGCGTGCTGCGCGCCGAGCAGGTGCAACAGACCGTCGACGCGATCGCCGCGGTGCAACACGCCGACGGCGAGATCCCGTGGAGCGCGGGCAACCATACCGATCCGTGGAACATGGTCGAATCGGCGATGGCGCTCGATCTCGGTCATCGCTACACCGAAGCGGAGCGCGCCTACGACTGGCTCGCAGGCATGCAGCGCGACGACGGCGCGTGGCACGCGTACTACCACGACGGTGCCGTGAAGGAGCCGTGGCTCGACACGAACGTCACGTGCTACGTGGCCACGGGCGTGTGGCATCACTACCTGTGCACCGGCGACACGCGCTTTCTCGACCATTACTTCTCGATGGTGGAACGTGCGATCGACTTCGCCCTCGACCACCAGCATCCCACCGGCGAGATCGAATGGGACGCCGACCCGGCGCGCACGGACGGGCGCTTTTTTCGGTGCGCTGCGCGATCGCCTGCGCGGAGCGACTCGGCCGGGAGCGGCCCGACTGGGAGCTGTCGGTGGGCTCGCTGGCGATCGCGGTCGCGCACCGACCCGAGCGTTTCCTCGACAAAGAGCGCTGGGCGATGGACTGGTACTACCCGATCCTCGGCGGCATCCTGCGCGGCGACGCCGCGCACGCTCGCCTGGCCGCCCGTTGGGACAAGTTCGTGGTTCCCGGACGCGGTGTGCGGTGCGTGGCCGACCAGCCGTGGATCACGGCGGCGGAGACCTGCGAGTGCGTGCTCGCACTCGATGCTGTCGGGCTGCACGAGCGGGCGTTGGAGCTGTTCCGTTGGGTGCAGTTCTTGCGGGCCGACGACGGCGCGTACTGGACCGGCGCCAGCTTCGACGGCGAGCGGTGGAACCTCGAAGGCGAGCTCTACCCGGTGGAACAGCCCACCTGGAACAGCGCGGCCGTCGTGCTCGCCGCCAACGCGTTGGGCGGCGGCACGCCGACGAGTGGCCTGTTCCGCGGCGAGGGTCTGCCGGCCGGCCTCACGGCCGAAGAGCTGATCCAAGCCGGCATCGAGATCGAGTCACAGCGCGGCGCGCGCCGCTCCACGCGCCCCGACGCCGGCGACTGAATCCACCCCCGTACAAGCCGTGTTGTTCGACGGGTGGGTGCGCGGGTCAGCGGCGCAGCGTGCGCAGTGAGCCGGTCCTGGTGAGCGGCTCGAAGCCGTCGTGCACCGCTCGGCGCCACACCTCGTAGGGCGCCTGGCCCCCCTGGCTCGGGTCTTCGAAGACGTCGTGGATCGCGAGCACGCCACCGGGCTTCACGTGCTGCGACCAGCTCTCGTAGTCGGCCATGGCCACGTCGAGCGCGTGACCACCGTCGATGAACAAGAAGCCGAGCGGCGTGCCCCAGCTCCGCGCCACGGGCAACGAGTAGCCGACCACGCCCACGACGACGTCTTCGAGTCCGGCCGCCTCGATCGTGGCCTGGAAGAACGGCAACGTGTTCATGCGGCCCGTGCGCGCGTCGACGACCTCGTCATCGTGGTGTTCCCACCCGGCCTGGTTCTCCTCACTGCCGCGATGGTGATCCACGGTGTAGAGGATCGTGGCCGTGGCGCGCGCCGCGGCGCCGAGATACACCGCCGACTTGCCGCAGTACGTGCCCACCTCGAGCAGCGGTCCACCGACCGACTGTGCGGCGGCCACCGCGGCATCGTGGAGCGCCAGACCTTCATCGTCGGGCATGAAGCCCTTGGCGGCCCGCGCCACCGAGAGCAGATGTGGATCCGGCATGCCTCCAGTGTGACGCTCCATCGTGCGCCGGACCCAACCGAGGATGGACGGATCGACGCGTCAGAGGCCGAGCATCGTGGTGACGCCGTGGTCGCGTCCGGCCGTGTAGCCGCCGTCGACGGGGAGCGCCACACCGGTGACGAACGACGCGTCGGGCGACAGCAGGAACTTGGCCGCGCTCGCGATCTCGTCGGGCCGGCCGAAGCGGCGCAGCTTGTGCTCGTGTTCGATGTCGGCCCGCACACCTTCCATCCCGTCATTCACGAACACGCCACGGAACATCGGCGTGTCGATGAAGCCCGGACAGATGCAGTTGACGCGAATGCCGCGCCCGCCGTAGTCGATCGCCATGTTCTTCGTGAGCAGCACGACGCCCCCCTTCGAGGCGTTGTACGCGCTCCCGCCCGCGGTGCCCTCGAGACCCTCCACGCTCGCGATCGTGACGATGGCGCCCCGTTCGCCGGCAATCGGCTCCTGGGCGAGCATGGCGATCACGGCGTGTTTGGCAGTGAGGAAGGTGCCCTTGAGGTTGATGTCGAGCACACGGTCCCAATCGGGCTGGTCGACCATGTGCACGGCCCCGCCGCCCGCGACCCCGGCCGCGGTCACCACCCCGTCGAGCCGGCCGTGCTCGGCCACGATCGACGCGATCAGGTCGGCCGTGGCGGCCTCGTCGCGCACGTCGAGGAGGGCGAACGCGGCCTCCGGGGCGTCGTCGCCCAGGTCGAGATCACGGGCCGGCGGGTTCAGGTCGGCGCCCACCACGTAGGCCCCCTCCCGCGCGCAGCGCTCCACGCAGGCCTCGCCGATGCCCGACGACGAGCCGGTGACCAGGACGACCTTGCCTGCCATCGTGCCGTTCCCAGGTGCCATGGAGGGGTACCTAACCACGCCGGTAGGCTCGCCCGCCACCTACCCGCTCACCGGAAGGCAGCCCGGATGGAGATCGAACAGACCCCCGACCGCAACTTGGCGCTGGAGCTGGTGCGGGTGACCGAGGCCGCCGCGCTCGCGGCCGGTCGCTGGATGGGGCGCGGCGACAAGAACGGCGCCGACGGTGCCGCGGTCGACGCAATGCGCGTGATGCTCAACTCGATCCCGATGGACGGCATCGTGGTGATCGGCGAGGGCGAGAAGGACGAAGCGCCGATGCTGTACAACGGCGAGCGCATCGGCCAGGAGGGCGCCTACCCGGTCGACATCGCCGTCGACCCGGTCGACGGCACCACGTTGTGCTCACTGGGCCAGAACAACGCCATCGCCGTGATCGCGGTGGCGCCGCGCGGCACGATGTTCAACCCCGGCCCGTGCGTGTACATGGAGAAGATCGCCGTCGGCCCCGAAGCCGCCGACGTGGTCGACCTCGACGCGCCGATCAAGGCGAACCTGCAGGCCGTCGCCAAGGCGCTCGGCGAGCGCGTGAGCGACGTGACCGCGGTCGTCCTCGACCGCGAGCGCCACAGCGACATCATCCGCGAGATCCGCGAGGCGGGCGCTCGCATCCGGCTGATCCCCGACGGCGACATCGCCGGCGCGATCTCCGTGGCGTGGCGCAACTCCGGCTCCGACATCCTGATCGGCATCGGCGGCACCCCCGAAGGTGTGACCGCCGCATGTGCCCTCAAGTGCCTCGGTGGCCAGATCTACGGCCGAATGTGGCCCCGCAACGACGACGAACGCCGCGCCGCGCTCGACGCCGGCTACGACCTCACGGGCGTGCTCACGATCGACGACCTCGTGTCGAGCGACGACGTCTTCTTCGCGGCCACCGGCGTCACCGACGGCGACTTCCTGCGCGGCGTGCGCTACTGGCCCGACGGCGCCGGCACCGAGAGCCTCGTGATGCGCTCCAAGAGCGGCACGATCCGCACCATCGAGGCCACCCACCGCTGGTCGAAGCTCATGCGGTACTCCGCAGTGCGATACGAGCACTGAACCCCTCCCACGGCGGGGTAGACAGAGGTCACCATGTTCCATCGCCACGAGCACGACCACGCCCCGCAGACCCTCGTCGGGATCACGTTCGCCGACATCTTCCGGGCCCAAGAGTTCCTCACCGCGGTCACCGGGCTCGCCGCCCACGACAAGCTGAAGCTCGAGGACGCCGTCATCGTGGTCAAGAACGCCGACGGCCACACGGTGGTCCGCGAGACGATCGACCCCCAGCCGGGGCGCAGCGCGCTGTCGGGTGCGGTGTGGACGAGCCTGCTCGGCCTGTTGGTCGGCGGACCCGTCGGCTGGGTGGCGGGCGCCGCGATCGGCGCCGGCGCCGGTGCCGCGACAGCCAAGCTCGTCGACCTCGGCATCTCCGACGACTGGGTGGCGTGGTTCCGCGACTCGGTGCGCCCCGAGAGCGCCTCAGTGGTGCTGCTCGTCTCGCAGGTGGAGGGCGACGCGCTGATCGACGAAGCGGCACGCTTCACCGGCGCCCAGCTCCTCTACGCCAACCTCGACCCCGGCACGTTGGAGCGCTTCAAAGAAGCGCTCCACGACAGCTCACCGATGCCCGACACGAGCGACGAGCCGGCGAGCTGACGCATCGCGGGCGCCTCAGGTGGCGTTCGCAACCTCGAGGCGCACGGTGGCACGCGCCAGCGCGGCCTGCGCGGCGGTGTCGTCGGGATCCGTGCGCAGCTGCTCCTCGGCCTGTTGACGGGCCGTCTGGGCGCGGGCCACGTCGATGTCGTGCGACAGCTCGGCCACGTCGGAGAGGATCGTGCACCGTTGGCCGTCGACTTGGACGAAGCCGCCGTGACACGCGAAGCGGCGTTCGTCGCCGTCGGCACCGACGACGCGCACCGGCCAGGTGGCCAGCGCGCCGAGGAACGGTGCGTGGCCGGGCTGGAAGCCGATGTCGCCGCCTCCAATGGTGCGCACGACCACGAACTCGGCTTCGCCTTGAAACAGGATCTGCTCCGGGGAGACGAGCTCGACGTTGAACGGCATCAGCTCTGCTCCAGCTCCTTGGCCTTGGCCAAGACCGACTCGACTCCGCCGACGTTGAAGAACGCCTGCTCGGGCACGTGGTCGAGGTCGCCACGGCACACCGCCGCGAAGCTCTCGACCGTCTCGGCGACCGGCACGAAGATGCCCTTCAGACCGGTGAAGACCTCACCCACGAAGAACGGCTGGGAGAGGAACTTCTGGATCTTGCGGGCGCGGGCGACGATCACCTTGTCTTCCTCGGAGAGCTCGTCGATGCCGAGGATGGCGATGATGTCCTGCAGCTCCTTGTAGCGCTGGAGGATCTGCTGCGTGCGGTTGGCGACGTCGTAGTGCTCCTGGCCGACGACCTCGGGAGCGAGGATCGTCGAGGTGGAAGCGAGCGGGTCGACGGCCGGGTAGATGCCGAGCGAAGCGATCTGGCGGGACAGCTCCGTGGTGGCGTCGAGGTGGGTGAACGTGGTGAACGGCGCCGGGTCGGTGTAGTCGTCGGCGGGCACGTACACGGCCTGCAGCGACGTGATCGAGCGGCCCTTC
>JADGOO010000181.1 GCA_017882905.1 Acidimicrobiia bacterium | reverse complement strand
TTCTTCGGGCTCTTCTTCTCAGTGGACGCCGGCGTTGCGCGTGCGCGCCAGAGACGATGGACCCCTCACCGCCGCCGACCGACTCTGCTCACAGCCCCCGCTCGGCGCATGACGTTTGCCTCTATCGCTCGGCGCATGACGTTTGCCTCTATCGCTCGGCGCATGGTGGCGGGACGCTGACCACGTGCGTCAATGACGAGAGGTCTGATCATGAACACGTTCATGCGCGACACCGATGCCTTTACCTGGTACCTCGAGCAGGACCCGACGCTGAGGACGACGATCGTGGGCGTTGCGTGGCTCGAGGAGAGCCCCGACTGGGACACGCTCGTCGCCAAGATCGATCGCGCCACATCGGTGATCCCGATGTTCCGCCAGCGTGTCGACGAGCCGCCGGGCCGGCTCGCCACGCCGCGCTGGACGCACGACCCGCACTTCGACCTGAGCTGGCACATTCGACGGATGGACGCGCCGACGCCCCGCACCGCCGACACGGTCATCGCCTTCGCGCGTACGGCCGCCACGACCGCGTTCGACAAGGCGCACCCGCTCTGGGAGTTCACGCTCATCGAGGGCCTCATCGACGGCCGGGCCGCGCTGGTGATGAAGGTGCATCACGCCCTGACCGACGGGATCGGAGGGATGCAGCTCGCGCTCGAGCTCTTCGACCTCGACCCGGCACCATCCGACCCGCCCGCACCACGAGCCGACAGCCCGGACCCCGCACCCGACGAAGGTACGGCCGGTCTCGTGCGAGACAGCTTGGTCTGGAATTGGCAGCGCGTGGCCGGCTACGCCGGGACCGCCGTCACCTCCGCCCTGCCATCGGCGTGGCGCGTGGCACGCCACCCCTTCACCGCGTTCACCGATGGTGTGGAGACGGTGCGCTCGATCGGGCGCACGCTCGCGCCCGTGAACGCCACGCTGTCGCCGATCATGCAGGGACGCAGCGTCGGGCGCGAGCTCGACATCCTCGAGGTCGATCTGCGCGACTTGAAGCGAGCTGCGCGCGCAGCGGGCGGCAGCCTCAACGACGGCTTCATGGCCGGCGTTGCCGGCGGGATGCGGCGCTACCACGAGCACCACGGTGCCGCGGTCGACGAGCTGCGGGTCACGTTGCCGATCAGCCTGCGCACGCCCGACGATCCGCCGGGCGGCAACCGGATCACGCTGATCCGCTTCGCGGTGCCGGTCGCCGAGGCCGACCCGGCCGTGCGCGTGCGCGCGATGGGTCGTCTCTGTCGCGCGGCGCGTGACGAGCGCTCGTTGCGCTTCACGGGCGCCATCGCCGCCACGCTCAACCTCTTGCCCCGCAGCTTCATCAGCAGCATGCTGAAGCACATCGACTTCCTCACGAGCGACGTGCCCGGCTTCCCGTTCCCGATCTATCTCGCGGGCGCGCACGTCGAGCGGTACGTGGCGTTCGCACCCACCACGGGCACGGCGGTGAACCTCACGTTGCTGTCGTACGACGGCACGTGCGGCGTGGCCATCTCGATCGACCGCGCGGCTGTGTCGGATCCCGAGGTGTTGGTGGAGTGCCTGCGTGGCGGGTTCGAGGAAGTGCTCGATCTCGCCGGCGAGCACGGGCCGGTGCGGCTCCCGCTCCGCGACCTCGATGCGACCGACGTTGCCCCAACAGCGCCGCCGGCGCGACAGCCCGTGCTCGTCGGCTGACGCTCGAACGAACATCCGCTCAGGAGGTAGTCATGGAGCTCAAGGGCTCGCACGTGTACCCAGCTCAGATCGACCGCGTGATGTCGATGCTGGCCGACAAGTCGGCGACCGCCGACAAGTACGCCAGCATGGGCGACCGCGACATCGACATCATCGATCTCGTCGCCGACGAGGAGTCGTTGCGGATCGTGTCGTCGCGCCAGGTCGACGTGGATCTGCCTGGCTTCGCCAAGAAGGCGCTGAAGCCGACGAACACGATGGTGCAGACCGACGAGTGGCACCGTCAACCCGACGGCTCCTGGTCGGGGAGGTTCGACGTGGAGGTCAAGGGCGCACCGGTGCACATCTCCGGCACGATGGGTTTGTCGCCGACGGCCGAAGGTTCGCGCCACGATGTCGTGCTCGACGTCCAGGTGAAGGTTCCGCTCATCGGCGGCAAGATCGCCGAATGGGTGGGCAAGAAAGAGGTGCAACGCACGCTCGACGCCGAGTTCGCGTTCAACGACGGGCGCCTCACACCGGCGTGATCTTCGCGGGTTCTACGGGCGGATCTCGTAGAACCCGTTGATCGGGTGGTCCACATCGAGGCGACGAAAGTGCGTGAATCCGGCCGCCCGCGCGAGTTCCTCGGCCTTCGCGGCGGGGAGCCCGAGCGTGCCGAGTCCGGCGCCGTCGGGAGCCGACAACGCCGACGACATGCACGTGAGCACGCTCACGCCGTACATGAGTGATGCCATGGGATTCTTCGCCGCGTTCATCGCGAACGTGTCGTGCGCCTTGATGTCGACGAGCAACCACGTCCCGTCGGGAGCGATCGCGCGCCGCAACGCCACCATCATCTCGAACGGGTGCGTCATGTCGTGAATGCAATCGAACGTGGTGATGAGCCCGAGTGACGCGTCGGCGGGCAAGGGATCGATGCGCGGGTCGTGGAACGAGACGTTGGTCGCGTTCTCCTCCACGCGGCGCTCCTCGGCGCGATGCAAGGCGTGTTGGCTGATGTCGTAGCCGAGGAAGGTGCAGCGCGGGTATGCGTTCGCCATGAGCAACAGGGCGCCGCCCGCACCGCAGCCCACGTCGGCGACCGTTGTGCCGGCCGTCAGGCGCTCGGTCACGCCCTCGAGGGCGGGCAGCACCACCGGCAGCAGGTAAGTGCGGTTCCACGGCTCGAACGCGCGCTCGATCCCGATCGCGGCATCGGGCCCGTGACTGTCGTAGTTGTGGCCGAGGCCGGTGCGGAAGCTCTCGGGCATCGCTCGGAGGCTGTCCATCGTGTTGGGTAGACGGTGGAACATGCCCATTCCGTACGCGGGGTGATCGGGTGACGCGAGCACAGCGGCGGCCGGTTCCGAGAGGCTGAAGCGCTC
>JADGOO010000180.1 GCA_017882905.1 Acidimicrobiia bacterium | reverse complement strand
GGGCGCGCCATCCCGCTGATCCGCATCGGTCCGGGAGTGCTCGACCTTGTGGGCGTCCTGCGGAGCGGACTCGCCGGCGCGCACGGCTTCGAGCTGCGCAGCGACCGCCGCGCCGTACAGCAGCGAGACCGACGACAGCAGTGCCCACAGGAGCAGCGCAACCATGCCGGCCAGGGGTCCGTACGTGTCGCCGAACGACTGGCTGACCGCGAAGAAGAGCCCGAGAGCGATCGTGCATCCCGCCCACAGCAAGGTGGAGAGCGTCGCTCCGTACGCCAGCCACGACAGCGCCGGCTGACGTCGGCGCGGTGAGCGCTTGAAGACCAATGTGACCGCCAACATGATCAGCAGCAACGCGGCGGGCCAGCGCACAATGGCCCATACGGTCGCCATCGTGGAGCTCCCGATGGCGTCGCCAATGCTCTTGCCGAGTGCGAACAACGCGAACGCGGCAATCGAGAGCACACCCGCGGTCACCGTCAACGCCAGCGCCAAGCCGTACTTGCGCACAGTGGGACGATCGGTCTCGACCCCGTAGATGCGGTTCATCGCCCGCTCGAACTGACCCATCAGCGTGCTACCGGTCACGAGAGCACCGAAGAGTCCGAGTACGAGACCGAGGTAGCGGTGCGACGCCCCGGCGCGGTGTGCCTGATCGACCGCATTCGTCAGGAGCGAACCACCCGGACCCGGCACGGTCGCTCGCAACGCCCGCACGATCCCCCGGCTGATACCGCCTCGATTCAGGGCGCTCGCCAGTCCGACGACGGCGATGATGGCCTGCAACAAGACGAGCGAAGTCGCATACGCCAGCGATCGGGCGTGGCTGAAGCCGTCGGCCACACGGAGCCGCACGAACGCGTCGCGCAACAGCTGCGGCCGCCCGCACATCTCGAGCGTCCGTCGCGCGTCATCGCCATCGAGCTCCCAGGTTTCCGGAACCGGAGTGGCGGTGCTCACGCTGAAGCCACGTCGCCGACGTCGCGGTCGGCATCGGGAACGCACACGACGACGGCGCGCGCCTCGACCGACGCCTTCAAGCGCCGGGCGGCAGGCCGGTCTCCGCCATCGAGCTCATAAGGCACCTTCTTGTCCCACTTGATGTCGAAGGCGCGGCCTCTCGTCAGGTGCACGAAGGGTGACCGTTCGGGCGCGCCGGAGGCAGTTCGGGCCAATGTGCGTGTCCACTGCCATGCCCCGTCGGCCGTGACGACGCCGAGCTCGAGCGCGCCGTCGGACGGATCGGCGTCGTCGAACACCGTGATCCCCCCGAAGACCTTCCCGACGTTCGCCATGAGCACACAGCTGGCATCACCCTTGAACCACTTCTCGCCGTCGACGCGGATGCGCACCTTCACTCGTTGCGATTGCAGGTTGCGCACGCCAGTGATCACGTACGCGAGCCGACCCATGCGGTCCTTGAGTGAGCCATCGGCGTCGCGGATCATCCGGGCGTCGAAACCGCCTCCAGCCATCACCGCGAAGCGTTCGTCGTTGACGACGCCCACGTCGAGCACGCGACGCCGACCCCGTAAGCCGATGTCGACGGCGGCGGCGAGATCGATCGGAATCCCGAGGTTCGATGCGAGCAGGTTGGCCGTGCCGGCCGGCACGATGGCCATCGCCACGGACGTGCCGGCCAACACGTCGACACAGCGCTGCACCATGCCGTCGCCGCCCCAGACGAACACGATGTCGGCACCCGCCTGCACTGCGCGCTCGAGCTGCTTCGGCGCGCGCTTGCTCTTGGGCACCTCGAACCACAACGGGTCGGCCACTCCGCGTTCGGCCAACTTCGCCCTCAGCTCGGGAAGCCCCCCACCGAGCTGCTTGCCGGCATGCGCGACTACCGCGACCGATGTCATCGGCGATGACATTCACGGATCGAGGCGATTCCAAACACCCGCGCAACGGGCCGGTTCGTGGCCGGGCCGCCGGGGAATAGTTCTCGTCATGGGCCGACCGCTGCTGGCTCGAACAGGTTGGACCCCATGACCACCATTCTCCGAGCAACCGAACCCGAAGCCGAGGCGACAAGCTCCGGGAGCCCATGGCACACAGTGCCGTGGCGGACGATCATCGCGGCGACGGCCGTGGTGGGCGCGGCCGTGCTGGCGGTGTTCGCGGTGCTCGCCACGGTGCAGGTACTCAGCTGGATCGCCATCGCCGGACTCCTCGCCATCGTGCTCTCACCGGCGGTGGGCCGTGTCGAGCGCTGGCTGGGAGGCCGGCGCGGCGCGGCAAGCATCATCGTGATCTTCACGACGGTGCTGATCGTGGCCGGCTTCATCGCCCTGTTCATCTTCCCGTTGCGGCACCAGATCGCCGCGATCCTCAGCGATCTTCCCGGGACGGTGAACGCGGCCGTGCACGGACGCGGTCCGTTCGGGAGCATCGTGCGCAAGCTGCACCTGCAGAACTTGGCGCGTGACCACGAGAAGGACCTGAAGAAGTGGGCGACGAAGTTCGACAACTCGTCGTTCCAGTACGCGCGGGTGGCAGTCGAAGGTGCGGCCGAGTTCATCACGATCCTGGTCATCGCCTACTTCTTCTTGAGCCAGACCAAGGTCATCGGCGAAACGCTCGCGAGGATCATCCCGGTGCACCGCCGCCAGGTGCTGAGCGACGTGGCCCGCGACGCCGGCGCCGCCATCAGCGGGTACATGCTCGGCAACCTCCTCATCAGCGCCATTGCCGGCGTCGCCGCGTTCGTGATGCTGATCGTCGCGGGCGTGCCGAACGCGGCGGCGCTCGCCGCGTGGGTCGCGTTCGCCGATCTGATCCCGCTTGTGGGCGCGACGATCGGAGCCCTTGCGGCAGTAATCGCCGCGTTCTTGCAGGGCACGCCGGCCGGCATAGCCGCCATCGCGTTCTTCGTGGTGTACCAGCAGTTCGAGAACGCAGTGCTGCAACCGCACATCATGGCGCGCACCGCGAAGATCAACCCGCTCACGGTGCTGCTCAGCGTGCTGCTCGGCGTGGAGCTGTTCGGCTACTGGGGCGCGGTGGTCGCGATCCCCGTGGCGGCGTGCATCCAGGTGATCGTGACAGCCTCGTGGCGCGAGGCTCACCGTGACCGTCTGGCGCTACCACGGCACAGCGTTCCGTGAGGGACCTTTGCCGGTCGAGCGCACACATTCGCGCTACATCGCAATGGCGACCGCTGCTCATGAGGCTACGGCGTGAGGTTCCGATGAAAGACATGCTGGAACGGACCACCATGGCACCGGCCCCGTGCGAAAGTGAGAGCACCCGTGGAAGCAGAGGTGCAGGCAACAGGTAGCTGCGATCTATGCGGCAACTTCAGAGTGTCGGCGACAGTGCTCACCGTCCGTCACTGCGTCGATGACGACACGTTCACGTGCCGGCTGCGCTGCCCCGGCTGTGCCCGAGTGCTCCTGCTCCCGGTCGCGCGTCACGTCGCCGAGCAATCAGTGAGGGCGGGTGGCCTGCTCGAGCTCTGGACGCTTCCGATCGAGGAGCGCGAGCGCGGCCACGGCATGCCCGTGTCGATCGACGACCTCGGCGAGCTGCTCATCGACCTCGATCGGGTCGACGTTGTGGATGTGCTGCGCGAGTCCCTCGGCATGAGCTGACGGGTCACCCGGTCTGGGGCGCCCCATCAGCGACCAGCCAGGATCCCTTCTCGGGTGGCGATTGCGACGGCCTCGAGCTTCGAATGCGCAACGAGCTTGGCCAGCACACTCTGCACGTGATTGCGAACGGTGTTCACGCTCACCACGAGGCGTGACGCGATCTGCTGATTGCTCATGCCTTGCGACATCAAGGTGAGCACCTCGTTCTCACGACGCGTGAGGTCGTCGCCCAGCCGGTGGTAGGAACGCTTCACGCGGGGAAGCAGATGCACCAGGAGCGCCGCTTGGATGTAGGGCTCGCCACCATCAACGACCCGGACCGCTTCGACCAACATCTCGGCCGTCTTGTCTTTCGTGATGTAGCCGGCACAACCGGCTTCGATCACGTTCATCAACGACTGCTCGCTGCTCGACCCGCAGAGGATCAACACTCGCGTTGCCTCGCTGACGCTGCGAATCGCACGGATCACGCTCGCGCCATCACCATCGGGCAGGTCGTACCCGACGATGGCAACATCGGGCTGGGTCATGTTGCACAGCGAGATGCCGTCGGCCGCGCTCGTGGCACTCCCGACCATCTCGATGTCTGGCTGACTCTCGAGCAGCAGCGTGATCGCCTGAGCGAACATCTCCTGATCGTCGATCACAACGGCTCTGGTCATTTCGGCAGCTCCATCATTCCGTTTCGCCTTCTCAGCCTCGCGTCGAACGACGGGAGGCTGGTAGCCGCCCCGTCGACTCCTTCGATGAGTACCTCGATGTCGTCGGCGGCCATCGGCCACGCGAAGTAGTAGCCCTGGCACCGCTCGCAGCCCAGCGCGGCCAATCGCTCGCGCTGTCCGGACGTCTCGACACCTTCGGCGACGACCGAGATCGACATCTCGTGCGCAAAGTCGATCATGGCCGCCACGATCGCGAAGCTCGCTCCGTCGTCGTCGAGCTCGGCCACGAACTCGCGATCGATCTTGATCATGTCGATCGGGAGCTGCTCGAGGTAGCTCAGCGACAAGCCGCGCGTCCCGACATCATCGAGCGCGAGCTTGACCCCGACCCGCTTGAGCTCGGCCAGCACGGCAGCCGCGCGCTCTTGATCCTGGAGCAAGGCAGGCTCAGTCATCTCCAACGTCACGCACGCGGGGTCGGCACCACTCGACGCAAGGACCGCGGCGACGGAGCGCGGATACTCGGCCGACGACAGCTCGCGAGCCGAGATGTTGACGGAGATGCCCAGATGATCTCGATCGCCGTGTCGTTGCCAACGAGCAAGGTCGGAGCAGGCACGAACGAGGATCCAGCGACCGATCTCCGCGATCGCGGTCGTGCGTTCGGCCAAAGGGATGACCATCGACGGCAGCACGAGACCACGGGTCGGATGGTGCCAGCGAAGCAGCGATTCGAGACCGAGGATGCGGCCGCTCCTCGTGTCCACGATCGGCTGGTACTCGGCGCGCAGCTCACCCCGAACGGCAGCGCCGCGAAGGTCGCGCTCGAGTGCGCTCTCCTCGAGCGGCAGCTCGTGGGCCCGCAGGTCGAGCAGCGTCTCACCGTGCACTCGGCCAGCGACTCCGGGGTTGTCGAAGGCGCCCGGGACCCTTGCGTTGCGCAGGTACGCGGCCGCAACATCAGCCAACGTTTGGGCGAGATCGATCGCGGCGGCGTCAAGGGTGTCAGCCGATTCGCAGTACAGGTCGAGCACCCCAAACCGTTCGCCGTCGTCACTGATCGAGAAGGTGAACGTGGGGGCGGTGCTCGGACCGAATCGAGCCACCTGCGCAGACGGAGCCACATACCGGGTCTCGCCGGCCCTCGAGATGAGCGTCACGCCTGCGCCGTCGACCGGCATCACATCCACGACGCGTTGCACGAGACGACCAAGCACCTCAGGCACCGAGTAGTCGGTGACGACTGTGCGAGCGAACTCGCTCAGCACTTCCGAGAGCTGCTGCTCGGTCGGCATGCCTATCCCCATCCACTGCTGCATGTGCGGCCGCAGGTGTCTGGACGGGGCGCCGTGATCGGAAGTTCGATTGCAACCTTACTCGCTAGTTCGCAGATCACAACCCCGTGGTGTGCGCGCGACGTCGAAATGCCGCGTCGATCGGAACCAAACCGCACCAGTCGCCTTTGAGGAGATGCGATTGCACTACGCGCTGCACTCAGTGGCGCGAACCATCGTCAAACGCACGGCGCGCACCCCGATAGTCGGCCTTGCCGTTCGGAGCACGCGGCACCGAGTCGACCCACACCAGATCGCGAGGCACCTTGTACCCAGCCAGGAGGTCGCGCGTGGCCGCGATCACCTCGTCGACCGACGCCGCCGTCGCGGGCGCGCGCGAGGCAACCGCGACGACACGCTGACCAAATCGTTCGTCATCGACACCGATCACCAGGCAGTCGTCGACCCCAGCGTGTCGCTTCAGGGCTTCTTCCACCTCTTCCGCGAAGACCTTCTCGCCACCAGTGTTGATGCACTGACTCCCTCGTCCCAACAAGGCGATCGATCCATCGGCCTCGATGGTGGCATGGTCGCCAAGCACGGCAACACGTTGCCCGTCGATCTCCGGGAACGTCGCCGCACTCTTGGCCGCGTCGTTGTGGTAGCCGTCGGGACCGGCACCACCGATCACCACCACACCCACAACCCCCGAGCCGGGCTCCACGCGATTCCCATCCGCGTCGACGACCTTCACGTGTGGCAGCGGAGTGAACCGGCCAGTCGGCGCGATGTTGCCGCGCATCGAGATCGATGCACCCATCGCGCCTTCGGTCGCGGCGATGTAGTCGACGATGACTGCGTTCGGCGCGTGCTCGAGCAAGCCGGCTTTGACCTCTGCAGAGAACATCGCGCCGGACGACATCATGAGACGCAAGCTCGACAGGTCGCGCGGCGGGCCGTCGTCGAGCGTGCGCAGCAGCGGCCGAGCAAACGCGTCGCCGACGAACGTGAGCGACTGCACGCCCTCGCGCTCGACGATCCCCCAGATCTCGTCGGTGTCGAGGCCGCGCGACTCCGCGAACGCGGCTCGTCCGCCGAACGTGAACGCCGGGAGAAAGCCGATCGACAAGCCGGTGCCGTGCATCAGCGGACATGCCGGCAACGCGACGATCTGACGACCATTGTCGGCGAGCCGCCGCGCCGCCGGGGCAATCTCCTCGGGCGCCTGCAGTGCAGGGATGCCGACCGAGGCCGGCACGGCCGTGAGCGCGACGTCGACTCCCGGTCCGACGCGCCCGAGCACGCCTTTCGGCATGCCCGTCGTTCCACCCGTGTAGAACATCGTGCGATCGTCGGGATCACGCGACATGCGCGCCGCGGGCTCATGCGCGGCCACGAGCACCTCGTACGCAACGGCGCCCTCGGTCAGTGGCGCACCGCTCGAGTCGTCGACCTGCACGAGCAGTCGCAGGTCGGGCAGTGACGGCGCCACACGCGCCACCCGGTCAGCGAGCGCGGCATGGAACACGAGCGCCTGCGCGCCAGAATCGGCGAGGAGGTAGCGAAGCTCCTCGTCGAGGTACCGATAGTTGACGTTGATCGGCACCATGCGCTGCTTCAGCGCAGCGGCGTAGCTCTCGGCGTACTCGGGCGAGTTGTAGAGGAACTGCGCGACCCTCGATCCGGTCTCGAGCCCGGCCCCTCGCAGCGCGGCAGCGAGTCGCGCCGCACGGTCGTCGAACTGCGACCACGTGATCCTGCGGCTGCCCTGCACGAGGGCGTCAGTGTCGCCCACCGCGTCGGCAAGCGATTCCCACACCGTGGCCAAGTGACGTTCCACGTTCGCTCCTCCGCGCGAGACCAAATGGTCAGCGCGCTTCTGTGTCTTCCCGGTCGCGTGCCTGCGGCGGATGGACGAGGCCTCGGCGCATCCCCACGATGACGGCTTCGAGCTGAGTCGACGCATCGAGCTTTCGGAGGATGCGTTGTACGTGATTGCGCACGGTCACCACACCGATGAACAGCTGCTGCGCGATCTCCGCGGGGCTCCGTCCTTCACCCAGCAACGCGAGCACCTCGAGCTCGCGGGCGGTGAGAACATCACCCTCACGGTCGGCCGACTCGAGCCCGACCGTCTCGTCACGGGCTATCGCCTTGATCGCGTGCAGCACCGCGGCCGGTGACTCGTCCTTGCCGACGAACCCATGACAGCCGGCGACGCGCGCCTGAGTACGCGTGTGCTCACTCGCGAAGCCCGTGACGAGCAGCACGCGGGCGTCGGGCCATGCGGCCTTGATCGCGGGCACAGCCGCAAGCCCGGTATCGTCGGCGAGGCGGTAGTCGAGGACGACCACATGCGGCGCTTGACCCGACGCAACGTCGGGCAGATCGCTGGGTCCGGCGGCAATGGCGACCACGTGCAGCTCGCTGTCAGCTTCGACGATGCGTGCGAGCCCTTCGGCAAAGAGCTGCTGGTCGTCGATGATCGCGATGCGAATGGCACCACCGGCCGTCACGACGCCCCCGCCATCAGGGCACGGTCGATCGCCTCGGCCAGTGCATTGCCGACGAAGGGTTTGGCCACGACGGGCGTACCACTGCGCATCGCGTCGACTGCGTCAGCCCCGCCGGTCACGAGAACGGACGGCACTCCGTAGGCCTCCCGGACACGGCTCGCGAGATCCACACCCGACATGCCGGGCATGCGGATGTCGGAGACGATGACCGCAGGAGCTGCGCCCGCATCGAGCAGTTGGAGCGCAGCGGCGCCAGAGGGCGCGGCGAGCACGCTGTAGCCGGCGAACCGCAATGCACGAACGGTCGAAGCAAGCATGTCGCGGTCGTCGTCGACGACGAGGACGCGGCAGCCGGCTGAAGCCGCTCCGCTGCGCTCGCCGGGCGACGCGCGCATCACCTGCGTCGGTACGTCGGGACGGTCGAGGTCGTGCGGGGGCAACGCGGCTGGGAGCACGATCGTGGCGGTGGTACCCACATCGCGCTTCGATTCAAGATGCAGAGTCCCGCCCGCGCGCTCAACGGTCGCGAGCACCGTCGTCAGACCGAGGCCGCTGCCGCTTTCGTGCGACTTCGTCGTGAAGAACGGCTCGGTTGCGAGCGCCTGCACTTCCGGCGACATGCCAGTGCCGTGGTCGCTCACTGCCAACACAACGGCCGCGCCGTCCGAGCCCGCAGTTCGGCGGTCGAGCCAGCCGCGTGCGGTGGCAACCTCGACCACGTCGCCTTCGCCGGATGCGTCGCGGGCGTTGAGCAGCAGGTTCAGCACCACTTGTTCGAGCTCGCTGCGCCGAGTGCACACCCAGCAGGCCTCGCGATCGGGCGTGAACCGCACCGAGACGGTTCCGAGCGCGCGACCCGCGAGCGCCAACAGCTCACCGAGCAGTGCATTGAGATCGAACGTCTCGGGCTCGGTCGATTCGTCGCCGCCGAGGCGGAGGAGTCGCCGGACGAGCAGCGAACCGCGCTCGGTGGCGAGCCGGATCGCGTCGATGTCGCGCTCGGCTTCGGCGCCGAGGGCTGGATCACTTGCCAGCACCTCGGCGTAGTTCGTGATCACACCGAGCAGGTTGTTGAAGTCGTGCGCCACGCCACCCACAAGCCGGCCAATCGTCTCCAGGCGACGCGCCCGCTGGAGCTCGACTTCGAGCCGTTGCTGTTGCGAGGCTGCGCTCAGCTCTGCGAGCTGACGGGCGTGTTCGTGGAGCGCTTCATCGGATCGGACGCGGTCGGTGATGTCTCGCGAGTTGACGACGATGCCGCGAATCGTCGGATCGTCGAGGAGGTTCTGTGTGACGGCTTCGAACATGCGTACCGCGCCTTGGGGCGTACGCGCCCGAAAGCGCACCGGGGTGTCGGGACCGCGGGTTCCGTCTGCCGTCTCTCGCAGCGCCTCGGCCAGTGCCGGCATGTCTTCGTCGAGCACCAGGTCGTACACACCTGAGAGCCCCCGCTCCCCAGCGGGAGCGAAGCCGAAGATGCGCGATACCGCGCTGCTGACGGACCGCACGGTCCCGTCGGCATCGAGCACCGCAATGATGTCCCATGAGTGCTCCAGGAGCGCGCTCAGCCGGCCCTCGCTCGCCTCGAGCGCCATCTGCGCATGGCGGGCTTCGGTGACATCGGAGACCATCGCGACAGCACCGACGAACTGACCGTCGTCGTCGACGATCGGGCCCGTGCTCGTGAGCGCCCACACCGCGCCGCCGTCCCGCTTCTGCAGCTTGCGAACGACTTGTTCGGCGATTCCCCGCCGACGACGGTCGAGGTTGTCGCCGGCCTCGCCGCGCTCATCGGGATGGATGAAGTCGAGGTACCGGCGGCCCACCATCTCCGACGGCTCGTAGCCGAGCATCGCCGCCATCTGCTCGTTGGCGAAGCTCGTGAAGCCATCGGCATCGATGGTCCAGATGCCTTCACGCGCCAGATGCACGATCAGGCGGTACCGCTCCTCGCTGGCGCGCAGCTCTTCGCGTGCGCGCACCTCTTCATCGATGTCGATGAGGTCGAGGATCAGGCACGGCCGCGCGTCGTCACCGGTGAATCGCTTCGCGAACAGGCGGGCCCAACACGTGCTCGCGTCGGGGCGAATGAACTGCGCAACGTCTTCGACCAGATCAGCGCCACCCGCGACGAGGGGCGCGAGCTTGGCGACGAGCGCATCGGTATCCGCGGCGGGAACCAGGTCGCACAACGAGCGGCCGAGAAGGTCCGACCGGTCTTGACCCATCATGCGAGCGAACGGCTCGTTCGCCTCGAGGATCAGCGCCGCGACGTCGAAGGTCAACAGCGCGAGCGGGATCGGCGCCTCGAAGAAGCTGCGGCCGGTCGCCGGGCGACTCGACGACGAAGGGATGGACAATCGGGCTCCCACTGCAGCTTGCTGTGCGCGTTGGCGCCACCGCTCGGCCCATCACGGTACCGCGTGAGCGAAATGATGGATCTTGATCATTGCCCGTTGCGCAGCGAGATGGCACAGTTCCCGCAGCCCCGCCTTGGTCCGTGCCCCCACCGCGGATCGGGCGGGGCTCTTCGCGCTCGGACGCGTGCGCGCGGCCGGATCGCCGGGGCGCGCCGGAGAGCGCCGGAGAGCGTCGCGATCCCCCAACGCACGCGGCCCGGGGGGATCCGGTGGGGATCGGATCCACGGCCGGGCCGGACCGCTCGCGCGGTGGTTGCATCTTCTCGCGTCGCTGTTGACTGGTCAACCGTCGCGTGACGCCTGACCGTCAGCGCATGCCGCGGAGCAGCTCGCCCGGCCGGCGACCCTGGTCCTCGCCATCGCGCAGCACGACCTCGCCCCGCTTGATGGTGGCGAGGTAGCCGGCCGATCGTTGGATGAACCGGCGGGCGTCGCCAGGAAGGTCGTGCACCATCTCCGGCCGAACGAGACGCAGGCGGTCATAGTCGATCACGTTCACGTCGCCGAGCTTGCCGACCTCGAGCGTGCCGCGGTCGTTCAGACCGAAGAGCTCCGCCGTCTGCTTTGTGATCTTGCGAATGACCCACTCGAGCGGAAGCCGGCCGTGGTCGCGGTCGCGCGTCCAGTGCGTGAGCATGAACGTGGATGTGGACGCGTCGCATGTGGTGCCGCAGTGCGCGCCGCCATCGGAGAGCCCCCACGCCGTGGTGCTGTGCTCGAGCATCTCGCGCACGGCATCGAGATTGAAGTCGGTGTAGTTCAACAGCGGTCGCAACAACAGCTGGCGACCGGAATCTTCGAGCAGCGTGTCGTAGTAAAGGTCCCATGCGTCGCGCTGCTGCGCTCGCGCCCGTGCGGCGATCGAATCTTCGCGGCGCGGCTCGTAGTCGGGATTCACGCCGAGCGGGAACACGCGCTCCGGATCGACGAACTGCGTCATCTTGGCGTCGATGTTCACGACCTCGCGGAGCAGCTGCGCCTTCACCTCGGGCTTGCGCATCTCGGCCACGCGTGCGTCGAGATCCATGAGACCGAGCCGCCCCCAGCTCGGGCAGTACGCGAACGGGTGGAAGTTCTGCAGACCCAAGAGCAACGTGACGCTGCGGCCGTGAACCTGCGGACGCACGGGCGCACCCTCAGCAGCCGCTTGCGCGCAGAGCTCGAGCATGCGCCGCCACGATTCGGGATCGTGATCGTTCTGGGTGAGCACGAAGCTCACGGGCCGGTGGATGGCTCCGGCGAGCTTGCGCATCCACGCCATCTCACGCTCGGGCGCGGCAAGGTCTTCGCCGAGCGCGCCCGCGGGCGCCAGCTCGAAGACGCCGGTGCCGAGCTCGCCGAGCACGGCACCGATCCCGAACAGCTCGTCTTCGGCGGCGTATGTGCCGGGCACGGGTTCACCGTCGATCGCCATGTGCGCGATCGTGCGACTCGTGGAGAATCCGAGCGCGCCGGCGCGGATGCCGTCGCGCACGATCGCCGCCATGCCTGCGATGTCGTCGGCGGTGGCAGGCTGGTTCTTGGCGCCCCGCTCCCCCATCACGTACGCGCGCACGGCACCGTGGGGCACGAGCGAGCCCACGTCCATGATCTTCGGCGCGTGCATGACTGCATCGAGGTACTCCGGATAGCTCTCCCAACCCCACTCGATGCCGGCCGACAGCGCCGCGCCGGGGATGTCCTCGACGCCTTCCATCAAGCCGATCAGCCAGGCATGCTCATCGGGGTGCACGGGCGCGAAGCCGACGCCGCAGTTGCCGAGCACGATCGTCGTGACACCATGCCAGCAGGTGGGTGTGAGCAGCGGGTCCCAGGTGACCTGCCCGTCGAAGTGCGTGTGGGGATCGACGAATCCCGGCGTGACCAGCGCGCCGTCGGCGTCGACGGTCTCACGCGCCGCCCCGTCGACCTCGCCGATCTCGACGATCGTGCCGTCGGTGATGGCGACGTCGGCCGTACGTGCCGGCGCCCCCGTGCCGTCGACGACGCTGCCACCCTTGATGATCAGATCGAACATGGCATCACATTACGACGAGCCCGGAACGAAGGCGGCCGGGAGGGACGTCACCGCACGAGGCGGAAGAACTTGCGCACATCCTGCAAGTAGAGGTCGGGCTCCTCGAGGGCGGCGAAGTGGCCGCCGCGGTCGTAGCGCTCCCAGTGCACGATGTTGTACATCTGCTCGGCCCACGAGCGCGGCATCTGCACGAGCTCACCCGGGAAGATCGCGCAGCCCGTGGGAACGTCGACGCGATCGAACGGGGGCCGCTGCGCGCCGCTGCCCATGGTCTCGAAGTAGAGCCGCACCGACGAGTTGATCGTGCCCGTCACCCAGTAGACGGTGAGGTTCGTGAGGATCTGGTCGCGCGTGACCGCCGTCTCGAGGTCGCCGTCGGGATGGTGCGTCCAGTGATGGAACTTCTCGACGATCCACCCCGCGAGGCCGGCCGGCGAGTCGGTGAGGCCGTAGCCGAGCGTCTGGGGGTTCTTGCCCTGGATCTGCTGGTACGCCGATCCCGTCTCCATGAACGTGCCCATGTGGGCGAGACCGGCCTGCTCCGCCTCGGTGAGCTCCGGACCGTTCTCCGGGGGTCGGCCGAGCGGCATGTTGACGTGGACGCCACAGACGTGGGCCGCGTCGACCACGCCGAGCTGCGACGACACCATCGAGCCCCAGTCGCCCCCCTGCGCGCCGTAACGGTCGTAGCCGAGACGGTGCATCAGCTCGGCGGTGGCCTGCGCCACGCGGTAGACGTCCCAGCCCGGATCGCGCGTGGGGCCCGACCATCCGTAGCCCGGGATCGACGGTGCGACCACATGGAACGCGTCGGCCGGATCGCCACCGTGCGCACGCGGGTCGCGCAACGGATCGATCACGTCGAGGAACTCGCTGACGCTGCCTGGCCAGCCGTGCGTGATCACGAGCGGCAGCGCGCCGGGCTCGGGCGACGGCGCATGGATCGCGTGCACCTGCGTGCCGTCGATCTCGGTGAGCACGTGATCCCACTGATTGAAGCGCGCCTCATAGGTGCGCCAGTCGTAGGCGGTGCGCCACGTCTCGCAGAGCTCGCGCAGGTAGGCCAGGCTCGTGCCGTAGCGCCAACCCTGATCGGGGATCTCGTCGGGCCAGCGCGTGTTCGCGAGACGGGTGCGGAGGTCGTCGAGGACGGAATCGGGAACCTCGACGCGGAAGGTTCGCAGCTCGGAGCTCATCGGGGCGGAATCTAGGTGGCTTCCGTACACTCCTGCACCGTGCCCGACGCCCTCGACCCTCTGCAATCGTTCCGGCTCGACGGCCGGGTCGTGCTCGTCACCGGCGCGAGTGCCGGCCTCGGCGCCCGCTTCGCACGAGTCCTCGACGCCGCCGGCGCCACGATGGTTCTCGCGGCGCGCCGCGGCGAGATGATCGAGGCGCTCGCGGCCGAGCTCCGCGACGCGCACGCGATCGCGTGCGACCTTGCCGAGCCCGGCGCAGCTGCGGCGCTCGCGGCTGCGACCATCGAGCGCACCGGGCAGGTCGACGTGGTCGTGAACAACGCAGGAACGAGCGATCCCACGAAGGCGCTCGCGGAGACGACCGAGCACTTCACGCGCACCTTGACCGTGAACCTGATCGCGCCCTTCGAGCTGGCACGCGAGTGCGGGCGTTCGATGATCGAGTCGGGCCGCGGCGGCGTGATCGTGAACGTGGCGTCGATCTGGTCGCTGGTGGGTGTGGGAATGATCCCTGAAGCGGGTTACGCCGCGAGCAAGGGCGGATTGCTGAACCTCACACGCGAGCTGGGCGCGCAATGGGCACGCAAGGGCGTACGCGTGAACGCGCTCTGCCCGGGATGGTTCCCCACCGACATGACGCAGTCGTCGATGTTCGACGACGACGCCGGCCGTTCATGGATGCACAGCCGCACGCCGATGGGACGCGGCGGCAACGCCCACGAGCTCGACGGCGCCTTGCTGTTCTTGTGTAGCGACGCGTCGAGCTTCATGACCGGCCAAGCCGTCGTGGTCGACGGCGGCTGGACATCGGTCTAGCGAGCGAAGGAGGCGCACCATCGACGACGCAACTGCACCTCACACGCACGATGTCGGCGCCGACGGCGACGCCGAGGCGCACCGCGAATGGGGGCGGCGAACCAACGCGCGTTGCTGGGAGCTCCTGGGCTCGGCGGGACGTGCACCGTCGGAAGATCGGGAGCTGGTCGAGGTGGCCTACGCCTCCGCGTGGCATTGGCGCCAGGTGGGCACGGCCGTCAACGAGCAACGCGCCGAATGGCTCATCAGCCACGTGCACGCGGTGCTCGGCAACCGCCGTGCGTCGCTCCGTCACGCCGAACGCTGCTGGTCGATCACCGAGGCCGAGGCACTCGACGGTTTCGACCGGGCCTACGCCTGCGAGGCCATGTACCGCTCGAGCGCCGTCAACGGCGCCACCCGTGCAGCGGCCGAGTGGCACGAGCGAGCGTTGGCCGCCGCCGATGGCATCGACAACAGCGAGGACCGCGACCTCTATCTCGCCGACCTCGCCGTCCCCACGAACGCCTAGGCGATGACGGACACCACGGTCGGGCTGGTCCCCGAACGGCGCTCGAAACGACGCTTGCGCCGCAGGAACGGCTGCTCGACGAAGCGCCACGAGAGCTCAGCCGCAAGACCGACCACCGCGAACGTGAACACGAGCTGGAGCGGCGGTGGCAGGTGCGTACGGTGGCGCGGGAGCAAGAACAGCACCGACGTGTGGAACAGGTAGATCGCGTACGACCGGCGGCCGATCCACACGAGCGGCGGCAGCGACAGCAGCGCGGCGAGCGGATTGCGCGGTGAAGCCACCACGAACGACATCGTGGCCAGCGCCACGCACAGCTCGAGCACGAGCAAGCCCCAGAGCGGCAGCCACGCCGACGCGACGATCACGGCCTTGAAGATGATGAGCCCGGCGCCCGCGAACGCGAGCACGCCGGCGACCTGCAACACGATGAGACCTCGCCGCCCCAGTCGCGGTCGGAGGCCGGCAAGCACGATCGCGGCGAGACAGCCCACGAGCAGCGCGTCGGCACGCATGTCGGTACCGAAGTACCAACGGTCCCAGAGATGCACCGGATTCGTCTGCGGCAGCGAACGACCGGTGATGCGCGCGTAGTAGTCGACGAAGCTCGAGTTCGCCCGAGTGTGCTGCCAGTAGATCGCGCGCCACGCGGCAGCGGTCGCCGCGCCGGCCGCAACCACGACGGCCAACGTGAGTCGTCGAGCGCGGGCGCCGAGCGCAACGAGGGCCACCACCGGGAACACGAGGTAGAACTGCTCCTCGATCGCGAGCGACCACGTGTGGCCGAACACGCCGCCGAGCGAGCTGCGGTTCCAGATCTGCACCCAGTTCGCCAGGTAGAAGAGCATGCCCACGAGTCCGCCCGCCGTCGGCCGCGCCGAGTCGTTCGCACCGAGCATCACGTAGCAGGCGGCGGCGAACACGAACAGCACGAAGAACGCTGGGAGGAGGCGCAACGCTCGGCGCGCGTAGAACGCGCCGAGCGAGATCGAACCGTGACGCGCTGATTCTTCGAGCAACAGCGCCGTGATCAGGAAGCCCGACAACACGAAGAACACGTCGACACCGAGGAAGCCGCCGTGCACGGGCGCGGTCGAGAAGATGGCGAGCTGACCGTTCTTGGCGAACGGGTAGTGGAACAGCAGCACCAGCACGATCGCGATCGCGCGCATACCGTCGAGCGCACGCTGGTAGCCGAGGGCACCCGGCGCGGTGGTCGCCTGGGGTGGCGCACTCGGGGCGGTCGGGACGGCGGTCATGCGGTGCCCAGCACTCGGGCAGCAGCACAGTACCGAACCCGTCCCGGTCGCGGCCCAACTCGAATGACTGACACGGCGCGTTCGTGGATCCTGAAGGCAACGTGATCGATGTCGCCGGCGCTCAGTGAGCGCCGGCGACACCGCCGAGCTACCGCTTGCCGAACGTGGGATCGTCCTGGCCGTAGACCTGCCATGTGGTGGTGATCGTGCCATCACCGTTGTTCGCGGTGGTGCTCCCGGCGATGCACCACGTGTCGGTCTGCGGCCCAGGACCCTGCGGCACCGTTGCGTGAACGATCAGCCCTTGGTCGAACGTCATGTTCGTGCACCACGGGACGGGCTGCAGGTTGGTGCCCGACGACGGGTCGTACTGGAGCGCGCCACTGAGCAGGCCGGACGTGGAGCTGTCGGGGCCGAGCGTGATGAAGCCGCGGTACTCGACCGTCTGCGCCGACCCGCTCGGCGCGAACGTGACCGTCTCGTTGGTCCCGTCGGCCGAAAGTGTGTAGCGCTTGCAGGGCGGCAGATCGGTGATGAGCGTGAAGGCACCGAGCACCGTGCCGGCGTGCACGCTCACCGTCTGGTTCGTGCAGATGACGGGGAAGACGTTGATGTCCACCGTGGCCGTGTTCGACACCGCGCCGTCGGCGTCGCTCGCGTTGTAGGTGAACGAATCGGGCGTCGTGGTGTCGTAGTAGCCCGTCTGGGGCGTGTACGTGAACGTGCCGTCGGTGTTGAGGGTGACGCTGCCGTGACTCGGCGCGGCCACGACCGAGAAGCTGAGCGGCGCGGGACCGTCGGGATCGCTCACGTCCTTGGCGAGGGTCCCGTTGAGCGCGGTGTTCATGTTCGTGCTGAAGCTGTCGCCGCTCGCGGTGGGCGGTGCATCGACTGTGACGGTGACGGTTCCGGTCGCTTGCGCGCCCGATCCGTCCTGTGCCGTGTACGTGAACGAGTCGCTGCCCGCATAGCTCGCGTTGGGCGTGTAGGTGAACGCGCCACTCGACTGGACAACGGCCGTGCCGTGGGCCGCCTGCGTGCCGAGCGCTGCGGTGAGCGGCGTGGGGCCGTCGGCGTCGGTGACGTTCCCACTCGTGAGCACGCTGCCGCTCGCCGACCGGTTCTCGATGACGGTGACGCTGAAATCACCTGCGGCCGGCGGCGCATTGACATGCACCGACACAGTGGCCGCGCTCGATCGTGCACCGGCGCCGTCCTGCGCCGTGTACGCGAACGAGTCGTTGCCCGCGAAGCCCGCGTTCGGCGTGTACGTGAACGCGCCGTTCGACTGGACGACGGCCGTGCCGTGCGCCGCCTGCGTGCCGAGCGCTGCGGTGAGCGGCGCCGGGCCATCGGCGTCGGTGACGTTCCCACTCGTGAGCACGTTGCCGCTCGCCGAGCCGTTCTGGTTGAGGTTGACGTTGAAGCTGCTCGCACCGGGCGGCGCGTTGACGTGGATGTTCACCGTGGCGTTGGTGCTGAGCAGGCCGTCTGACGCTGCGTAGGTGAACGCGTCGTTGCCCGCGAAGCCCGCGTTCGGCGTGTACGCGAACGAGCCATCGGTGTTCACGACAGCCGTGCCGTGCGCAGCTTGGGTGGCGAGCGAGGCCGTGAGCGCGTTGCCGTCGGGGTCGCTGTCGTTGGCGAGCAGGCCGGGTGCGGCGACGTTCAGTGTGGCGCCCTGGTTGACGGAGTAGCTGTCGCCCACCGGTGTCGGCGCACGGTTGCTCAGGTAGAACATCGTGTCGTATGCGGTGTTGCCGCCGAAGTCGTTGCTGCCTTCGAGCGACACGGTGCCGCA
Organism: Acidimicrobiia bacterium; assembly: GCA_017882905.1. Lineage (GTDB taxonomy): Bacteria > Actinomycetota > Acidimicrobiia > IMCC26256 > PALSA-610 > Chersky-683. Next base: position 522 of record JADGOO010000180.1, on the reverse strand, counting down.
GCTCTGTGTGGTGAGCGTGACCGAGTCGAACGCGAACGAGGGGTTCGTCGGGTTGACGGTCCATTCACAGTTGTCGTTGATGCCGCTGTTCGGGCCCGAGCTGTTCGGCGCCGCACACGCGTACGTGCCGGGTGTGGAGCTCGACAGGATGTAGGGCGGCGACGTCGTACCCGTCTTCGGCACCGTGATGCTCGTGCCGGTCTGCAGCTTGTAGGTCTGGGTCTGTCCCGACCCGCTGTTCTTGAGGGTCAGCACGACGACGGCATTGCCGGTCATCTCGAGGTCCATGCGCAGCGCCGAGAAGGTGCGGCCGGCGATCACGCCACTCGCGGCGGGCGACAACGTGAGGCTCTCGGTGCCGTCGGTCTGCCCGCACGGCGTGCCGTTGCCGCTCGAGTTGGTGCGCACGCCGAGGTCGGTGCCGTTGAGTCCCGGCGCAGGCTGCGACCCACCCGCCGTGGCGGCCAGGTGCATGATCGGCTCGGCCGAGGTGATCTTGCAGCTGTTCGACTGCGTGGTCAG
>JADGOO010000179.1 GCA_017882905.1 Acidimicrobiia bacterium | reverse complement strand
TTCGTCGCGGCGGCGTTCGCGGTCGCGATCGCGATCGCGTCCGGCCCGATCGTCGCGACTCGTGACCTGCTCGGGCACACGCATGTCGCTGTCCCGAGCCGGATCGTGCACGACACCGTGGCGCTCTGCCTGCCGGCCTTGTTGATCGTGCTCGACCGCGGGTTGCGCCGCCTCCCTGCACGGATCACGCCCGTGTTGGCGGTAGCAGGAAGCATGACGATCGTGGTCGGGAACTGGAGCACGCTCACCGACACGGCGCACACGTGGAACGCGGCGGGCGCGCGTCTGGAAGCCGAGGTCGCCGCGATCGAGCGGCTCCCCCGTGCGGCGACTGCTCGTGACGACAGGAGCGTCGACCCTGTGCTCGCGCCGTATCTCCGCATTGCCGACGTGATCCGGCTCGAGCGGTCGGGTGTCCTGCCCGACCTCACGCGGCGCTCCGAACGCGGCGCCCGGGCGGAACGGCGCTGATCCTGCCGCGGCAGGTTTGGGTGGCCGAACACCGGCGCCGGTGCCGCAACCTCGTAGCCTGCAGTCGTGTCCGTTCGCTTCGTGATCATCGGTGGTGGGCCGGCCGGGAACACCGCGGCCACGGTGGCCGCATCGCTCGGCGCCGAGGTCACGATGATCGAGCGTGACATCGTGGGTGGCGCCGCGCACCTCCTCGACTGCATCCCGAGCAAGGCGTTGATCGCCACGGGCGGTGAGCTGGCCGAGCTGAAACGCGCGCACGTCATGGGCTTGCACGCCGAAGGCCACCTCGACGTGGAAGCCCTCCGCGAGCGGGTCGCGTCGATCGAATCGCGCCTGCACGAGTCGGTGCGGTCGCTGCTCGAATCGCAGAACGTGCGCATGATCCACGGCAGTGGCCGCCTCATCGGCCCGTACACCGTGGTTGCCACGCACAAAGACGACGGCCACGACGAGGAGATCGAAGCCGACGCGATCTTGCTCGCCACCGGCAGCCGGCCGCGCATCCCCGAGTGGGCGCAGATCGACGGTGAGCGGATCCTCACGACGCGCCAGGCCTATCCGCCGCCCGAGATCCCCGACCACCTCATCGTGATCGGCTCCGGCGTGACCGGCGTGGAGTTCACGCACATGTTCAGCGCACTCGGCGCGCGCGTCACGCTGATCGTGTCGCGCCAGCAGGTGCTGCCCACCAAAGACCCCGAGGCCGCGGCGGTGCTCGAAGACGAGTTCCTGCGCAAAGGCGTCAAGCTGCTCAAGGGCGCGCGTGCCCAAGCGGTCTCACGTGCCGACGACCGTGTGTTCGTCGCGTGCGACGACGGCCGCGCCGTCGACGGCTCACACGTGGTGCTCGCGATCGGCTCGATCCCCAACACCGACGGGCTCGGTTGCGAGACGGCCGGGGTGGTCGTCGACGAAGGCGGCTACATCGCGGGCAACCGGCACTGCCAGACGAACGTGCCGCACATCTACAGCGCCGGTGACGTATCAGGTCGCCTCCCGCTGTCGTCCGTTGCCGCGATGCAGGGCCGCAAGATCGCCGAGCACGCCATGGGGCTCACCGCAGTTGCCCATCGCCACCTCGACTACGACAAGGCCGCATCGGCGATCTTCACCGACCCCGAGATCGCCGACGTGGGCATTGCCGAGGCGGAAGCGTTCGCCGCCGGCCGCAAGCTGCGGGTCACCAAAGTGCCGTTCTCGTCAAACGCGAAGGCACTCATCCAGGGCGATCCGCGCGGGTTCGTGAAGGTGCTCTCGGATCCGGCTACCGGTGTGGTGCTCGGTGGCTCGATCGTCGGGCGGGGCGCCGCCGAGCTGATCTCGGTGATCGCCGTCGCGGTCGCGAACCGCCTCACCGTCACCGACATCGTGGATTCGCTGCTCGTGCACCCCGCGCTGGCGGAGTCGCTCGCCGACGCAGCTTCGTGACGCTGATGGCGTTGGCGTCATGAGAGTGCTCGTCACAGGCGCGGCCGGTTTCGTGGGCAGCCATCTGTGCGAGGCGCTTGCCGGCCGCGGCGACGACGTCGTGGGCGTCGACTGCTTCACGCCGTACTACGAGCGCGCTCGCAAGGAAGCGAACCTCCTCGAGCTGCGCGAGCTCCCCAACGTCGAGCTGATCGAAGGCGACCTGCGCACGGGTGACGTCGCCGCGTGGCTCGCGAACGTCGACGTCGTCTACCACCAGGCCGCGCAGCCAGGGGTGCGACTGTCGTGGAGCGACGGGTTCGCCACCTACGTGGAGCACAATGTGCTCGCCACGCAGCGTCTTCTCGAGGCCGCGCGCGTGCAGCCCGCTCCGCCGCGTGTCGTGTACGCGTCGAGCTCGTCGGTCTACGGCAACCAGCCTCGGTATCCCACGGTGGAGAGCGACCTGCCTGCTCCGCACTCGCCGTACGGTGTCACGAAGCTGGCCGCCGAGCACCTGTGCCTGCTCTACAGCGCGAACTACGGGTTGCCGACCGTGTCGTTGCGCTACTTCACCGTGTTCGGCCCGCGGCAACGACCCGACATGTCGATCCACCGCTTGTGCGAGTCGGCTCTCGACGGGCATCCGTTCCCGCGCTACGGCGACGGCACGCAGGTCCGGGAGTTCACGTTCATCGCCGACATCGTGGCGGGCAACCTGGCCGCCGGCACCGTCGACGTCGCGCCGGGCACGGTGGTCAACCTCGCCGGCGGCGGTGAGATCACGCTCAACGACCTGATCGACCTCGTGGGCGAGCTCGCCGGTCGTGCGGTGCCCGTCGAACAGCAACCGGCGATGCCCGGCGACTCGCAGCGCAACGGCGGAGCCACCGATCGGGCCACCGAAGTGCTCGGGTGGGAGCCGCAGGTCTCCCTGCGCGACGGCATCGTCGCGCAGCTCGCCTGGCATCGTTCCCTCAAGCGCTGACGGCGGCCTCGTACACGGTGACCGCGTGGCCGCGGATGAGCACGCGATCGCCCCGCGGCTCACATTCGAGCTCGGCGCCGCGTTCGCTCGCTTGGTAGCAACGCAGCACCGTGCGCCCCAGGCGTTCGGCCCAGTACGGCGCGAGCACGCAGTGCGCCGCGCCGGTCGCGGGATCCTCGTCGATGCCGTACGCGGGCGCGAAGTAGCGCGACACCACGTCGTGGAGCGCGTCGTCGCCGGGCGCGGTGATCACGTACGTGTCGTCACCCAGTGCGCGCAGCGCGCCGAAGTCGGGACGTAGGCGACGCACCACATCGGGGCCCGTCACCACGATCAGATGATGCTTCGACGCGGTGTGCGCCGAATGGTGCACCTCGTGCGCTTCGAGGCCGAGATGCGTGGCCAGGTCGTGCTCCACCGCGGAGAACGTGGTTGCCAACGCGGGGAAGTCGAGCTCGATCCTGCCGTCGGGGAGCTGCACCACGCTGAGAACGCCACTGTGGGTGTGGAAGCGGATCGGCGTGCCGGCGGCGACGCGGCCGGTGCTCCACAGCACGTGCGCGGTGGCGAGTGTGGCGTGCCCACACAGCTCGACCTCGACCGTGGGCGTGAACCAGCGCAGGTCGAAGTCGCCGTCGTCGCGCGGGCGCGGATACGCGGTCTCCGAGAGGTTCATCTCAGCCGCGAACTGCGCCAGCCACGTGTCGCTCGGCTGCTCCTCGGCGATCAGCACCGCGGCCGGGTTGCCGGCGAACGGCGTGGTCGTGAACGCATCGACGTGGTACAGGGAAGCCTTCATCGCGGGCATTCTCGCCGTCGGCGCGCCCGCGCGTTCGCCAATTGCTGAGCGCGCCCCGAGATCACGCGATGACTGCGAGCACGTCGCCCGTGCCGACCGACTGGCCCGCCTCGACACGCACCTCTTGCACCGTGCCGGCGCGCTCGGCGGCGATCGCGTTCTCCATCTTCATCGCTTCGAGCACGAGAAGGGTCTGACCCACGTCGACGGTCTCGCCGGCCGCGACGAGCACCTTCACGATCGTGCCCTGCATTGGCGCGGAGACGGTGCCGGAGCCGCTGCCCGAAGCGGTGGAGCGTGCCGCGGCCCGAGGGCGAGCTCGCCCGGTCGACCCCGTGGCGACCCCGACGGGAAGCTCCGGGACCCACACCTTCACCGTGAAGCGCTTGCCGTTCACCTCGACTGGCAGAGTGCGTTCGACGAGGGGCGCGCTCACATCGGCGCCGTTCGTTGCCGCATCGCTCGCCACGGCCACTTCGGGCGCCGGTGTCGCCGCCGCGAACAAGCCGTGGTCGACATCGTTCTCCACCCACTTGGTGGAGTGGTCGACCGCGGCGAAGTCGGCGTGCGCGAGGAGTGCCTTGTGGGCGGGGATGGTGGTCTTGATGCCGCCGATCTCGAACTCGTCGAGCGCACGGCGCATGCGCGCGATGGCGCGATCGCGGTCGGGCGCCCACACGATGAGCTTCCCGACGAGGTTGTCGTAGTACTGCGAGATCGTGTCGCCTTCGTCGTAGCCGGCGTCCCAACGCACGCCCGGCCCCGCAGGGACCCGCAACCGGCTGATCGTGCCGGGGGAGGGGAGGAACCCCCGAGTGGGGTCCTCGGCGTTGACGCGTACCTCGATCGCGTGCCCGCGGATGTCGACGTCGGCCTGCGTGAGTGGCAGCACCTCGCCGCGCGCGACTGCGATCTGGAGGGCGACGAGATCGAGGGCGGTGACTTCCTCGGTGACGCAGTGCTCCACCTGCAGGCGGGTGTTCATCTCGAGGAAGTAGAACTCGCCGTCTTGGTAGAGCATCTCGACGGTGCCCGCGCCCACGTATCCGCACGCCAGCGCGACCTGCACCGCCGCGGCACCCATCGCTTGGCGCGTTGCGTCGGGAATGGCGGGAGCCGGTGCCTCTTCGATGAGCTTCTGGTGGCGACGCTGCGTGGAGCAGTCGCGGTCTCCGAGGTAGATGCCGTTGCCGTGCATGTCGCAGAAGACCTGCAGCTCCACGTGGCGCGGCCGCGTGAGATAGCGCTCGAGGTAGGTCTCGGGGCGCCCGAAGTACGCCTGCGCCTCGCGGGTCGCCGAGTCGAGCGCGCCCTGCGCCTCATCGGCATTGTGAACGACC
>JADGOO010000178.1 GCA_017882905.1 Acidimicrobiia bacterium | reverse complement strand
CGCATTGGTGCCCGCGGGTCAGATCGGGGCGGCGTTCGAGGAGGAGGCCTCGGGTCGGCTCACCCACGTACTCGCGCAGCCGGCAGATCGAGGGCGGCTGCTCGGCGGGCGTCTCATCCTCGGTGTCATCGGCATCATGCTGGCCGCGTGCATCGCAGGCGGAACAGCGTGGCTCGGTGCGCTGTCGCAAGGCGTCGACCTGCACTTCGCCACGATGATCGCAGCGGGGCTCAACACGGTCCCGACGGCGCTCGTTGCCCTCGGTCTGGGCGCGGTGATCCTGTCGATTGCGCCGCGGCGCGCGGCAGCTGCTGTCTATGGCGTGGTGGTCGGCTCCGTGGTCATCGACTTGCTCGGCTCCACGATGGCGAACGAGCGCTGGATCGAGCGCGCGTCGCTCTTTCATTACATGGCGTTGGCGCCGGCTCAACCGGCGGAGGCGCGGACGGTCGTCCTGACACTCGGAGTCGCCGGCGCGCTCTGCCTGATCGCAGTGGTCCTCTTCGGGCAGCGCGGGTTGGCCACAGCCTGACCCGTCAAGCGGCAACGGACGGACGGGCTTGCGCGATCAGGCGCAGGTGAAACCCGTCGGTCGTGCACGAGCTGCACGTCGGAGCAGATCTGGTGCGCGACCCACCGACCGGGTGCCTCGGAGCGCACTCGGAGCTGTCGATATCGCGGTTCGTCACACCTGCCCGCGTCGCCTTGCGCGGGTGAGAACGCATCGTTACCGTCGGCCGCAGTGGTGCGGTCTGGTGTGGTGGTGGGGGTGCTCGTCTGTGTGGTGGGCGGGTTGGTGGGGGTTGGTGCGCGGGGTCCGTTGGGGTCGCAGCGGGCGAGCGCGGCGAGCTTCTCGGTGTCGGTGGTGTTGGGTGGTCATGGTGAGCTGACGGCGCCGACGGCGTTGGCGTATTCGCCTGATGGGCGGATCTTCGTGGCGGAGGCGGGCGGCAAGATCAAGGTGTTCCAGCACCTTGGCGATCCCGCGCCGACGGTGTTCGCGGATCTGAGCACCGAGGTGTACTCGTTCCAGGGGCATGGGCTGATGGGTCTGGCCTTGGATCCGCAGTTCCCGACGCGGCCGTACGTGTACGCGTTGTACTCGCGGGACGCCAAGACGTTGGGTGGCGCGGTGCCGGGTTGGCACGATGCGTGCGCGACGCCGTTGACGGGTTGTGTGACGTACGCGCGGCTGGTGCGCCTGACGGCTGTCGGCAACGTCGTGTCGGGTGCAGCGAAGGTGCTGGTCGACGGTTGGTGCAATCAGTTCCAGCACACCGTGGATGCGTTGCGGTTCGGTCCCGATGGGATGTTGTACGCGGGTGGTGGTGACGGGACCACGTACATGACTGCCGACTACGGCCAGTTCGGTGCGCCGCAGAAGAATCCGTGTGGCGACCCGCCGGGTGGTGTGGGCGCGACCTTGACGGCGCCCACGACCCAGGGTGGTTCGTTGCGGGCCCAGGACGTGCGCACGAACGGTGACCCGGCGGGTCTTGATGGTGCGGTGATCCGGGTCGATCCGAACACCGGTCTGGCGGCGCCGGCGAACCCGTTCTCGTCGAGTCCGGATGTGAACAAGCGCCGCGTCATCGCCTACGGGTTGCGCAACCCGTTCCGGTTCGCGTTCCGGCCGGGAACCAACGAGCTGTGGGTGGGCGACGCGGGCTGGAACCGTTACGAGGAGATCGACCGGATCACCAAGCCGGCGGGCACCGTGGCGCCGAACTTCGGGTGGCCGTGCTACGAGGGTCCGAGCCAGGAGCCGGAGTGGGCGGCACTGAACGTGAACCTGTGCACGTCGTTGTACGCGGCGCACAGTGCCATCGGTCCAGCGTTCAACTACCCCGACACCGGCAACGTGATCGCCGGTGATGGCTGTCTCGAAGACCCGACGCTCGGCACCGTGATCGCGGGGGTCGAGTTCTACACGGCGTCGGCGTATCCGGCCACGTTGCACAACGCGCTGTTCTTCGTGGACTACGGCCGGACCTGCATCTGGGCCGCGCCCGCGGCGGCGAGCGGCCTACCGAACTTCGGTGCCCGCCGGCTCGTCGCCAAGCTGCCCGCCATCGGCGCGACCGACCTCGTCGCCGGCCCCAACGGCGACCTGCTCATCGTCAACAACAACACCAGCACCGTCCTCCAGCTCCACTACGCCTGACGGCCCGCTCCCGCGCCGCACGTCGTTCGCTCCTAGCGAAGCGGGATCAGAGCGCGGTGATGCACGCCGCCGTGCGCGGATCGGTTCGCGCCCCGCACACGAGCCAGCTGGTGCTCGATCGTGCCACCACATACACCTCATGGAACGGCGAGGTGCTCACGTGCAACACGTGGGGTGCTCCTGCTCGGCGATAGGTCGTGTAGGTCCGCCGGCCGCGCAGGTCGACATCGATCTCGGGGAAGACCTGGCCGCTCCTGCGCTTCGCCACGGTGACCGTGGCCGCCGTGACCCGATACGTCGACACGCCGAACTCAGGATCGTTCGCGCAGATCGTGGCGAGAAGGCTCGAGTACCAGGGAAAGCGTGCGACCTTGTCGACCACCTCGGGCGTCCGGTGCTCGACTGCCTGCGCCGCGATGGCGAGGTCGTCGACCACGTCGCGCACGATCTTGCGCGCGGTGGAGGTGCCGATCGGCGTCGCAACATCAACGGCGTTGTGCACGTGCACTGTCGGCAGCCCAGACGCCGCGACCTGCGGTCGCGTCGGCGTGGTCGACACTGCAGTGGAGGATGAGCATCGCGCCGCGGTCGCCGATGCACTCGCCGGCGCGCTGAAGCTGCTCGCCGGCGCTCCGGCACCGACGATGATCGCGACGTACGCGAGCGAGCTCACCGCGACAGCGCCGACACGGCGCCGCAGCTTCCGTCGTTCGACGTTGCGAAGCCATGTGAAGTCGGCCGTGAAGAGGCGTTCGAGGACGGGGCGCGCCGCGCACACGATGGCGAGCGAGGCGAGCAGTGCGACCTTGGTCGCGAACTCTGTGCGCTGCGGCGCCGCAAGTGCCACGAACACGAGCGCGATCGCCGCCCCGTACACGCGGCGGGCGATGCGTCCGGATGGGATCGTCTTGGGATCCGTGATCATGAAGAACGCGAACACGAGCAGCTCGGGCGACACCACGAGCACCGACCAGAAGTAGCCGTTGCACACCGCACCGATGTGCCATCGCGCGGTGATGCAGTGACCCCGCCAAGCCAGGATGCCCAACGCGGCCGCGTAGGTGACCCAGAAGCTGGTCACGACGCCGAGCACACCGACCCGCAGCGCCAGTAACACGCCCCCGACCACGATCAGGCTCAGTGCGATCGTGAGGCCCACCCCCGGACGAACCCACCAGAAGTCGAGGGGTTCGGTGCGCCGACTTCCGAGGATCAAGAAGCAGGCGAGGAGGCCGATGTTCGACGGGTTGAACAGCGGGCGGCCACCGGCCCGGATCACGTACTTCGAGAGCAGCGACACAGCCGCGACGGCCATGAAGATCCAGGCGCCGCGCAGGCTCCCCAGTCGCCGTGGCGCGTGCCGGGAACGCGCAGCACGAAGGCAACTCCATTGCCGGTGAGCAGCGCGCTCGCGGGCCACGCGATCACATGGTGTCGCCACATGGTGATGCCCAGCTCGAGGATCGCACTCGTCGCGAGCGCGAGGAGGATCTGCGCGATCGAGACGTCGAAGTGCAAGAGGGTCTGGCCGAGCACCTGCAGCGACACGACGACCGCCGCCACGTGGAGCCGCGGATCGCGTACGTCGGGTCCGACGACGGGCCAGCGACGCGCGGCCGGCGGGCGGGTGGCGGGCACGCTCCAAGCCTGCCATGTGCAGGGTCTTCGGTCCTGCCTCGAGCGCCGTGCGCTCAGGACCAAGGGCCCTTCCGCGCTCGAAGCCCGAAGTGCAGGCTGCGTTCAACTGCGTGAGGAGGGATCGACCACATGTCCGAGCCGAAGGACTACAGCAACCTGCCGACAATGTCGCCACTGGGTGCACCGCTCGATTGGGCGTGGCTCCGCGGCGCCAAGAGCGAGTGGGGCGTGCACCCGAAGCCGAGCCCGCGCGGACTCACGATGCTCGACATCGCATCGGGGAGCTACGGCGAAGTCCCGGATCATCCTGCGCATCGCTCGATGGCGCCCCGCGGCGCCGACATCGAGGCCGGGACGCCCGACATGGGCTACATCCTCAATGACAAGGCCGACGTGTGGGCCGAGAACACTCGGGAGCTCTACGAAGAGGCGGTAGCGCGCCAATGGAGCGCGACGCGCGACATCCCATGGGGTGAGCTGCGGGAGCTCGACGACGACGTCGAACACGCGATGTGCCAGCTGTGCACCTTGCTCACCGAGGTCGAGATGATCGCCGCCGATCTTCCGGCGAAGTGGATGTGGCGGATGAACCACGAGTTCATCGAGGCGAAGATGTTCCTCTGCACGCAGATCATGGACGAGGCGCGCCACGCCGAGGTCTTCCGCAAGCGTGCGCTCGCCAACGGCGGGGGACTGCTGCTGTCTCGCAACGGTGCCACGAGCCTGCTCCGCACGATCATCGAGGCGAAGTCGTACACGCAGGCCACCGCGCTCATGCATCTCCTCGGCGAAGGCTTCGTGCTCGACCTGTTCCGGATGGGCGAGCTGATCGCGCCGAGCGACGTCGAGAAGCGGATCTTCCGGATGTGCATGCAGGACGAGGCCCGGCACGTCGCGTACGGCACGATGCACATCCGCTACTCGGTCGAGCACGATCCCGACGTCGCCGAGGAGATCCACGAGGCGCTCGACCACGGCGAGATGGTGCTCACCGAGTTCGGGACGGCTCCCGACGTGTCGACCGCGCTTGCCGTGCTGCTCGCGGGCGGTGTCGAGCACGTGGAGGACAAGGGGTTCCCCCTGAGCCTCGAGATGACGAAGAAGCAGTTCACCTCGTACCTCGCACGGTGCGAGCGGGCGGGCATCAGCCGAGTCGAGCGCACCAAGATCCCGCTCGATCTGCTCGGGATCGACATCGAATCGATCCGCAGCGCCGGGCGGGCGGCATGAGGATCGACTCGCTCCCGTTCTTCGCCGCGCTGGCCGCCGAGATGAACAGTCATCCGGAGCGGTACCAACCGCTCGGTGAGGCCGACATGGATGTCGTGGTCGTGATGCGAGATGAGCCGGAGCGTCCGTTCGCGGTGCGCTGCGCGTTCGAAGGCATCCGCTGCGAGCATGTCGTGGAAGTCGACGCCGACAGCCCGTGCGAGTACCGCCTCGACGGGCCCCGCGCAGCATGGCAGGCGATGTTCGACGACATCGCCGCACGGGGCCGGGCCACCGGCCTGCAGACGATCAACAGCCTCGCGTTGCTCGGTGACGACATCCGGCTCGGTGGAAGCGACCCGATGGGGCTCGACAAGTTCTCTCGGTTCAACCAGACGTTGCAGGAGTTCTTCGACGGAGCGAGCCGTGTGCTCGCCATGGAGGTCGCACCATGAGCGCACCCGACTGCCCGCACTGCGGTAAGCCGATCACGCGCGCGCTCGACGCGCCGTACGGGTGGTGGGAGTGGCGCGACGACCGCTACGTGATGCGCACGGCGGCCGAGGGAACGGTCGACGTGGCGCCCTGGGTGCACTACGACTGCATGCGCGAGCTTCGGCACTTCCATCCACAGGACTTCGGTGCAGCGCCGGCCCGTACCCACGTGACTCGACCTGTGGCGAGCTGAGCCGGCCGCACGATGAGCCTGCAAGTGCTCGAGGGCGTGTGCATCGGATGCGGAGCATGCGACTTCTCGTGCCCGACCGGCGCGCTCACCAAGACCGATTCGTTCCTTGGCCTCTTCGAGATCGACCCGTTCACGTGCAACGACTGCGGTGCGTGCGTTCCGAAGTGCCCGGAAGGCGCGATCGTGGCCGACCCCGCGTGGCCGGTGTGCGGCGGCCACGGCTGCCCGCTCACGAGCACGCGCCTCGATGGCATCGAATGTGCGTTCTGGCAAGATCGCTGCCCGAGCTGCGGGACCACGATGTGGCGTCACGGCGAGGATGCGGCCGCCGCGGGCGCCGACGGGTGGGCGTGTCCGCGCTGCGGGTGGAACATGAAGGTCGCGTGCCCGCGAACCCGCAGGCTGGGTGTCGTGTGACTCGTCGGTCGCGGCATCCGCGCCGGCGTCCGACGCTCACACGTCGATCGCGTCCTTGACCTTGGCGGTCAGCTTCTCGACCTGAGGGCCGACCGCGTGCTTCGTGGACGCGGCAGCCTTGCGCGCCGACTTGCGCGCTTTCGCGCTCGTCTTGTCGGCCGACTTTCGTGCTTTGCGCGCCGCCTTGCGACTGCGGTGCATCGCGTCGGTCGTTGCATCGTGCACTGCGGTCGCACCGCTCCGGGCGAGCGGCGCCGACGCTTCGACGAGATGCTCGATCCTCGATCGGCGACGCTTGCGCTTCACCTTGGCGAGCGCGTCGGCCGACCGGGTCGCATCGGACGCGGCGCGCTTGAGCCGCTCTTCGGCTTTGGCCACTCTGCGTTCCGCGGCCTCGCGCGCATCGTGCTCACGTTGCAGCTCGGCCTCGGCTTCCCAGCGGGCGCGGTCGGCGCGGCGCAGCTTTTCCTTCTTGCTCCGGAACGACACCGCGCCGAGCGTCGCGATCGACAACGTCTTCCTGACCAAAGCCATCGTCTGATCTCCTCGTCGTGCACAGGGTCTGTGGTGAGTGGATACCCACGGGCGTACGTGTCGACACTCGGCCAGAGACTCGAGTCCGGAGGTGGCACAGGTATCATCGCCGCCAGTGAAGGGCTTGTCGGCGGTTCCGTCATCGCGGGCGGGCGGCCCCTCCTCCGAGCGCAGTGCGCTGCGGCCACGCGATCTTCTTGCCATCCACACCGGCCGGGTCATCGGTCGAGTGTCGCGTGCCGCGCACGTGGGTTCGGGTGACCACTTCCCGGGTCGGACGATGCTGAGGCTCTCACCCGGCCTCCCCACGCGCCTCGCGCAGGACCGCGTCATCGCGCTGGTCTCGGCCACGAACGGCAAGTCGGCGATCACCACCATGATCGGCGCTGCGTTGCGCGCCGAGGGCCGCACCGTGGCGAGCAACATCGGCGGCGCGAACATGATGCCTGGTCTCGTCACGGCGCTCGCCGCTGCGCCCGACGCGCAGTACGGCATCCTCGAGACCGACGAAGCCGTGGTGCCGCGCGCGCTGCGCGAGCTCGCGCCGACGGTGATCGTGGTGGGGGAGCTATCGCGCGACCAGCTCGATCGGCACCACGAGGTGCGCAAGGTTGCCGCGCTGTGGCGCAGCGCGTTCGTGGGAACGAGCGCGCAGTTCGTCGCACCGGTGAACGACCCGAACGTGGTGTGGGCGCTCGAGGGACAAGCTGTCGATTGGGTCGAGCTGGAGACATCCGCCAAGCTCGATTCGGTCGCGTGCCCGAAGTGCGCGTCGGTGCTGCGGCGTACGGGCGAGCCTTCGGGCTGGTCGTGCGCGTGCGGCCTCGAGTCGCCCCGGCCGCATGCTGTGCAACGCGGCGACTCGCTGCAAGTAGGCGACTGGCGCGCCGCGGGTCCCACCGTGCTCCCCGGAAGATGGCAGCAGTCGAACCGCGCCCTCGCGGTCGTCGCGTCGACGCACCTCGATGTTTCGCTCGACCGAGCGTTCGAGGCGGCCTCGACGGTGGCGCGTGTCGGGCGCCGCATCGACACGATGCCGATCACGTCGGGTCGCGCAGCACGACTCGTGCTCGTCAAGAATCCTGCCGGCTGGGCCGCGCTCATCGATGATCTGGGCGCCGGCGAGGCAACGCTCGTGTTCGTCCAGAACGACGAATCGGCCGACGGGCGTGATCCGTCGTGGCTCTGGGACGTGCCCTACGAGCGATTGGCGCGGCGCCCGTTCGTCGCGTCGGGCACGAGGGCGCTCGATGTTGCCGTCCGGCTGCGAACGGCAGGGCTCGAGCTCGTGGCCGTAGAGCCCGACCCGCTGCGCGCACTGGCGATCGCAGGAGCGCGCTCCGGGGGTGACGTGGTCGTCGCCGCGTCGTACACCGCGTATCACGACATCGTGCGAAGGATCGGGCGCCGATGACCGATTCGGTGATGCGCATCGGCGCGCTGTATCCCGACCTCCTCGGTACGTACGGCGACCGCGGCAACGCGGCTGTGCTCGCCGAGCGGCTGCGGGTGCGCGGCATCCCGGTCGAGGTGGTCACGGTGCTCGCCGACGACGCCGTGCCCGCGTCGCTCGACTGCTACGTGATCGGCGGCGGCGAAGACCACGCACAGACCGCGGCCGCGCAACGTCTCATCGGTTCGCCCCTGGTCGCCGCCTACGAGGCCGGCGCGTCGATTGTCGGCGTGTGTGCCGGGTTCCAGCTGCTCGGGCGCACGCTGCCCGGCGCCGACGGGATCGTGCTCGATGGTCTCGGCATCATCGACGCCACCACGGTGGTCGGAGCGACGCGCCAGGTGGGCGACGTGGTGCTCGAAGCGACCGATCCCAGCTTGGGTGAGCTCTCGGGCTTCGAGAACCATCGCGGTGTCACCGAGGTGCATGATGACCTCCCTCCACTCGGCCACGTGTTGCACGGCGGCGTTCGCGAAGGCGTGTTGACCGACCGGATGCTGGCCACGTATCTGCACGGACCGGTGCTCGTGCGCAACCCGGCACTGGCGGATCGCGTGCTCAGCTGGACCACGGGCCCGCTGGCTCCGATCGCCGACGACATTGCGGTCGAGCTGAACCATGCGCTCGTGACGCGCTTCGGGAACCGAAGGTCGACCTGGCTGCGGGCGCGACGTCGCGCCCGCGCTTGAAGCGCCGCGCCTCGCTCAGACGCGCGCGAACAACGCGATGAAGTCTCGGGTGCCTGGGATCAGGTACCGGTCGGGCGCGCGCACCGTGCCCCGCACGAGCGCGCGTCCGGCGACGGAGTCGGGTCGCGTCCGGTCGCCATGGCCGAAGAT
>JADGOO010000177.1 GCA_017882905.1 Acidimicrobiia bacterium | reverse complement strand
GACGGTCGATGGCGCAGGCGATGGTGTCGAGCAACGGCGCCGGGAGGGGGTCGCCGGCGAACTCCCAGATCACCGTGCGCAGCTTCCACTGCGGGTGGAAGCACACGCCGTGATCGATGCCCCACACCATGCCGTCGATACCGAGCAGCACGTGACCACCTTTGCGATCCGTGTTGTTGGCGAGCACGTCGAAGGCGGCGAAGCGCTGGAAGATCTCGTCGCGGCCCGCTTGCAGCTCGAAGTAGTGCTCTTCGGGGTCGTGATCCACGAAGCGTTGCAACGCGCCCAGGCCGAGGGGGAGGTCATCACGCAGCACCGTGTGCGGAACGAGCGACCAGCCGAGCAGGTCGGAAAGAACATACGCGGCCACTTCGCGACAGCACAACGTGCCTTCGGGGAAGTCCCAGAGCGGACGCTCACCGGCTTGCGGTTTGTAGATCGCGAGCAGCGCGTCGCCGTCGAGCTCGACACGGGCAAGGAACGTCGCGTTCGATGACCACGGCATGCGGCCGACGACGTCGGCTTCGCCCTCGGCGAGCACGACGCGCGCCACGTCGTCGGGCAATGGGTCGGGAACCTCGAGACCGGCCTGACGAGAGAGCAACGCCATCAGTTCCACCGTGGGCAGCGATGACCCTCCGGGTCCATGGGTCCCTGGCACAGCGGGCAGGGCGGCCGGCCCCGCTCGATCGAAGCGGCCCCGTGCCGGGTGAGCGCACGTACCTGTGGGCGCGTGGCGTAGATCCGGGCGACCATGCCGTCGTCGTCGGCGGGGTCGGGCGGTTCGCCCTCGTCGCCTGCCACTTCCCGCAGCTCGATCAGCACGAGCTCGCGCGCCGGATCGAAGCCGATGCCGATCACTCGGGCGCGGAACAACGGCTCGACGTCGCGCACCTGTCCGCACAGCGCGTCGTTCACCGGATCGAGTCCCTCTTCGGGGAGACCGAGCTTGTCGAGGAACTCGCCGGCTTCGGCTGCCAGCAAGCCCATCTGCTCCTTCTCGAGCAGCACGGCGAGCACGGCACCATTCTTCGTGGCCTGGATCATGAAGCGCCGGCTGCCGGGGATCCCGACGGCACCGGCCGCGATCGTGTCGACCGGATCGAACTCGATGGGTTCAGCCATCGCGAGACCCCTCATCGGTGCGCGGCTTCGGTACGAGCTCGTCGAGCGATCCCGTGTCGTTGTACTTCACCATCATCACGCCGTACGGGTGAAAGTCGAAGACGGTGGCCGACGCGGGTGACACGTGCAGCCGTTGGAACAGATCGAGGTGCACGCCGGTGTAGTGCGCGATCGCAGCCTTGATCGGGTCGGCGTGGCTCACCACCACGATCGTCTCGTGACTGTGCGCGGCGACGAGCGCGTCGAGTGCGGCGACCATGCGCGCCTGCATCGCGCGCAACGACTCGCCATTCGGGAACTGGGCCCGTGACGGCGCCGCCTGCACCACGCGCCATTCGTCGGTCTTGGCGAGATCGGAGAGCTTCTGGCCGCTCCAGTCGCCGTACTCGGCCTCGATCACGCCGTCGCACACGATCACGTCGAGGGCATGCGGTTCCGCGACGAGCTCGGCGGTCTGCATGGTGCGCTCGATCGGGCTCGCGTAGACGGCCACCACCGGCAGCGGCGCGAGTCGTTCACCCGCCCGGCGGGCCTGGGCGCGGCCTTCGTCGGTGAGATCGATGTTGGGAAGCCGTCCCGACAGCATGCCGCCCGTCTGCACCGTGACACCGTGGCGCACGAGCACCAGGCGCGTGGCGCCTTTGGGCGCTTCGGTGGCGCCAGCACCGGGCTCGGTTGCGTCCGTTGTCGCCGTGCTTGCAGATTCGGTCATCGGCGGGCCATCCAACCACGCGGTCGTGGCCTCGCGACATCTGGGCCCGCGCCCGGTGGGCTCTGTCCTGTACCCCGCTCGCTGCGCTCGCGCCCGGTGGGCTCTGCGCCGCACCGCCCCGTTACGCTCGCTGGCGATGGGCAACGTCAGCTTCTCCGCCTCGGGCCCGCCGGAGACGGTGCTCCCACCGCCGCCGGCCGATGCCCAACACGCACTCGATCACGCACTCGGGCTGCTCCCGGAGGCCCGGCGCGACGCGCTGGCCGACGTGTGCGCCCGCTGGCCGCGGTTCTGCGACGCCTGGGCGCACCTGGGTGAGCACGCCCGCGACGACACCGAGGCGTACGCCTACTTCCGGGTCGGTTACCACCGGGGCCTCGACACGTTGCGCCAGAACGGTTGGCGAGGGAACGGCTTCGTGCGGTGGCGCAACCCCACGAACCGGGGCTTCCTGCGGGCCCTCGAGGGCCTGCGCCAGTCGGCGGGCGCCATCGGCGAGGCCGACGAGGAGCAGCGCTGCGCCGAGTTCCTCGTGCAGCTCGACCCCGAATGGGATCGGCGAACCTCCGCCTAACATCCGAAACGATCGTCAACTCCCCCGAAATCGGCCTACCGGAGCGCGCCGCCAGATGAAGCGAGCATTGATCACCGGCATCACCGGCCAAGATGGCCGTTACCTGTCGGAGTTCCTGGCTGCGAAGGGCTACCAGGTCTACGGCCTCGTTCACGGCCAGGCGAACCCGAAGGCCGCGCTCGTCGAGGGCGAGAACCCGCGCCTCGAGCTGGTGGAAGGCGACCTGCGCGATCTGCCGTCGCTGATCGCCGCCGTCGAACAAGTCCAACCCGACGAGGTGTACAACCTCGGCGCGATCAGCTTCGTGCAGCTGTCGTTCCGCCAGCCCGAGCTCACGGCCGAGATCACGGGCCTCGGCGTGCTGCGCATGCTCGAAGCGGTCCGCATCGTGGGCGGCACGCAGAACAACCCGATCCGCTTCTACCAGGCGTCGTCGTCGGAGATGTTCGGCAAGGTGCGCGAGGTCCCCCAGACCGAGGCCACCCCGTTCCATCCCCGCTCGCCGTACGGCGTCGCCAAGATGTTCGGCCACAACATCGCGGTCAACTACCGCGAGGCCTACGGCATCCACGCGAGCAGCGGCATCCTCTTCAACCACGAGAGCGAGCGGCGCGGCCACGAGTTCGTGACGCGCAAGATCACCTCGTCGCTCGCGCGCATCAAGCTCGGCCTCCAGGACTCGATCAGCCTTGGCAACCTCGAAGCTCGCCGCGACTGGGGCCACGCCGCCGACTACGTCGAGGCGATGTGGCTCATGCTCCAACAAGAAGAGCCCGGCGACTACGTGGTGTCCACCGGCGAGACGCACAGCATCCGCGAGTTCCTCGATGTGGCGTTCCGCCTCGCCGGCTACGACTCGTGGGAGCCCTACGTGCGCCACGACAACCGCTTCGACCGGCCGGCCGAGGTCGACCTCCTGATCGGCGACGCCAGCAAGGCACGCGACCGGCTCGGTTGGTCGCCGAAGGTGAGCTTCGAAGAGCTCGTCAAGCGGATGTACGAGAACGACCTCGCGTTGGAGCGGCGCAGCGCTGCTCAGTGATGCGGGCTCGACGTCGCGTCAGTCGGCGGGCTGGGTGCGCGCCTCACGCAACCACTGCGTGACGGTCACGAGCAGCTTCTTCATCACCTGCGGATCCTCGAGCACCGGCTTCGCGCTCCAGCGAGACAGCACCAGCGTGGTGATCGGCGTGACTGCGCGCACCGTGGCCATGCGCGGCTGGCCGTCGAGGATGGCGAGCTCGCCGAACGAATCGCCCCGGCGCAGCTTGGCGATCACCTTGCGGCGCACCACCACCTCGGCCTGACCGTCGAGGATGACATAGAGCGCCACGCCGGCCGCGCCCTCGGTGATGATCTCCGCCCCCTCGGCGTGGTCAGTTACCTTGGCGAGCGCGGCCAGGTCGCGTTGGGTGCGCTTCGAGAGACCTTCGAACAGCGGGACCTGGGCGATCACGTCGACCAGGTCGTTGTGCGCAGTCGACTTCCTCATGCCCGCGACACTACGTGAGGTCGCTCGGTTCCCGCTCTATACCAGCTCGGCGACCTTGCGGGCGCCCACGAGCACGGGATCCCAGACCGGCGAGTACGGCGGTGCGTACGCCAGGTCGAGCATGGCGACATCGGCCGCGCGCATCTCGTTCCAGATGGCCGTAGCTGCCACGTCGATGCGCTTCGCGGCGCCCTCCTGGCCGATGATCTGCGCGCCGAGCAGCCGGCCGGTGCCTCGCTCGGCCACCATCTTCACCGTGATGGGCGTCGAGCCCGGGTAGTAGCCGGCCCGTGTCGTGGAATCGACGCGGACGGCCACCGCGTCGAAGCCTGCGTCGGCGGCTTCGCGCTCACCGAGACCGGTGCGCGCCACCTCATACGCGCACACCTTGGTGACGGCGGTGCCGATCACGCCGGGGAAGCTCGCCTCGCCGCCCGTGACGTTGATGCCGACGACGCGACCCTGCTTGTTGGCGTGCGTGCCGAGTGCAACCACTACGTGTCGACCGCTCAGACGGTGCCACGACTCCACACAGTCGCCTGCCGCGTACACATCGGCGGCACTCGTGCGCATGGCACCGTCGACGCGGATGCCGCCGCGATCGCCGATCGTGATGCCGGCATGTCGCGCGAGCTCGACGTTTGGGCGCACGCCGAGGCCGAGCACCACGACGTCGGCCGGTATCTCGCCCTCGGCTGTGACGACGGCGCGCACGCGCCCGTCGGGACGAGTCGCGAACGACGAGACGTCGGTGCCGAGCCTCAAGCTGATCCCGATGCCGCGCAACGCGTCGGCGACCAGCTCACCCATGTCGGGGTCGAGCGTGCCCATCGGCTGATCGTGGCGTTCGATCAACGTCACGTCTACGTCGAGGTGCTTCATCGCTTCGGCCATCTCGAGACCGATGTAGCCGCCACCCACCACAACGGCCTGACGCGGGTGCTCGCGCTCGATCCAGTCGTGCAACGCGATGCCGTCTTCGATCGTCTGGATGCCGAACACGCCGGCCGCCTGGGCGCCGGGAAGCTCGGGACGAACGGGAGTGGCACCCGTACCGATCACCAGCACGTCGAACGGTTCGTCGCGTTCGTCGGCAGTGTCGAGGTCGCGCACGCGCACGCGCTTGGCTTCCACGTCGATCGCGATCACCTCATGGCGCGTCTGCACGGGCACCCCGAGCGCACGATGCTCGGCGGGCGACCGCGCGATGAGATCGGCTGCGTCGGCAACGAGCCCCGAGATGAAGTACGGCAGCCCGCACGCCGAGTAGCTCGTATGTGCGCTGCGCTCGAACGCGACGATCTCGAGGTTCCTGTCGCGGCGCCGTGCGGTCGCGGCCGCGGTCATGCCGGCTGCGTCGCCCCCGACGACCACGAGGCGGCTCATAGGTCAGGCGCGCGACGTGCGGCCCGGCAACGTGGCCAGCCGGTCGAGGGTGGCCTCGGCTTCGCTCACGATCTGGCGAACGAGGTCGCCGGCGGGGATGAGCGTGTCGATGGCGCCGGCGGCCTGCCCCGCCGGATAGCACTCGCGATCGACATCCACCTGCGTGTCTTCGTCGCCTCCAAGGTGCAGCACGCCCCGCTCGAGGGAGTGCACCATCATCTCGGGGAACGGGCGCAGCAGCTCCGGGTGCTCTTCGATCTCCTGGGTCCACGCGTTGCGGATGGCCCGCATCGGCTTGCCCGAATAGCCCTTGGTGATGACGGTGCCGTCTTCGGCAGTGCGCAGCAGCGCGTCCTTGTAGCCGCGGACGGTGCGCGCCTCGGGTGTGGCAATGAACCGAGTACCCATCCAGACGCCATCGGCCCCGAGCGCGAGCGCGGCAGCGAGACCGCGGCCGTCGTAGATGCCCCCGGCTGCAACGACTGGCATGCGCGCACCGACGGCGTCGACGATCTGCGGTACGAGCGGCATCGTGGCGATCATCCCGGTGTGCCCGCCCGCCTCGGTGCCCTGCACGATCACGAAGTCGCAGCCACTCTCGGCGGCGGAGATCGCGTGGCGCACCTTGCCGCACATGCTGGCGACGAGGACGCCCGCTTCGTGGAGGCGGCCGATGATGTCGCGGGGCACACCGAGCCCGGCGACGAACAAGTTGGCGCCCCCCGCGATGATCGCGTCGACACCGCGCGTGAGCGTCTCCGGCAGCGCGGCGAGCAGATCCACGCCGAACGGCTTGGCCGTGGCGGCCCGCACGTCGCGCATCTCGCCTTCCATCTGCTCGACCGTCATCGGCGCGGCGCCGAGGGTACCGATGCCACCGGCTTCGCTGACGGCCGCCACCAGTGCGTGGTAGGCGACGCCGCCCATGCCGGCGAGCATCACCGGGTGCTCGATCTCGAGCAGTTCGGTCAGTCGCGTCTGCATGGCGGCACGCTACCGTCAGCCTCATGCAGATCCCCCCGGACGCGCCGCGAAACGGCTCCGGAAGCGGCACACCGCTCGTGGGCGTGATCATGGGAAGCGATTCGGATCTGCCCACGATGCAGGGCGCCGTCGAAGTGCTCGACGAGTTCGGCGTGGCACGAGAGGTGCGGATCGTGAGCGCACACCGCACCCCCGACGTGATGGTGGAATACGCCCGCGGTGCCGCGGCACGCGGCCTGAAGGTGATCATCGCCGGTGCCGGCGGCGCGGCGCACCTGCCGGGCATGACGGCCTCGCTCACCTCCCTTCCCGTCATCGGCGTGCCGGTTGCGCTCGCGAAGCTCGACGGCCTCGACTCGTTGCTGTCGATCGTGCAGATGCCCGCCGGCATCCCCGTGGCCACCGTGGCCATCGGCAACGCGCGCAACGCCGGGCTGCTCGCCGTGCGCATCCTGGCCACCTCCGATCCGGAGCTGCGCGCGGCGATGGAGCACTTCCAAGCCGGCCTCGCCGACGCCGTGAAGCAGAAGGACGCCGCGCTGCGCGCCGGCGAGTAGACGCGCCGTTCGCGGCGCGCGCTACTCGGTGTGGATGGCGTCGAGCACGTCCATGCGCCCCGCGCGCCAAGCCGGCACCACCGCGGCGCCGACCGCGGCGAGCCCGCCGACGATCACCACGACCACGAGCTGCACCGGCGCGATGTCGAACTGCGTGAAGCCTTGATCCCGTAGCGACGCGGTGATGGCCCAGCCGAAGAAGAGGCCGAGCACGAGGCCGATCACGGTGCCCAGGATCGAGATGAGCACAGCCTCCCACCGCACCGACGAGCGCACCTGACGACGGCTCATCCCAACCGCGCGCAACAGCCCGATCTCGTGCGTGCGCTCGTAGATCGACAGGGCCAGGGTGTTGGCGATGCCGAGCAAGGCGATGATCACCGACAGCGCCAACAGCACGTAGATGAACGCCACGACCTGATCCACCTGCTTGGCCTGGTCGTTGATGAACTTGTTGCGATCTTCGAGCTTCACCGTCGGATAGCTCGCCAAGATCGGCTTCACCGCGTCGGCCATCTGCGTGGGTGTCACACCCGGTTTCGCGAGGATGACGTCGAGGAAGTCGAAGTTCAGCCGAACGTGCTGCGCGAACGTGGCGATGGAAACGAGCATCGGCCCAGCAAGACTGGTCTTCTCGTAGATCGCCACGACCGGCAACGTCGTGTCCTGCGGCTCCGCGCCGAACGTCAACGTGACGGTGTCGCCGAGCCGCACGTGCAGGTGCTTGGCGAACTTCTGTGACACGGCGATGCCACGATCGATGTGTTCGAGGTTGCCCTGGAGGTGCCCGGCGTCGAGCACACGGCCGATGACCGACGGTTCGAGCGCCGCGATCGGGTCGTTGCCGCCGAGCTTGCCGTTGGGCTGGCGGACGCGTACTTCCCAGAGCCGCAACCCCGTGACGGCGTCGACCTGCGGCAGCTTGGCCACCGCCGCGGTCACGTCGGGGCTGAAGCCAGGGGTGAAGCCACCGCTTCCCGGTGTGAGCAGGTAGTCCGCGTGCAACTGACCGCCGAACACGTGGCGGATCGACTTCTTCGCCGACGCGCCGAAGATCGTGATGAAGCCCACGAGCGAGACGCCGACGGTGAGCGCGATCGCGGTGCGGGCGCTGCGGCGCGGGTTGCGCAGCGTGTTGTCTCGGGCGAGACGGCCGGGCAGCTTGCGCAAGCGTGGCAGCGGCGCCCCGAACAGCCTCGCGAACGGCCGCACGACTGCCGGCCCCGCGGTGATCACGCCGCCGAACACTCCGAGCGCGCCGAGCCCCACGAGCCAGATCTCCTGGGTGCCGCTCGACACCACGAACAACCCGAGCAGCAGCGCCGCGGTGCCGACCGCGAACACGACGACACCACTCGTGATGCGGCGCGCGAGATCGACCTCACCTTCGACCGCGACTTCGCGCAGCGCCGCGATGGGCGGCGTCGTGGCCGCCTTGCGCGCGGGCATGAGCGCGGCGAGCACCGTGACCAGGAGCCCGACCACCAAGCCCAACACGACCGTGCGTGGCTCGACCACGACGCTTCCGCCCGGGAGCGACACGCCGAGTGCAGCGAGCAGCGCGCGCAAGCCCGCGGCGAGGGCAACGCCGCCGGCCACACCGATGATGGAAGCGATCAGACCGACAAGCGTCGACTCCCCGAGCACGGCGCGGAACACCTGGCCCGGCGAGGCACCCACCGCACGCATGAGCGCGAGCTCGCGCGTGCGCTGGGCCACCACGATCGTGAACGTGTTGAAGATGATGAACGCGCCCACGAGCAGACCGACACCGGCGAAGATGCCGAGCGCGATGTTGATGAACCCGAGCTGCTTACGGATGTTGCTCTGTTGCTCCTTGCGGTACTGCGTGCCGGTGAGGACCTCGATCTGCGGGTCGGTGAACGCGGCGCGCAGCCGCGACTGGAGCTGCTCTTGGCTGACGCCGGGCTGGGCGGCCACCGCGATCTGATCGAACTTGCCGACCTTGTTCGCGATCCGCTGCGCCTCCGTGGTCGTAAAGAGCGACGCGGTCGTGCCGAGCGGCCGATCGACGCGCCCGAAGCGCGTGATGCCGACGATCACGTACTGCTTGGCAGTCGGCGTGAGGATGTTGACGCGATCGCCCACGTGGAACCTCTTGTCGATCGCGGTGCCGCGGTCGATGACGACCTCGCCCGCAGTGCGCGGGGGTCGTCCGCTGGCCAGCCGCCACGGACTCAGTGCCGTGTCTCGGACCCACGTGTAGCCGACCTGCGGCGCGAACGAGCCGGCGGGTTTGCCCTTGCGATCGAGGATCTGCACGTTCGGCACCTGGATGAGGCCCTCGGCAGCCCGCACGCCGGGCACCGCCTCGATCGCGGCGACGAGTGATGCCGGCACCGGTGGGCGCACATCGCCGAGATCGGTGTTCTTGATCTGGGCCTGGAAGCGAACGATCTCGTCGGTGCCCTTGGTGGCCTGCGCGAACAGGTCGTCGAACGCCGAACGGATCGTGTCGGTGATCACGAAGCTGCCCACGAGGAACGAGATGCCGAGCACGATCGCGAGCGCGGTCATCACGAAGCGCAGCGCGTGGCTCAGCAGCCCGCGCCAGGTGATCCGCCACACCATCGCTACGTCAGTCCCCGAGGCGCGCCATGTGCTCCAGCACCGACTCGCGTGTGGGTGACTGGATCTCGTCGACGATGCGGCCGTCGGCGAGGAACACGACGCGGTCGGCGTAGGCGGCGGCGACCGGATCGTGGCTGACCATGACGATCGTCTGGTTGAACTCGTCGACGGCCTTGCGCATGAACCGCAAGATGTCGCCGCTCGATTTCGAGTCGAGGTTGCCGGTGGGTTCGTCGGCGAACACGATGTCGGGCTGGTTCGCCAGCGCGCGCGCTACCGCGACACGTTGCTGCTGGCCACCGGACAGCTCCGACGGCCGGTGCGTGAGCCGGTTCCGGAGATCGACCACGTCGATGACGCGATCGACCCATGCCTGATCGATCGGGCGGCCACCGAGATCGGCGGGCAACGTGATGTTCTCCGCGGCCGTCAACGTGGGCACGAGGTTGTACGACTGGAACACGAAGCCGAGTCGGTCACGACGCACCTTCGTGAGCTGCTTCTCCGACAGACCGCTGAGCTCGAGCTCGCCGAGGAACACGTGACCCGAGGTGAGGTGATCGAGACCGGCAAGGCAGTGCAACAACGTGCTCTTGCCCGAGCCGGACGGACCCATGATCGCGGTGAAGCGACCCCGTTCGAACGACGCGTCGACGGTGTCGAGCGCCCGCACTTCGGTGTCGCCTCGCCCATAGACCTTGGTGGCCTCGACGACGCGCGCCGCGGCAAGCTCAACAGTGACGGTGCTCATCGAGGGCGCAGGTTACGACGGAGCCGTCGTCGGTTCGTCCGACGTCGTCGACGGCTCGTCGCGGTTCTGACGCCGGCGGCGACGATCGAGCCCGAGATAGCAGGCGGTCGCGATGACGCACAGCGCGGCAGAGACCAGCGCGTTGAAGCGGATCCCGAACACGTCGGTTGCCTTGTCGACGCGGAGCAGCTCCATGAAGAACCGCTCGAAGGTGTACATCGCCACGTAGAGCGAGAACGACTGGCCGCGCACGAACGAGAACCGCTTCTCGGCGCGCGTCACCACGAACCAGATGATGAGACACCAGAGCGACTCGTACAGGAACGTCGGTTGGAAGGTGGCGACGTGCTCGTACCCCGCGGGCCGGTGCGCACGATCGATCTCCACCGCCCAGGGCAGCGTGCTCGGCCTCCCGAACAGCTCCTGGTTGAACCAGTTGCCCCAGCGACCGATCGCCTGCGCCACCGCCACGGCGGGCCCGATCGCGTCGAGGAGCAGCAACGTGTCGAGGTGACGGTGTCGGGCGATTGCGTACAGCACGATCACGCCGCCGCCGACTGCGCCCCAGATCGACAGGCCACCGCGCCAGATGGCGAAGATCCCCCAGAAGCCGTCGCGCGTCCAGTTGTAGCCGGTGAACAGGTGGTACACGCGGGCGCCGATCACGCCGCCGATGACCACCTTGGTGGCGACGTTGGCGATCAGGCCCGGCTCGAAGCCCCGCGCCAGCGTGCGCGGTTCGGCCAGGCGCGTCGCGACGATCACGCCGATGGCAAGCATCAAGCCATAGGCGTGGAGGGGCACCGGACCGATGTGGACGATGCCGTCGGAGGGGCTCGGGATGAAAGCGAGCAACGCGACCTTCGCAGTGCAATGAGCAAGGAACCGTCAAAGGTTCTTCGGGCGCGCTCATGCTACGGCCCCTCGCGGGCCGATCATCAGCGAGGAGCACCACGTGGTCACGACAGGCATTGCAACAAGATCCGGGGGGTCGGAATGAGCGGGATCGGTTCCCGGAGCGCGGTCGCTGCCGCCCTTGTGCTGGCGGCGGCCGCGTGCCGGCCGGTCCTGTCCCCCGTTCCGCGGGGCGGGCCTGGCGGTGGGGCCACGCCCGCCGCGTCGACGACGTGGGCGGGCTGTCCGGTCTTCCCGGCCAACAACCCGTGGAACACCGACATCTCGAAGCTGCCCGTGCGGACCAACTCGGCCGCGATCATCAACGAGATCCAGACGACCGGCGGGCAGTTCCTCCACGCCGACTTCGGCGGTGGCGGCGCCTACGGGATCCCGTTCACCACGGTGAGCGCAACCCAGCCGAAGGTGGCGGTGAACTACACGGCCTACGGCAGCGAGAGCGACCCGGGGCCGTTCCCGGTCCCGCTCAACGCCCCGATCGAAGGCGGCTCGGCGAGCACCGGTGACCGACACGTGATCGTGGTGCAACGGGGCACGTGCCGCCTCGTCGAGCTCGACCGGGCCTTCCCGCGCTCGGGCCATTGGGATGCCGACTCGGGCGCCACGTGGCTGCTCACCTCGAACGCGCTGCGCCCCGCCGGCTGGACCTCGGCCGACGCGGCCGGCTTGCCGATCTTCCCTGGCCTCGCCCGGTACGACGAGGCGACGGCCGGCGCCATCGACCATGCGCTCCGAGTGACATTCGCGCGGACGATGCGCGGCTACGTCTCGCCCGCCCGCCACTTCGCGTCGTCGAGCACCGACCCGACGCGCCCGGCGATGGGCATGCGCCTACGCCTCAAGGCGAGCTACGACATCTCGCGCTTCCACGGCGAGGCGAAGGTGATCCTGATCGCCCTCGAGCACTACGGCGCCATCGTGGCCGACAACGGCTCCAACTGGTATCTCACCGGCGCGGCCGACTCGCGGTGGAACGACACGGACCTGAACCAGCTGAAGAGCGTGCCGGGCAGCGCGTTCGAGGTCGTGAACACCGGCCCGATCACCACCGGCTGACGCTCCCGGCCCTCCTGCGCACCGCTGCACGCGCGGCCGGTGTGAACTGGACGGGTGCCGTTCGTCGACCGACCCACACCCGAGCCGACCGGGCCCGGCGACGAGTCGGCGTGGGACTACCCGCGGCCGCCCCGTCTCGAGCCCGTACCCGAACGCCTCGTCGTCGTGCTCGATGGCGTCGTCGTCGCCGAGACCACGCGCGGCGTTCGTGTGCTCGAGACGAGCCACCCGCCCAACTACTACTTCCCGCCCGAAGACGTCGCGCCCGGCGCCGTCGTCGAGAGCGCCCGCACGTCGTTCTGCGAGTGGAAGGGACGCGCCACCTACCTCTCGGTGCGCGCCGGCGATCGGGTCGAAGCCGACGCGGCCTGGTGCTATCGCACACCCAGCCCCGCCTTCACCGCGATCACCGACTACGTCGCGTTCTACGCGAGTCGCATGGACGAATGTCGAGTCGATGACGAGGTGGCGACCGCGCAGCCGGGCGGCTTCTACGGTGGTTGGATCACGAACCGGATCAAGGGACCCTTCAAGGGCACCCCGGCCAGCAGAGGGTGGTAGAGGGATCATGATCGACATCATCGCCGGGTCGCTGCGGTTCCACACCAAGCTCGATTGGCTCGATTCGTGGCACAGCTTCAGCTTCGGTGAGCACCACGATCCCCGTAACACGCACCACGGGATCTTGCTCGTCAACAACGACGACGTGGTCGCCGCAGGCACCGGGTTCGGCACGCACCCGCACCGCGACATGGAGATCGGCACGTGGGTCCTCGACGGCGCGCTCGAACACCGCGACAGTGCCGGCCATCAAGGTGTGATCACCCCGGGTCAGGCGCAGCGCATGAGCGCGGGGCGCGGCATCCGCCACTCCGAGATGAACGCGTCGCGCACTGAAGCCGTCCATCTCCTGCAGATGTGGGTGGTGCCCGACACCAACGGTCTCGATCCCGGCTACGAGCAACGCGACGCGTCGGGCTCGCTCACGCCGGGCGCGCTGGTGCCGATCGCGTCGGGTGCGAACCCCGACGCCGTGATCCACATCAACCAGCCGCACGCCACCTTGTGGGTTGCCCAGCTGCGGGCCGGTGACACGGTGAAGGTGCCCGACGCGCCGTTCGTCCACGCGTTCGCGGCGCGCGGCGACGTGCACATCGGCGACACGTCGATGAGCACCGGCGACGCGGCACGGCTCACCGACGCCGGCGCGCTCGATCTCACTGCGAGCACCGACAGCGAAGTCGTGATCTGGGAGATGTCGGCCACGCTCGCGTGAACGCGCCACGGCGCGCCGCGCGCTGGCTCACTTGAGCAGGCGAGAGATGCGACGGTCGGCAAGGACCTTGCCGTTCGTCTGGCACTTCGGGCAGTACACGACTTCATGGCTCTCGTAGGAGATCCGCGCCAGATCGGTACCGCACTCGGGACAGGGCAGACCGGCCTTGCCGTGCACCGTGAAGTGCTCACCGAGCTTGTTCTCCGACAGGCCGCCGGTGCGGCGTCGCTCGCGCTCGAGACCGTCGGCCAACACGGCTTGGATCGCGGCGAGGAGTCGTTCGCGCGCTTCGGCGTCGAGCGAGGTGAGCGTCGCGTAGGGCGACATGTGCGCCCGGTGCAGCAGATCGTCGGAGTAGCCGCGCCCGATGCCGGCGACGGTCGTCTGATCGCGCAGCAACGTGTGGATGCGCCGGTTGTCTTTCGCGGTGCGCACGAACTCCGCGAACTGCCGGCTGTCGGGTTCGGGGCCGAGCCGGCCGAGTGGGCCGTCGTCGCCGGGCGCGAGCACCCACCATCCGGCCTTGCGCTCCGTGCCGTGCTCGCGCAGGAGCAACGCCGTGTCGATGTCACCCCACACCAGGCGCACCGCCGAGCCTTTCGGCTTGGTCTTCTTCGGCGGCGACTCGATGTCGAGGCGACCAGCGTTCGACAGGTGGATCAGCATGCGGTGCTCGTTCGGGAACTCGAACACGAGGTACTTCGCGCGCCGCCCCACGTGATCCACCGGCGCTCCGATGAGCACCTCCGGAGGAGGTACCGCAGTCTTCAGACCATGGAAGCCGAGCGGTTCGTAGCGGCTGAGCGCCTGCCCCGCGAACACGGCGTCGAGCCGTTCCGACAGCGCTTGCATCTGCGGTAGCTCCGGCATCGCCCGTCCTTCAGGCCCGCTTGCGCCGCACTCCGGGCCGGCGGACCGGCCGGTTCGACTCGAGGTTGCGCCGGATCGTGTCACGGCGTTCCTGCACGTCGCGGTACGTGAGCGTCTCGATGCTCGGATCGACGCCCATCGCCACCTTCACCGCCTCCGGATCGAAGGTGGCCTCGCTCATGTCGATCCCCATTTCGGCCGCGAGTCGTTCGCCGTGACGGATCGCGATCTCGGTGTGCACCGCTTCGAGCTCGCCGATGATGTCGAGATCGGGGGCAAGCGTGGCAATCGAGCCGTCGAGGAACAGCAAGTTCTTCACGAGGAGCATCAGCTCCTTCGGCACGCGCGCACCGTGCGCGAGGAGCTGCTTCGTGAGCTCCTGCAGCTCGTGGAGCAGCTCGTCGCCCGACAACATCGTGGGGTCGACGAAGGCGCGGTCGAGACCGAGATCGGTGATGATCACGTCGAGGTCGGCATCGGGCGGGAAGGCGCCGAGATCGCGCAGTGCCCGCAGCTGACCGCGCGTGTCGCCCGTGGTGGCGCCCACGAGGAGGAACAAGAACGCGAGGCGCTGCTGCTGGTCCATGCGGCCCGTGATGCCGAAATCGAGCAGCACCGTGGTGCCGTCGTCGCGCACGCGCAGGTTGCCGCCGTGGAGATCGCCGTGGAACACGCCGTGGAGCATGGCGCCTTCCATGAACGACACGAGCCCGGCGTGGAGCACGGCCTGCGTGTCGACGCCGGCACCCTGCATGCCCGCCGCGTCGTCCCAGGCGAAGCCGTCGAGCCGCTGCATCACGAGCACCCGGCGCGTGACCAACATGGGATGCGGCCGCGGCACGATCACGGCCCGCTGGTCGGTCTGGGCGAGCACTCGGGCGATGTCGAGCATGTTCTCGGCTTCGAGACGGAAGTCGAGCTCTTCCACGATCGTCTCCGCGAACAGCTCGACGAGCGCGGGCGGGTTGGCGAGCGCAGCGATCGGGATGCGCCCGATCAGCTTCGGCGCCAGCCATGCCATCGCCCGGATGTCGTCGTGAACGAGCTGGTTCACGCGCGGTCGTTGCACCTTGACCACGACCTCTTCACCCGTGAGCAGCTGCGCACCGTGCACCTGGGCGATCGATGCCGCCGCAATCGGCTCGCGGTCGAAGCGGGCGAAGACCTGGTCGAGCGGGCGGCCGAGATCGGCTTCCACGACGCGCCGAACGTGCTCGAAGGTCTCGGGCGGCACGCGGTCGCGCAGCTGCTTGAACTCGCCTACGAGCTCCTCGGGGAACAGACCCTCGCCGGAGCTGATGATCTGGCCCATCTTGATGTAGGTGGGCCCGAGATGGGCAAAGGCGGTACGCAACCGCCGCGAGAGCGCCCGACGCCGCGCGCTCTGGTCCTGGCGCCTTTCGGTGGCGTACCAGACGCCGAGCGCGGCACCGACCCGTGCGCACACCGCGGCCACTCGCCACAGCGGCGGAACCCGGCCCGGCTCCAACATGCGGGGCACCGAGTCGCGTGCGGCGTTGCGCAGGTGATCGAGACCCTGGCGCCAGGTGAGCTCGTCGTCGACGACGGTCCACGGGCCCTGGGCCGAGAACCCGAACGCCTCGACATCAGGGAGCAGTTCGGCCGGGGGCATGACACGTCGAGGGTACCGGCCCCACAGCGGTCCGCTTTCAGCGTGGCGAGTGCGCCTGGGCCCGAACGCGCCGCGAGCGGGGGCGATCTCCACCCCCGCTCGCGGCCTTCGTGCTCGTGCCTTACAGGCCAGCGCAGCGGCCGAGCCAAGGCGCCGCGCCCTGCCACTGGTAGAGCGTCCAGGCCAGCACGTCTTGGTCGGCGACCGACGCCTGGGCCGGGTCGACACCCACGAGGTCGAGACGCCCGGCGTGTCGTGCCGTGTTGTCCCAGGTGCTCTGGGAGAACTGGTACGCGCCGCGGTACGTGCCGCTCGGGTTCACTGCCGCGTAGCCGTTGTCGAACAGCGGCGGCGTGGGGCTCGACTCGTGATGGCGCGTGCACACCAGGAATGGTTGCGCATGCAGGCTCCACGGTGAGGCGCCTGCGGCACCGAAGCCGGCACCCTGGGCGGTGAGGTACCCGCCGCCCCGCAGGGTCGCGATCCCGACCGTCGGAGCCGCCGGACTGTTCACGAGCGGCGCGGCCGCCGGGTCGTTGGTCGCGAACGGCACCGCTTCCCCGCTGGCGCGCGAGATCAGGTAGCCGCCGTCGCTCGTGGCCGCGATGCCGGTCACGTCGTTCACACCGGAACCGAACGCGGAGCCGTGGAACTGTGCGTCGCCGAAGGCGAAGACTCCGCCGTCGGCGCTGACGAGCCAGTAGCCGAGGCCGCTGGGCGTGGCGGTCACGCCCACCACGGGTGTGGCGAGCGAGATCTTGGCGGTGCTGCCGAAGAACTGCGCATCGCCGAACGCGAACACGCCACCATCAGAAGCCACGAGCCAGTAACCCTTGCCCGACGGCGTCGCCGCGATTCCCACCACCGGCTTGACGAGCGCGATACCGCCCGTGCTGCCGAAGAACTGCGCATCGCCGAACGCGAACACGCCACCATCAGAAGCGACGAGCCAGTAGCCCTTGCCCGACGGCGTCGGGGCCACTCCCACCACCGGCTTGGCGAGCGTCAGCGCGCCCGTGCTGCCGAAGAAGTGCGCATCGCCGAAGGCGAACACGCCACCGTCAGCGCCGGTCAGCCAGTAGCCGGTGCCCTGCGGGTTCGTCGCGATGCCGACGACCGGCGCGTGCAGCGCCATCGATTGCAGCGAGCCCTGCGCGGTGGCGACGCCGTAGGCGTGCACCGCGTTGGGTGCGGCCGGAACGGTCGTGGCGGCACCGGCGTGCCCCACCGAAGCCCCACCGGTCGCGCTGAGCGCAACCATGCCGACCACGAGTGAGAGACCGGCGAGCAGCCGGCCCATCGTCGTGATCGACCCGTGCTGGGCACCTGTGGTTCCCCCCCGAGGAGCGGTGCCACGCTCCTTGCTCGCGATCCCGGCGAGCGCGGTTGCCGAGCTATCAGGAGCGCGGTGGGGATGTGGGCAGAGATCGTCAAGGTGATGATCGGGCATCGACGCCTCCTCGAATCGCGGTGTCGCGCGGTTGCGGCACCGGGGTCGGGTCGAACTAGGGACGGTAGGAACCGGTCCGCAATTGGGGCGAACCGGACGCCCGATCGGCCCTTGTTGTCATACGGCCGTCATGTCCGGTCAGATCGGGGCGGAGCAGTGAAGGTGCCCGGACCCGCGACCGGATCCGACCGGTACGAAATGGCCCGATCGAACTAGTTCGTTTCGGCGCTCCGCGGCCGTCCCCGGCGCTAAGACTGCAGCGTGGACTACGACGCCGTTGTGGTCGGAGCAGGCCCGAACGGCCTGACGACCGCGGCTCGGCTCGCGCAGCTCGGCGCGCGCGTCTGCGTGATCGAAGCCGGTCCCACCGTCGGCGGTGGCGCGCGCAGTGCGGCGCTGATCAGCAGCGGAGTCCGCCACGACATCTGCTCGGCGGTGCATCCGCTGGGCGCGATCTCACCCGCCTTCGCCGCCCTCGACCTCGCACACCACGGCCTCACGTGGCTCGCGCCTCCGCTCGCGCTCGCCCACGCGCTCGGCGGTGATCGGGCCGCGGTGCTCGATCGCGACCCGACGGCGCTGCCCACCCTCGGTCCCGACGCCGCACGCTGGGAACGAACGTTCCGACGGCTCGACCACCTCTTCGATGGCGTGCTCGAGACTGCCCTCGCGCCCGTGCTCCGCGTGCCGCCGCACCCGGTCGCCGCGGCGCACTTCGGTGCTCGCGGAGTGCTCTCGGCCACCGCGTTCGGGGCGCGCTTCGCCGGCGACGCCGCACCCGCGCTGTTCGCCGGCATCGCGGCCCATACCGGCGTGCCGCTCGAGACGTGGCTCACGAGCGCGCCCGCGCTCATGCTCGTGATGGCGGCGCGCCGCGGCGGTTGGCCCGTGGCACGGGGCGGCTCCCAGTCGATCGCCGACGCGCTCGCGAGCGTGATCATCGAGCACGGCGGCACCATCGAGTGCGACCGGCGCGTGGCCAGCCTCGACGAGCTGCCGAAGGCTCGGGCGGTGCTGCTCGACGTGAGCGCGCGCCAGCTCGCCGACATCGCAGGCGCCCGTCTGCCCGCGCGTTACGTCCGGCGCCTGCTCGCGTTCCGGCACGGCGTCGGATCGTTCAAGGTCGACTACATCCTCTCGGAGGCGGTGCCTTGGCTCGCCGACGCGTGCCGGCGCGCCGGGACGGTGCACGTGGGGGGCGCAATGCTCGACGTGGCCGCGGCCGAGCACACCGTCGCCGAAGGTTCGATCGCCGAGCAGCCGTTCGTGCTCGTCGGCCAACCCACACTCGTCGACGCGTCCCGGGCGCCGGGCGGCGAGCACGTGCTCTGGGCCTACTGCCACGTGCCCCAAGGGCGTGATCTCGTGCCACACCACGACGAGATCCTCGGCTTCCTCGAAGCCCGCATCGAGCAGTACGCACCGGGCTTTCGCGACACGATCGAGGCCCGACACGTGATGGGCCCGACCGAGCTCGAAGCCCACAACCCGAACCTGCACGGCGGCGACATCGGGATCGGTTCGGCTCAGGGGCTGCAGCTGCTGTTCCGGCCGATGCGGCGCGTCGATCCGTACCGGACTCCGGCTGACGGCATCTACCTGTGCTCGGCGGCCACACCGCCGGGAGGCGGGGTGCACGGCATGTGCGGCTGGAACGCCGCCGGCTCAGCCCTGCGCCACACCCTCCAAGACCTCGGGTGAATCAGAGCTCGGCGAAGAGGTGGATCTCGCTCTCGATGAGCTTGCGCCAGTCGTCGAGGTGCAGGCTCTCGTCTTCGCCGTGGGCGCGGCTGTACGGGTCTTCGGGACCAATCAGCAACGCGGGGATGTTGCCGAACGCACTTACGAACGGCCCCACGAACGGCACGCTGCCACCGATGCCCATGAGCACCGGTTCGCGACCGAAGCCCTTGGTGAGCGCTCGCTCGCACGCCTCGAATGCGGGGCCGTGCGGATCGGTGGTCCAGGCCGGCACGCGCTCGTGCACCAGCACGCTCGAGTCGATGCCCCACGGCGTGTTCATGGCCACGTGCGCCCGCAGCGTGTCCTCGCAGCGGCGCGGATCCTGGCCGGGCGCGAGCCGCACGCTCACACGCGCCGTCGCGCGGGCCACGATCTGATTGCTGCTACCCGCGATCGGGTGCGAGTCGAAGCCGATGATGGTGAGCGCCGGCCGGGCCCACAGCCGCTCGAACACGGGAACCTCGGGATTGCCGGCCGGCTGCAGGTCTTCGTGGATGGCACCCGCCACACGCAGGTAGTGGCGACCGTCGTCGGGGAGCTGCGCGATCTGGGCGCGCTCCTTTTCGGTCAGGGGGCGCACGTCGTCGTGGAACCCGCGCACCGCGATGTCGCCGTAGTCGTCGACGAGACTCGCGCACAGCTTCGCGAGTGCCATCGCAGGGTCGGGTACCGCGCCGCCGTGCATGCCCGAGTGCACGGGGCTCTTCAACGCGAGCAACGTGATGTCGACGGTCATGATGCCGCGCAGCATGAAGGTGATCGCCGGCTCGCCCACATCCCATTGACCGGCGTCGGCGAGCACGAACACGTCGCTGCGGAGCTTGTCGTGGTTCTCGGTGAGGAAGCTCTCGAGGTTCGGGGAGCCGATCTCCTCTTCGCCTTCGATCAGGATCTTCACGTTGAGCGGCAGCGCGCCATGGCTGTCGAGCCACGCGCTGACCGCCGCCGCGTGTGCGAGCACACCCGCCTTGTCGTCGCAGATGCCGCGCGCGTAGAGGCGGCCGTCGCGCTCCGTGGGATCGAACGGATCGGCGGTCCAGTTCGCCACCACACCAGGCGGCTGCACGTCGTGGTGTGCATAGAGCAACAAGGTGGGCTTGTCGTCGCCCGCGTGCAGCCAGTCGCCGTACACCGCGGGGTGCGCGTCACCGGCCCGCAGGATCTCCACGTGCTCGAGACCGTGATGATGCAGGATCTCGGTGGTGCGGCGCGCGCTGCGCTCGAGGTCGTCATGGCGTTCCGGGTCGGACGAGATGCTCGGGATGCGGGCAAGATCGACGAGCTCGTCCTGAGTGAACTCCAGCGCCTTGCGCGCCGCGTCGACCGCGACGTTCGAATCGAGTTGGGTCACGTGGCCATTGTGCCCCGCGCGCGTCGGCACCGCACCGGCGCCGCTGAGTGCGGGCTACGCCGGGACGAGATCCACGTAGAACAGCGTCTCGGGTCCACTCGCGCCGTGTGGCGCGAAGCCCACGAGGCGCAACACCGGACGGGAGTCGACGATCGGCGACGTGCCGATCGCGGCAACCGTCCAGTGCTGCGTGCAGCTCAACCCCTGCCCCGGCCCGCGATAGCTGGCATCGAACTGCGCGAGCGTGACCGGCGCGCCTATCGCCGCGCGGTCGAGGCCGGTGAATGGACCGCCGACCGTAGCTGCACCCCACAACAACACGGAACCACCCTGCGGATCGACGGCGCCCGGCATCACCCCCATCGAGTCGAGCGTGACGTCGCTCGGCTTCCTCATCGGATTGCCGGGAGCGATCGGCAGCGTCCGCCCCGCCAGCGCGAGGTCCGTCACCTCACGCAACGAGTAGACGTCGCCGGGCGCGTGCAACGGCACGCACGCCACATGGCCGGCGCCGACGTCACCGATCTCGCCGAACGCGTCGGTCGGACGCAGGTCGACAACGAGGGCTTGCTGGCCGACGGTC